>JBOGWY010000066.1:0-15351 GCA_050694015.1 Actinomycetota bacterium | reverse complement strand
CCGGAAGGTGCGGCTGGATCACCTCCTTTCTAAGGAGTAAATGCAACACTCCTAGTTGAAGACACTGGTTTCCACCGGCAGGCACACCATTGAGTGCTCAAGACTCAGGCGGCCCTTTAGAGGGCCGCTTTTTTGTCACAGGGTCTCCTTACATTTGACGGGATGACGTGGACAATCACTCCAGAAAACGTCGCAGGGCTCGTCGTGGGTGAGGGCTGCTTCTATGCAGAGAGTGCGGCCGACCCTAAGTACAAGTCGGGCTGGCGGATCCGGCCCGGCTTCTGCATCGAGATGAGACATGACGAGAGGTCCGTTCTCGAAGCGGTCGCGTCTCATTTGGGTTGCGGTGCGATCTACGACCTCGACTTCGGTCGCTATAAGGGCTACGAGAACCGTGGTTGGCACCCCCACGTGAAGTATCGAGTCACCCGGCTGGGGGACCTTCAGGAACGCGTCGTCCCCTTCTTCACGGAGTTCCCCCTTTTCGACCGCAAGCACGAAGCCTTCCAGCTCTTTGCCGAGCTCGTCCATCTTCTTTATATGGGCGCGCATCGGCATGAAGCCGGTCTCGAGGCAGGACGAGAATTGGCCGCCCGGCTGAGGGCGCACAACACTCGCGGGATGTCAGGCACTTCGATCGGTTAGTTCCTCTGGGATCGATCGTCGGCGGCTCGCGCTAGCCGCTAACTGCGGCCGCCCGGACCCAAACAACGGCCCTACAGGCGGCCCCCACGTATGCTTTTCACGTGGAGAGGCGCATCTTCGGCACCGAGAACGAATACGGCGTGACCTGCACCTTTAGGGGGCAGCGCCGCCTGAGTCCCGACGAGGTCGCCCGCTATCTCTTCCGCCGGGTCGTGTCGTGGGGCCGCAGCTCCAACGTCTTCCTCGAGAACGGGGCCCGGCTCTACCTCGACGTCGGCTCGCACCCCGAGTACGCCACACCGGAGTGCGACACGGTCTACGACCTCGTCGTGCACGACAAGGCGGGGGAGCGGATCCTCGAAGGGCTCCTCAAGGCCGCCGAGGCCCGCCTGAGGGAAGAGGGCATCTCCGGCGACATCTATCTGTTCAAGAACAACACCGACTCGGCCGGCAATAGTTACGGAAGCCACGAGAACTACCTCGTGAGCCGTTACGGCGAGTTCGGTCGCCTTGCCGAGGTCATGATCCCGTTCTTCGTCACCAGGCAGATCTTCGCCGGCGCCGGCAAGGTCCTGCAGACCGCCCGCGGCGCACTCTTCTGCATCAGCCAGCGCGCCGAGCACATCTGGGAAGGCGTGTCTTCCGCCACAACCCGGTCCCGCCCCATCATCAACACTCGCGACGAGCCCCACGCCGACGCCGAGAAGTACCGGCGCCTCCACGTGATCGTCGGCGACTCGAACATGAACGAGTGGGCCAGTTATCTGAAGATCGGAAGCACGGCCCTGCTGCTGCGCATGCTCGAGGAAGGGGTTCAGGTCCGCGACATGACGCTCGAGAACCCGATCCGCGCCATCCGAGAGATCAGCCACGACACCACGTGTCGGCGACGCGTCCGGCTCGCGAATGGACGCGAGGCGAGCGCTCTCGACATGCAGAAGGAGTACCTCGAGAAGGCCCTGCGATGGGTCGACCAACGTGATGACCACGTGATGAAGGAGATCGCCGGCATGTGGGAGCACGTGATCGTCAACCTCGAGCACGACCAGGACAAACTCGATCGCCAGGTCGACTGGATCTCGAAACGCAAACTCATCGAGAGCTACCGCGAGCGACACAGCATCTCCCTCGCACACCCGCGCGTGGCGCTGATGGACCTGACCTATCACGACGTCAACCGGAAGCGCGGGCTCTACTACCTCCTCGAGCGCCGCGGGATGGCCGAGCGGATGTGCGACGAACAGGACATCGAACTCGCGACGCAGGAACCACCCCAGTCGACGCGTGCCAAGTTGCGCGGTGAGTTCATCCGAGCCGCGAAACGCAAGCGCCGCGACTTCACCGTGGACTGGGTCCACCTCAAGCTCAACGACCAGGCGCAGCGGACCGTCCTGTGCAAGGACCCGTTCCGTTCGGTGGACGAGCGCGTCGCCAAACTCATCGCGTCTCTATGACCCCCTTCCGTAAAGGGAAGGTCATCGAGATCGTCAAGGAGCAAGACCTCCTGATAAGGACGGTCGTCCAGATGCCCGACGGCCAGTACGAAGCGGTTGCCTTCCCGCGGATGATCGGCCGCATCCGCGCCGGCGACACGGTCGTTGTCAACATGACGGGCATCGATCTGAAACTGGGGACCGGAGGGATCGGGTTCATCCTCTGGAACATGGACGGGCGCGGGCCCGAGACGACACCACAGGGGCACATCATGAAGCTCCGCTACACGCCGTGGCAGCGACCGGTGGTGGCCGTCGAAGCTCCCGAGAGCCCGCATCACCTCCGACTCGAGAACGAGCGATCGATCGACGGCATGGCGGTGGTCGCGTGCGGTCTGCATTCCCAGGTCGCCGGCGTGGTCGGAGGCATCAAGGCCGCACATCCAGACGCCCGCGTCGGCTACCTGATGACCGACGGCGGAGGTCTTCCGATCGCGTGGAGCCGTTTGGTCGGAGATCTACGCAGCGCCGGACTGCTGGACACTACGTGCACGTCCGGACATGCCTTCGGCGGCGACCTCGAATGTGTGAACGCGTTCTCGGGTCTGGTGGCTCTCCGGATCGTCGCGAAGTGCGATGTCGTCGTCGTCGCGATGGGCCCGGGGGTCGTGGGCACCGGCACCGCCCTGGGATTCACGGCGATCGAGCAGGGGCAGATACTCGACGCGACGACGGCCCTTGGAGGGAGCGCCGTTGCCGCGGTGCGCCTGTCGTTCCGCGACGAGCGGGAGCGACACCGCGGGGTCAGCCATCACAGCCTCACGGCGCTGTCGACCGCAGCACGAGAGAGAGCGACCGTAGTCGTCCCCGATCTCGACGGCCGGGACCACGCCGCCCTCGTCCTCGCGCAGCTGCGCGACACCGGTGTGGCGGGCAAGCACGATCTCGTCTCCGCCTCGGGTGAGGATGGCATCGCGCTCCTGCGCGGTAAGGGTCTGAACCCCACGACGATGGGACGACCCATGACCGACGCGCCCGAGCTCTTCCTAGCTGCCGCCGCCGCGGGCGCGGTCGCCGTCGATCCGTCGAGAGGGACGCCGATATCGTGAGCGTGCGGCGCATCGAGCGACTCATCAACCTGATCGCCGCCCTCCTCGAGACCGAGCGACCCCTCACCGCCGAGCAGATCCGGGATCGCATCGCCGGTTACGACCAACCGAACCAGGAAGCGTTCCGCCGCGCGTTCGAGCGCGACAAGGACGCCCTACGCACGATGGGGATCCCACTCGAGCTCCGACCCACGGGAGTCATGGGCCAGGACGTCGAGGGCTACATCATCCCGAAGGAGAAGTACTACCTTCCGGAGCTCGATCTCGAACCGGACGAACTCGCCGCGCTGAAACTCGCCGCGGAGACGGTCGTCGGCGGGAGTAGCGTCGCGGAGTCGGGGCTCATGAAGCTGTCGGTCGATGCTCCGGGCACGTCGTGGTCCGGACCGCGCGTCGTGTGGGGAGCGGACGTGGCCGCGGAGCAGCCTCTCCTCGGCCCCCTCTACGAGGCTCTGCTCGACCGCGCTCCGGTGACGTTCGAGTACGAGACCGCTACCGGAGACGCGAGCGAGAGGACCGTGGAGCCGTACGGGCTGGTGCATCGCTCGGGCCACTGGTACGTCGTGGGCCGTGATTCCGTCCGCGACGCGGTGCGTTCTTTCAAGGTGTCGCGCATCAAACCCGACGTGAGCAAGGGCAGTGCCACCTTCGATATCCCCGAAAGTTTCGATGCACGAGCACACCTCGCGGGGGAACCGTGGGAGATCGGCGAACAGACCGCGACGCAGGCGGAGGTGCGCTTCGACCCCGCGCTCGCGTGGTGGCCCGAGCAGAACCTCGCCGGGCTCGAACAGACCACCGTCTCGGACGGGGCGGTCCACGTCCAGATGCCCGTCGCGAACGTCGACGCATTCGTGTCGTGGGTCATCGGGTTCGCCGACCAGGTGGAAGTCGTCGAACCGGCCGAGGTCCGAGAGGCCGTCGCGCGCCAGATCGAACGGTTCGTGCGCGCATGAGCGCCGAGAACGCGAACCGCCTCGGCCGCAGGCTCAGCCGGATCCTCGTCATGCTCCCGTATGCGATCCAGCACCCGGGCGTATCTGTCGATGAGCTGTCGAAGAAGTTCAACGTTCGCAAGAACGAGATCCTGGACGACCTGCAGCTCGTCTTCTTCTGTGGTCTGCCCGGCTACGGCCCCGGCGATCTGATCGACGTGATGATCGATGATGACCGGATCTACGTCCGCATGGCCGACTACTTCTCGGCGCCCTTGCGACTGACCCCATCCGAGGCCCTCGCTCTTTACGCGGGGGCGGCCGCGATCGCAGAGCTACCCGGAATGGAGGGTGCCGACGCACTCAAGCGCGCCCTGACCAAGCTCGGGCGCGCTCTCGGGACCGGCATCGAGGGTGACGGAGCGGGGATCGGCGTCAAGGTCGATCCGGGGCCGTCGGAGCACATGCAGACGCTCCAACGCTCGTTGTCCGAGCGGCGGCGCGTCCACCTCGAGTACCGGTCCGCGTCCCGCGGCGAGCTCAGCGACCGCGATGTCGATCCGTGGGGACTCATCGCGGCGATGGGTCACTGGTACCTCGTCGGCCACGACCACCTCAGCGGTGAGGAGCGCATGTTCCGCGTCGACCGGATCAAGGCGGTGGAGTCGCGTGACGAGGCCGCCGACATTCCCGCCGATTTCGACCCCCAGCGCTACAAGGGTGCGTTCCTCGGCGAGGGGGCCCAGCCGACGATGACGATAGAGATCTCGCCCGCCGCGGCCCGCTGGTTCGAGGACTACTACCCGGTGGCCTCGGCCCGCACGCTCGACGACGGCTGGCGCGAGGTGGAGCTCATCGCGAGCGGGGAGAGGTGGGCCGCAACGCTGCTATTGCAACTGGGAGCTGACGTCCGCAACGTGAAGCCGCAACAGACGGCCGACGCGGCCACTGAGCTGGGCGGCCGGATCGCGGCCCGCCACCAGTGACTCAGGCCCCGCGGTTGACTATCGGTGCGTTGGCGTCGTCCGACGCGACGATCCGGACGACGTCAGACGTTACGGCCCGCTTCGGCAGTGCGAACGAGAACGTCGAGCCCTTGCCCCAGGTCGAGTCGACCCAGATCCGGCCGTCGTGCATCCGCACGAGCTGTGCGCACAGGTAGAGACCGACTCCGGTTCCGCCGACCGAGCGGGTCGCGGAGCCGTCGACCTGGCGGAAGCGCTCGAAGATCTCAGGGATATCCGTGGACACGATGCCGACGCCGCGGTCGATCACGTCGATACGGACCTCTTCGTATTCGTCCTGGGCCCGCACCGTCACCGGATGGGGACCTTCGGAGTACTTGAGGCCGTTCTCGATCATGTGGCGGAGGACGAGGCCGATCTTGGTCTCGTCGCACGACCACTGGAGTCCGGCGGGGATGTCGATGATGACCTCGCGGCCCTTGTGCTCGTTGATGATGTCGCTCGCGACCGACCGAGCCAACGTGGCGAGATCGATCTTCTCGATCCGCAGCGAGGCCTCGCGGCTCTCGATCTGGGACACGTAGAGAAGGTCCTCGATCAGTCGTTCCAGTTGGTTGGCGCGGCCGTCGATCGTACGCAGGCCCTCGGAAACGTCCTCGACCGTGGCCTGGTCGAGACGCCGGAGCAGCGTGCGCGCGAAGCCCTTGATGATCGTCAGCGGGGTACGGAGCTCGTGTCCGATCATCGCCACGAAGTCGCGTTGCGTCTGCGCGGTATGCCGCTCGGCCGTGACGTCGTCCATGATCAGGACCCGTCCCATCGGAGCGCCCGGGACGCGCACGTCGGTCACCCGCACCTTGTATGTGCGCGGGGGATTGCCGGCGATGACCTCGCTCTGCATCTCGCCATCGCCCTCGAGGAGCTTCTCGACCTCTTCGTGTCCGAGGGCCCCCTTCACCGAAGAACCGGCTGAGAAGGCTCCCGAGATCGAGAAGATCTGTTCGGCTGCGGGGTTGACGCCCACGATCTTGCCCCGCGAGTCCACGAGCACGATCGGGTTCGGCATGCTGTGGAGGATCGAGGAGACCTCGCTCTCCTTGCGTTCGATCTGGCCGTAGATCTCGGCCGAGCCGATCGCGGTGTTGCATTGCTGACCGAACGCCTTCATCAGGTGGCTACGGTCGTCGATCAGATCGGGGTCGGAGGTAACGACTATGACGCCGCGCGTTCCCTCGGCGGTGCGGAGCCCGACCGCGGCGAGAGCTCCGAGCGTCTCGTGGTCGAACACCGCGACGTCCACGGCCCGGATCGCTTCGATCACTTCGGGACGATCGAGCAGCTCGCGGATCGTGTCCTTCTGGAAGCCTCGGAAGATCCCTTGCGAGATCGACGACGACTCCGCGTCGAAGAGGCACGCGAAGCCTTCGTTCGAGCCGGCCAGACGTGCGGCACCATCGAGCACCGCTTGCAGCAGGGACTCGACGTCGAGGGTTCCGAGGAGCCCCTTGCTGGACTCGACCAGAGCGGTCAGATCCGAAGAGCGGTGCTCGGCCTGTTCGTGGAGCTTCGCGCGGTAGATGACCGCACCGGCCTGGTCGGCGAACATCTGCGCCACCCGGAGGTCGTCCTCTTCGAACTGCGGTGACTCCGCTGCGATGGCGAGGTTCAGCACCCCGATCGGACGACCCTGAACGCGGAGCGGAACCACGATGCTCGAGGAGATATGCCGCGCCTTGGGAACGAAATGATCGAACGCATCGCTGTCGACCTGACCCAACAGGAGCGGCTTGCCGGTGACGAGGACGCGACCGGCCACGCTCTCACCCACCTTCAGCTCGTGACCGACCGGTACCTCGGAAGGGAGTCCGTAGGACGCGACCAGCACCAGCGTGCGGCCGTCGTCTTCGAGCAGCATGATCGAGCCCTGCTCGGCATCGAGAAGCTGGATCGCCGCCTCGACCATGCCCTGGACCGCCTCGGGGAGCGGCATCGAGGACGCCGCGATGTCGCTGACGGTGAGCGCGGCTTCGAGGCCCCTTTTCCACTTCTCGGGGGCCTGAGGGAGCTTCGGGCGGACACGGTCGAGTAGAGACATCTCTCAACTACATCGACCCGTGAAACCCCCCGATTTAGGGCGACTTACCCCCTCATTTGTGCGTACGAAATCGAGGCATCGAACTTTCTAAAGCCGCTATGCCAGCGGCCGATAGTTAGGGCGTAGGGATAAATCAAAAGAGGAAGAGGCGACGAGATGACCACCATCAAGGCAACGTGCCCCGCCTGCGGGGAAGTGGATCTCACCGCAGAGGACATCCTTCTCCGTATCGGTGGATCCCGTTCGTCGAACACCTACGGATTCTCCTGCCCGAACTGTGCCGAGTTCATCGAGAAGCCTGCAGACGACCGCATCGTGCGGCTGCTCCTCTCCGGAGGCGTGATGCCGGTGCTGATGCACGTGCCTGCAGAGGCCCTCGAGACTCGCGAGGGTCCGGCGATCACACACGACGACCTGCTCGCCTTCCACGAGATCCTCAAGGGTGACGACTGGCTCGAGCAGCTGGTCGGCCCCACGCAGTAGCCACCGCACACAACCACATACCTTCCCCGTCCATGCCCGCGGTCTCTAGACTGCGGGCATGCCCCAAGTAGGCCCCCTCGAGATAATCGTCGTCGCCGTCCTCGCGCTGATCGTCTTCGGACCTCAGCGCCTGCCCGAGATCGCTCGGACGGTGGGTCGCGCCCTCAACGAGATGCGCCGGATGGCGAACGAGGTCAAACAAGAGTTCCGCGAGGGCCTCGACGATCCGGTAGACGATGAGGTCAACGTGCCGCCGCCGACCAAAGCCGAGGCACCCGAGGCCCCGAAAGAGTCTGAGGCCCCGAAAGAGTCCGAGGCCCCGAAAGAGTCCGGCGCCGAGGAGTCCCCCGCGCGCCCCGCCGACACGGACGACAAGTGAACGGCGCCGACGATCTGCGGAGACGGCGCTCGAGGTGGATGCAGCGCCGGAGGAGGAACGACCCCGGCGGGACGATGACGGTCGTCGAGCACCTCGGCGAGCTCCGCAACCGGCTCATGATCTCGCTGGGCGCGTTCCTGCTGATCTCGATCGTCGCATTCATCCTCTACGAACCGCTGTTCGACTTCATCCGCAAGCCGTACTGCGATCTGCCGCGCGACCTTCAGGGTCCCCAGGGGTGCGACCTGGTGTTCCAGAAAGCGATGGGCGGATTCTTGTTCCGACTCAAGCTGACCGCGCTCGCCGGAATCATCTTCACGTCACCGGTGTGGCTCTATCAGATCTTCGCTTTCGTAACCCCCGGCCTGACCTCCAAGGAGAAGCGTTACGCGCTCCCGTTCGTGCTCTGCTCGGTCGTGCTGTTCGCGATCGGTGCGAGCGTGGCTTACCTCACGCTGCCGACGGGGTTGCGGATCCTCATCACGATCGGGGGCGAGGGTCTGGTCCCGCTGCTGGGGGCCGAAGAGTTCCTGAACTTCGTCGGCCTGATGTTCCTGGGGTTCGGACTGATGTTCGAGATCCCGCTCGTGCTCTTCTTCCTGGGGCTCGCCGAGGTCATCACGATCGATACTCTGCGCCGCCAACGCAAGGTCGCCATGGTCTCGATCGTTGCCCTCGCCGCAGTGGTCACTCCGAGCCAGGACCCGTACACCCTGCTCGCCCTGTCGGTCCCGCTGTACGCGCTCTACGAGCTGACGATCGTGCTCCTGCGCATCACCCTGAGGCGCCGGAGGCGGTCCCAGCAGTAGCTATAGTCGTCCGTTCAAGTGGCGCGCCAGTCAGACGGTTTGTGGGCGGGCGGGTGGATCGAAAAGGTGACCCATGGCCCTAAAGGGGAAGAAGAAGAAGAGTTCGCGGGGGAGTCAGGCCCGGCGGCGGCCGGCGGCCGCACCCCGGCCCTCGTTCCAGCCGCGCACCCGGACGGTCTGGTACAAGACGCCCGGCGGGCGCATCGTGGCGATCCTCTTCGGGCTCACGATCCTGGGCCTGGTCATCTGGTCGATCTCCAGCGCGCGCTCGGAGAGTGCTCGGCTCGAGGACCGCCAGCAGGAACTCGAGGACTACACCACCAGGGTCAGAGCCTTGGTGCAGAACCTGACACCGGCGGCGTCCGAGATGGCGACGGCGTCCCAGATCCCACCGGGTCAGATGGAAGAGCGCGTGCGTGAGTGGAACCGCAGCTTCGGCAACGCACAGACCACGCTGTCGCAGACCCAGGCTCCCGAAGACCTGCGTCCGCTCAATCAGCAGTTGCTGCAATCGATCCTCTTGTACGTATCTGCGGCCGAGACCTACAAACTCGTGCCCGACGTCGAAGGCGACGCGCGCGAAAGCATCGTGACCCAGGGCCGGGTTCAGTGGACCAGCGCCAACAACCTCTTCGCGAGCGTGATCGCGCTCCTCGACAAGGAACTCGACGACGCCGAACTCCGCCCATCCGGTCTCCGTCCGCCGGGTGCGGACGCGCCGTCGGGACCGGCGCAAGGCGCGGGTGGCTCCGAGGGCCTCGAGGTCGAAGGCGGCGGGGGCGGCGGTAACGGTGGTGGCAACGAAGAAGGCGGCAACGGGTAACGCCGAAGCAACGCCACACGAACTCGCCGTCGCTTTCGAACGCTCGTACGGCTTCACCTTCGATGACTTCCAGCGGCGCGCATGCGAGGTGCTCGCGGAGGGCTCGTCGGTCCTCGTCGCGGCCCCTACGGGCGCCGGCAAGACCGTCGTGGGGGAGTTCGCCGCGTGGGTCGCGCTGCGCGGTGGGGGCAAGGCCTTCTACACGACGCCGATAAAGGCCCTCTCGAACCAGAAGTACGCCGACTTCCTCGGCGTCTACGGCCCCGACAAGGTCGGACTCCTCACCGGCGACAACTCGGTCAACGGCGACGCGCCGATCGTGGTGATGACGACCGAGGTGCTCCGCAACATGATCTACGAGGACTCGCCGACGCTGGGCGGACTCCATTACGTTGTCCTCGACGAGGTCCACTACCTGCAGGATCCGTATCGCGGGGCCGTATGGGAAGAAGTGTTGATCCATCTCCCCGTAGACGTTCAGATCGTGTCGCTCTCGGCGACGGTCTCGAACGCGGAAGAGTTCGGAGACTGGCTCCAGACCTTGCGCGGTCGGACCGACGTGATCATCGAGGAGCAGCGGCCCGTCGACATCCGTCACTGGTACTTCGCGTCCGACGAGCTGTTGCCGATGTTCGTCGAGAAACCGAACGGTGAGGTCCTGGCCAACCCGCGCGGGCGCGAGCTCGACCGTCGTCGTAAGCGCGGCGCCGAACGGCCTGGCCGAGGGGGCCGGCGTCCGCACTACAAACGAGCCCGCATCCCGTTCCGCAGCGAGGTGATCGATCGGTTGTCGGGCGAGGACATGCTGCCGGCGATCTATTTCATCTTCTCCCGCAAGGGATGCGACGAAGCCGTGCGGCAGTGCCTGCGCGAGAACATCCGGCTGACGTCACCCGAGGAGCGCACCGCGATCGTCGAGTACGCCCAGACCAAGGTCGCCGACCTCCCGCTGAACGAACTCGATGTCCTCGGCTTCAACGAGTGGCTCGAGGGCCTTCGGCGCGGCATCGCGGCCCATCACGCGGGGATGATCCCGCCGTTCAAGGAGGTGGTCGAGGAGCTCTTCTCGCGCAGCCTCGTCCAAGCCGTCTTCGCCACCGAGACGCTGGCACTGGGGATCAATATGCCGGCGCGCACGGTGGTGATCGAGAGCCTCATGAAGTTCACCGGCGAGAAGCACGAGCAGCTCACGCCGGGGCAGTACACGCAACTGTCGGGCCGGGCAGGTCGTCGCGGGATCGACGAACTCGGGCACAGCGTCGTGTTGCTGCAGAAGTTCATCCCGTTCGACGGCATCACCCGTCTGGCGTCCACCCGCACGTACCCGCTGGTGTCGTCGTTCCGGCCCTCGTACAACATGGCGGTGAACCTCGTCCGGAACTACGACCGCTCCGAGGCCCAACATCTCGTGAACTCTTCGTTCGCGCAGTTCCAGGCGGACCGGGACGTCGTGAAGCTCGAGCGCGACCGGGAGGAGAAGGAGGCTTACCTCGCGTCCTACCGAGACCGCATGCACTGCGAGCGGGGCGATATCGAGGAGTACAAGGAACTGCTCGAGCGGGTCCGCACCGCGCGCGGCACAGGTCGTGGCGGTGGTACGCGCGGTGGCCGCGTGCAGGACGCGGTGACTCGCCTGCGCGGCGGGGACGTGATCCAGGTCCTCGGAGGCAAGCGCAAGGGCCGTTACGTGGTGCTCGAGGTGTCGCAGAAGCGCTCGGAGCGAGTGCCGCGGATATTCGCTCTATCGGAGCGGCGCTCGATGATCCGCTTGTCGCTCGCCGACTTCCTGGACCCGCCGCATCCGGTCGGGCGGATCCCGCTCCCGCGTCACTTCGACGCGCGCGATGCGCGCGCTCGGCGCGATTTGTGGCAGCGGTTACGAGACTTGGATGTCGAAGCTCCGCGACCGGAGGCCGACCCTACGGAAGAGCGTCAGACATCCGAGGAAGAAGAGGCACTGATGCGCGCGATCGAGGCGCATCCGGTGGCAGGCTGCCCCGAGCTTCACCGTCACCTTCATTTCGCCGACCGCGCGGCGCGGCTACGAAAGGAGATAGGTGGCATCGACCGGCGGGTCGGACGGCGAACTGGAACCCTTGCGCGTCGCTTCGATCAGGTGTTGGAGGTGCTCGAGCATCTCGGTTATGTGAAGGACTGGACGCTCACCGACAAAGGCGAGACGCTCACCCGGGTCTACAACGAATCCGATCTCCTGGTCGTTGAGGCTCTCGACCGTGACCTTTTCGATCCGCTCGATGGAGCCGAGCTTGCTGCGATCTGCTCCACTCTCGTCTACGAAGCGCGGGGGCCGGAATCGGAAGTCGCGGCCGCTCTTCCGACGAGAGCCTCCCAAGACGTGTGGCAGAGCATCACCCGGCTGTGGCGACAGATCCGGCGCCACGAGGATCGCCGGGGCCTGGAGCTAACGCGAGAACCCGACGCGGGATTCGCGGCGCGGACCTACCTGTGGGCATCGGGCCGACCTCTCGAAGAGGTGCTCGGCGAAGACGATGCACCGGGCGATTTCGTGCGCAACATGAAGCAACTTATCGATCTGATGCGTCAGCTCGAGGAGGTCTCGCCCAGCGCGACGTTCACCGAGACGGTCCGCGATGCCCTCGATCAGCTGCGACGGGGCGTGGTGGCGTACTCCTCGCTCGAACTCTGACGATTAATACGGCGTTGAGCGGTTCCGGGGAGGCGCGGCCTGGTGGTTGAACGGACCCGAGCCGAGATGGAACCTCTTCAACAGTTCAGGGAGAAAGTCACCGCCCTCGCCGCATCGCGGCGGGGGGAGGTCGACCTGCCCATCAGCGAAGGATCCGGTCTGACCCGTGGAGACCTGCTCGATGCTGCGACGGCGATCTTCGAGACGCGCGGCTACCGCCTGTACAAGGTGCGGGTCGAGGGCGCGTCCTGGATCGCTTCCTACCGCGAGGCTCCAGGGCGAGCGGGAACTAGTACGAGCGATTCATCCATTTAATGGCTCACAGGAACTATTGAGGGCCGGAGTCGCCCGCTATTAACTGGGACCAGTTCGGGAGCCACTGAGGCGCGCGCGGGGCGCGCCGTTTTCTCGCGCGGTGAGCTCCGAAAGTGGGGACTATGGACGGCACTCCGTTCCTCGCTGGCCTGCGGCGTCGATTCCGCCGCGGTCGCGACGACGAGGGATGGGAACAAGAGATCGTCGCCCAGGTCGAGCGCGTCGCGGCGAGCGGTGAGCAGCACGTGCAAGTTCTCATCCCTGCGGTGCAATCGGAGCTCGGGCGCCGTCTCGAGGTCGCCACGCGTTTGATGAAGGACAACGGGTACCGGTTGCACATGGTGACTCCCGCCGACGACCTCAAGTGGGCGGCCGGCTACGAGAAGGTCACGGACTAGAGCGCTAAGGCCCCTCGGCACCCTTTGAGCCTCGTCATGGCAGGATTCCCCGCGTGAGAGACGTCTTCATCATCGATGCGCTGCGTACGCCCATGGGCAGGCTCGCCGGGGCCCTCGCAGCGGTCCGCCCGGACGATCTCGCGGCCCACGCGATCCGGGCTCTGGTGGAGCGCCGGGCGGTGCCCGGGGCCCACGTGGACGACGTCATCTGGGGGGCCGCGAACCAGGCCGGTGAGGACAACCGCAACGTGGCCCGGATGGCTCTGCTGCTCGCCGGGCTCCCGGTCGAGGTCCCCGGAGTCACCGTCAACCGGCTCTGCGGCTCCGGCCTCGAGGCGGTGAACTGCGGGTACCGCGAGATCCGCTCCGAAGAGGCGGAGCTGATAATCGCCGGAGGCTCGGAATCGATGACCCGGGCGCCGTTAGTTCTTGCGAAGGCAAGTAAGCCCTTCGACCGCAGCGCAGAGATCTACGACACGACGATCGGCTGGCGCTTCGTGAATCCACGCATGAAACAGGCGTACGGCACGCACGCGATGGGGGAGACGGCCGAGATCAACGGTCGCGAGTACGGGATCACGCGCGATGAGCAGGACGCGTTCGCGTTGGAGAGTCATCAGCGCGCCGTCCGGGCACGCGACGAGGGCCGCTTCGACGCCGAGTTGGTTCGGGTCGAGGTGCCACAACGGAGGGGCGACTCGGTGGTGGTGGACCGCGACGAGCCTCCACGACCCGACACGACGCTCGACAAGCTCGCCACACTGAAACCCGCGTTCGAGGAATCGGGAACGGTCACCGCCGGGAACTCTTCGGGCGTGAACGACGGCGCCGCGGCCGTGCTGCTGGCATCGGAGCCCGCGGTGCGCGAGAACTCCTGGACCCCGATGGCCAGGATCGTCACTTCGGCGGTGGCCGGGGTCGAACCGCGAACGATGGGCATCGGCCCGGTCCACGCGACGCGCAAGGCTCTCAAGCGGGCCGGTCTGACCCTCGACGACATCGACCTGATCGAGCTGAACGAGGCCTTTGCCGCCCAATCGCTCGCATGTATCAAGGAGCTCGACCTCGACCGCGCGAAGGTCAACGTGAACGGCGGCGCGATCGCGCTCGGCCACCCGCTCGGATGTTCCGGAGCGCGGATCCTGACGACGCTCGTTCACGAGATGCAGCGGCGCGGATCGCGCTACGGGCTGGCGACCATGTGCATAGGCGTGGGTCAGGGGATCGCGACCATCGTCGAGCGCGTGTGACGGCGGCCAAGCAGCTCGCGGACCTGATCGGTCCTCACCGCGTCAGCGTCCATCCGGCCGATCTCCACCGTCACGCGACGGATCGCTCCACGACCCACCAGCTGGGTCGCAGGATGGGAACCTCCGTGCCGCTTCCTTTGTGCGTCGTGCGTCCTCGGACGACCGAACAGGTCGCGAGCATCGTTAAGTGGGCGAACGAGACGAAGACGGCGCTGGTGCCGTACGGCGGCGGCAGTGGCGTGGTGGAGGGGATCGAGAGCGGCGGAGCGGTCGTCATCGAGATGCGAGCGATGAACGAGATCGTGGACGTCGACGAGAAGTCGCGCCTCGTGCGGACCCAGAGCGGTGTCCTCGGGCCGGACCTCGACAAGGCTCTCTCGACGTGGGGATTCATGCTCGGCCACCAGCCTCAGTCGATGGCCATATCGACGGTGGGGGGGTGGATCGCGACCCGCGCGATCGGCCAGCTCTCGGTGCGCTACGGCGCGATCGAGGACCTCGTCGCCGGACTCGAGGTCGTCCTGCCGTCGGGGCGGATCGCACGCAGCAAGGTCGTTCCGCGCTCGTCGGTGGGGCCCGATGTGGCGTCATTGATGATCGGCTCGGAGGGCACGCTCGGCGTCGTCACCGAGGCCACCCTGCGCATCTCACCCTTGCCCGAGGCGCGCTTCGACAGGTGCATCCGCTTCGATCACATGGCGGACGGCGTCGGGGCGTGCCGGAAGATCGTCCAGGCCGGGCTCCAGCCGACCCTCCTTCGTCTCTACGACCGCGAGGACACCATGATCTTCATGCGGAACATCGAGAGCGAGACGAACGATCCCATGCTCCTGCTGTCCTTCGAGGGGATGCGAGCCGACGTGCGCGCGGAAGGGGCCGTCGCGATGTCGCGCGGGCGGCGGGGTGACGATGCGCTGGTCGAGCACTGGTGGCAGCACCGCAACTTCAGCGTCGACGAGTTCGGTCCGATCATGGCGGGAGAGAGCATCCTCGGCCCCCACGCGATCGTCGACACGATAGAGGTCTCGGGCACATGGTCTAGCC
>JBOGWY010000065.1:0-7416 GCA_050694015.1 Actinomycetota bacterium | reverse complement strand
CGGTCGGGATAAAGCCGTCCGGGGCCTGATCGCCGACGAACGTAGCCATCTCGCCGGGCAGAAGCGGTACCAGCGACATCGCCACGGCACGATCTCGCCACCTGTCCGGCACGGCTTTGTCGGCGATGAACAACCAGCCTTCGTACCGGGTCCGCTCGGGGGGTGCTTCGGTCCGCTCCAAGGTTGCCTCCATGGCATCGCTCCGCCAGCTCGGTGTCAGCGTTTTCGCAGGTAGTTGCCTGGATTACTCGTCTGAGGGGAAGGAGGTAACGGGTGCGTTACCGAATCAGTCCAAGCGAGTAGTACCGGGTGGAGGAGAACTCAACCACTGGAGCGGGCGGAAGTGGATCCAGAGCGTCCATCGTTCGAGAGCAAGTGGCCGGAACTGGCCGCGCGCGTCGAGGCATCACTGCGGCGCAGGTGCGTCCCGTCGTGGCTCCGCGATGACGTCGTCCAGGAAACGGGACTCCGTCTGTTCAAGATGTGGGACGACGTCGATCCCGAGCGCTCTCCGACCGGCCTGGCGCTGACGATCGCCAACAACATCCTGTGGGACGCAGTGGCGCGGCACCGCGATCGCGAGGTCCTCGGGGACGTGCCCGACGCGCCGGCGGACCAGGATGTGGAGCGTAGCGGGATGGCACGGATGGAACTCGCGCGCGTCTCCCGCAGCATGAAACGTCTCTCACCCGCGCATCGTTCGATCCTTCTTGCCGAGATCGACGACGCCATCCCTCGGCCCGATGCGACGCCTGCCGCGGTCAAGATGCTGCGTATGCGGGCCCGCCGTCGTCTCAGCGCACTGCTCGAGCACGCGTCGGCGGTGGGCATGTTCGTTTCGCTCGGGATCCGCAAGCGCATGGTGCGCCTCCGGACGCTTGTCGAGCGGACCGCGCTGCTGGGCGACGGGGCCGCCGCGGCCGTCAGCGGA
This sequence comes from Actinomycetota bacterium, assembly GCA_050694015.1. GTDB lineage: Bacteria > Actinomycetota > CADDZG01 > CADDZG01 > WHSQ01 > JBOGWY01. The sequence goes on along the minus strand of JBOGWY010000065.1, from coordinate 6,485 downwards.
CTCGTGGCCACCGTCGCGATCGTCACGGGTGTCGCCGTGGTGGCGCAGGCGGGGACACCGGTGAATATCGGGACCCCGGCGATCGCTCGGATACGTGCCTCGGCCGCTACGAGCGAAACGGACGCGGTCCGGTCGGGCGTCACCCAGGCGACGGCCCGCGGCGCGATGGCTCCCCAGCGTGCAGTCTCCGATCGACGGAACAAGGACGCGACGCAGCGCTACGAGGTTCCCTTCGGTGGCGGTCCCGTCGACGGAGGCGCCACCGTCGAGGTGCGCGACAACGGCGAGGAGGGGATCGTCGTGATCCCGCCGGAATGCGGGGTGTCGCGCCCGTCGGAGCATAAGTTCCGCGTCTCGTGCACCGGGGGCCGCGTGAACTCGACCGAGGTCGACGTCACCGTCGAGTTCGAGGTCCGGCCGCCGGACCCCGAAGAAGGCCCGTGACCGACTAGACGAGTACCGACTAGTCGAGCGTGAAGTTCGCCAGCGCCGGCGCCAGCTCCTCGATCGACTCCTTGGAGAGGTAGCCGTCGGCCCACTCCGGCGATCCGTTCAGCACCGCCGAGAAAGCGAAGATGCGCGAGCCCGGCGAAGCTGCACGAAGCAGCGGCGCCGCGACGTCGCCGTTCATCTCCGGCATCAGGTAATCGAGCACGACGACATCGGGATGCACGTCGCGCGCGAGATCGATCGCATCCCGGCCCCCCGACGCGGTACCGAGAACCCGGAAATCGTTCGCTTCGAGCAACAGCGAAAGGACCTCGCGCATGGGCTCGTCGTCGTCGACGATGATCACTGTTCTACCGGCACCCGGGCGGTCCCCCTCGCGCCCGGAGCCGTCACCGGTGATGACCTTGCGCATCAGCGGGAGGAGCTCGGTCGGTCCGAACGGTTTCTGGAGGAACACCACGCCCGGCTCGAGGACGCCGTGGCTCGCGACGATCTGGTCGGTGTAGCCCGACATGAAGACGACCTTGAGACCCGGGATCAGACCGCGCAGGCTCTCGGCGAGCTCCTTGCCGGAGAGCTCCGGCATGATCACGTCGGTCAAGAGCACGTCGATCTCGTCGCGATGCTGCTGCGCGAGCGACTGCGCCCCGATCGGATCGGATGCGACGAGGACGTTGTATCCCGCGGTCGTCAGCAGGCGGCGTGCTATCTCCCGCACGCCGGCTTCGTCCTCGACGACCAGGATCGTCTCGGTGCCTGCGAACTCCACCGCTTCCGGCTCCTCCTCGGCGGGCTCGGGCACTGCGGCGTCGCTGGCGGGCAGGAACACGTTGAACGTGGTGCCGACGCCCAGCTCGGAGTAGACCGAGATGTCCCCGCCGGCCTGCTTGACGATCCCGTACGCGGTCGACAACCCAAGGCCGGTGCCTTCGCCGACGGGTTTCGTGGTGAAGAACGGCTCGAAGATGTGCGCCACGGTCTCCTTCGACATCCCCGCGCCGTCGTCGGTGATGGATAGGCACATGTAGTTGCCCGCTTCGAACTCGGGCCGAGTGCCGGCCGTGTGCTCATCGAAGATGCGCTTGGTCGTCTTGATCTGCAACGTTCCGCCATGCGGCATCGATGCATCGGCGTTCACGACCATGTTGAGGATCACCTGTTCGAGCTGGCCACGATCCGCCTCGACGTGCCACGGTGCGGCCTCGAGATCGACGACGAGGCTGATGCTCTCCTTGATCGTGCGCCGGAACATCTTCTGCATGTCCGATATCACATCGTTGAGGTCCATGACCGTGGGCCGGATGATCTCGCGGCGCGAGAACGCGAGGAGCTGGCGCACGAGGTTGGCGGCTTTGTCGGCGGCACTGAGGATCTCGTCCACGTCGTCCCTGGTGGGGTCGTCGGTGGCCGAGTTCTTGACGAAGCCCGCGTAGTTGATGATCACGGCGAGCAGGTTGTTGAAGTCGTGCGCGATGCCACCGGCAAGCTGCCCCACCGCCTCGAGCTTCTGCGCCTGTTGCAGCTGGAGCTCGAGACTGTCCTTCTCGCGCTCGATCCTCATCTTCTCGGTGACGTCTTGGGCCACAACCATGACCGCATCGAGACCGTCGAAGGTGACCAGGTGGGAAGCGATCTCGACGTCGATCTCGCGCCCGTCCTTCACCCGGTGCCGCCACGCGCCGGTCATCTCGAACTCTCCGCGCTCCCGGCTGAGGTTCTCCATCAACGCGGGCATCTCTTCCGGGGGCCGGATGTCTTTGATCGTCATGCCCATGAATTCGTCCCGACTGAAGCCGTAGCGCTCGACGGCGGCGTCGTTGACGGCGATGAACGCGAGCGTGTCGACGTCGTAGACCCACATCGGCAACGGACTACCCTCGAAGAGACGGCGCGACCGCGCCTCGCTCGCCCTCAGCGCGTCCTCGGCCGACTTGCGCTCGCTGACGTCGTGGTAGTTGACGACGATGCCGCCGATGTCTGGATCCGAGCTCATGTTGGTGCCGCTCACCTCGATCCAGCGCCACGAGCCATCCTTGTGCGCGACGCGCAAGCTGATCCGCTTCGGTTCATCCGGAGCCGAGAGGACGTCGGCGAAGAACTGCGTCGCGAGTGGGAGATCGTCGGGATGCACCTTGGCGAACGACCATGTCCCGATAAGGTCCTGCGGCTTGTAGCCGAGCACCCGCTCGTTGGCAGGGCTCAGGTATGTCGGGCTGCCCCTGTCGTCGACGATTGCGAACACGTCGGACCCGTTCTGCACCAGTGAACGGAAGCGCTGCTCCCGGCGACGGAGGGTCGACGCCAGCCCGGCCATCCGAACGAGGGCCAGGCCGAAGATGATGAGCGAACCGATGAGGATGACGGGCACGTCGACGTGCCGTCCCCGAGCGGTTTCGACCGCGTACGCGACCGGTCCGGTCAACGACGCGAGGAAGAACAGCGTCATGCGCGTCTTGCTCAGCTGAACCTCGTGCGTCGCGACATCCGTGAGCTCGCGCATCGTTGGGTGCATCGCTCCCGCCGCCGAGAAGATGTACGCCATGAAGAAGCCGACGTTGACCCATGCCTTGGGAGCGACGGTCCCTTCGGGATTGACGAGATCGAGCACCGCAGTGTTCGAGAAGAGACTCGCGAGCATGGCGAGAAGGAGGAGCGAGAACGCCATCGTGCGCGCGCCGCGAGAGACGGCGAGGCGGACCGAGACGCCGAGTAGCACAAGGTTCGCGAATGGATAGAACATGCGGAAGGCCCGCTCCGAGAGGGGTACCGAGACGTCGTGGGCGAACGGTGCCATCAAGAAGACCCACGACAGCATCCCGGCCCCCACGACGACGATCGACGCATCGATCAGGCTCGTGCGATCGGAATCGCCGCCCTTGCGGCTGTAGATCAGCGAGATCAGTGCCGACACGATCAACAGGTAACCGGCGATCTGGATCAGATCGAATGGGTACGACGAGGGCAGCTCCTCGTTGTAGAGAGCCTTGAACGTCAGACGCGCCACGTTGTTGGTAAGGAACGTCGTCATACCCAGCGCGAACAGCGACCACGGCCGGCGGCGTACCGGGCGATGCCACCTGATGCCGAGGAGGATCCCGACGACGGCCACGGCGGGGAAGAAGACGTCCAAGACATTCAGGGCGAGACCGTCGACGGACGGCATGAGGTAGAGCGCACTCACGAGCGCGCCCCCGGCCAAGACGATCAGCCATGCTTAAGTGGCCGGCGTTCTGCCGGCCGCGCGAGTTGCCATATCTCCCTTACTTACGGTGTCGACCGCCCAGACCATTGTCTGTAACGCGGGCCGTGCCCGATATACGCAATTCCTCCCAGGACGTTCGGACCTCGCGCCCGCGCTACTCCTCGGAGGTCGGCGAAGCCGACCAACGGGCAGCACGACGACGGGCGCCTGCCCGTCGGAACTACTGTCCGAAGTACCCCCTCAGCTCGAGGGTCCGCAGCGTCAACTCGTCGTCGTCGGCCCACCCCTCGGTGGGCGCCTCGACCACGAGCGCATCGAGGAAGAGCTCGACCGTGTTGTGCTCCGGAGGGATCCGCGCCGCGGCCCAGAACGTCAACGCGGTCACGTACTCCCACGGCCCCCACCACTCCTCGCGCCATTCGCGCGCCCACCTGAGCGCCCATTCGGCCATCTCGGTCTTCGGACCCTGTGCGAGCCAGTACGCGCCGGCGGCCGCGAACGTCGGATAGGCACCGCCGGTGAAGCGACCCTCGAGATCGGCTTCGCCGCGCAACAGATCGATCGCGCGGGGGCCGGGGTCGCGCGCTACCGCAAGCAATCCGCACGTCGCCGATGCCGTTGCCCAGACGCGACCGGCCGCCGGAGTATCCAGCTCGCCCGGAACATCGTCCGGCGCATCGAGCCACGCTTCGGCCGGCGTGCGGGCCTCCTGCAGCCAGTCGGCGGCGATCGTCGCGGGACCCGACACGTCGAGCGCAAGCAGCACGAGGTGACAGAGCTCGGCCCCGGTCGTGCCGGGCGAGAGCCGGCCCGACGGGCCCAGGAACCCGCCCTCGCCGTCTTGCTCGGGGATCGCAGGGACATCACCCGGTGCTTCGTCTGTTAGCGCCAGAGCGCGCCACGACCGCCATTCGTCACCGGTGGACAAGAGCCGCTCCAAAGCCGCGTCGCGGTCGATCATGCGACCGGCTTCGGGAACTGACCCGGCGCCCGCCCTGTGCCCGGCGGGCCGGCGAATGCTTGGGCGATCGACATCCATTCCTCGGCGAGCGGGCCGTCGATCGCGAGGTCGGTGTCGTCGGGATGCCGGCGCTGCGTCACGACGAGGCAGAAATCCAACGCGTCGCCCGTGACGGAGTCGGTCGCATCCTCGTTCCAGATCCAGCGCGCGCCGCCGGGCCCGTCGAGCGTGACGCGGACCTCGGCTTCCGGCATCTCCATCCCTCGTGCGGAGTAGCTGTTCCGGCGAGCCCGGACCCCGATGTAGGCGACGTGACGGAGCCGCGTGGTCGGAAGGCGGCTGATACCGAGCGCGTCGACGATGTCCTGGCCGTGGGCCCACGTCTCCATGAGACGCGCGGTCACGAACGATGCCGGGCTCATCGGGGGGCCGAACCAGGGCACGCGCCCGGATGTGTCCATCGCGTCGAAAGCGTGGAGCATCTCGGCGCGCGCCCGGCGCCACCACTCGAGCACCTCGTCCGATCGCAGGGCGCGACCCCGCGTGACCGGCTCGTCTACGAAGCCCTGGATGTCGGCGGCGATCTCCTGGAGACGATCGTTGAAGCGGGCCGGGTCGGCCACCGCCAGCCGCGCGGCCTCGTCGAAGAAGGCGAGATGGCTGATCTGATCGCGGATCATCCAGGTCTCCGCGGGTGTGTCCAGGTCCCATGCCGGCTCGTCGAGGTCGGCGACGAGCTCGTCGAGCGCGTGATGCTCGGCGCGCAGGTCGTCGATGATCGCGCTCACGTCGGCCATCAAGCCCATCGTAAGGGGGGTCTGGGGGGCGGGAGCGAAGCTTGCGAGCGGGCCCACCCAGGTTCCGTAGGACAAGCAGTGCTTTAGCGCGGCTTGTGTGAAGGAGGAAACAAAGGTGGGGATAGCGTCGCTCCATGGGCGCCACGATCGAGCTCGCTCAGGGCGACATCACGCAGCAAGACGTCGACGCGATCGTGAACGCCGCGAACTCCTCGTTGTTGGGCGGCGGTGGTGTGGACGGCGCGATCCACTCCCGAGGGGGGCCGCGGATCCTCGACGAGTGCAGGGAGCTGCGCGCCACCCGCTTCCCCGACGGGCTCCCGACCGGCGACGCGGTGGCGACGACCGCGGGGAACTTGAGCGCGCGCTGGGTGATCCATACGGTGGGACCGGTCTACGGGTCCGTCGACGACGCGGCGGCCTTACTCGCGAATTGTCACGTTCGTTGTCTCGAAGTCGCCGACGAGCTCGGTGCACGGACGGTCGCGTTTCCGGCCGTCTCGACCGGCGTCTACGGTTACCCCCTCGACGAAGCCGCCGTGGTCGCGCTCGAGACCGTGCGCGATGCACGACGTAAGCAAGTCGAACTGGTTCGATTCGTCCTGTTCGATCAGAGCGCCTACGATGCGTTCGCGACGGCATGGCGCGAGATCGGCGGGTGATTCCGGCAGAGATGGCTGAACGGCGCAACGAAGGACTGACCGTCGCGGTCACCGGGCCGACCGGCGCGATCGGCAAGGCTCTCGTTCGTCTCCTCGAAAAGACGAGCCGGATCGAACGCATCATCGGCATGGCCAGGCGCCCGTTCGATCCCGAGGAACTCGGGTGGAAGAAGACCGAGTACCGCCGGGGCGACATCCTCGATGCCGACGCGGTAGCGGATCTTGTCGCTGAGGCCGATGCCGTCGTGCACCTCGCGTTCATCATCATGGGCGCCGAGGACGAGGCCCGTAACGTCAACCTCCAGGGATCGCGCAACGTGTTCGAAGCGACGATGCGCGCGAAGGTGCCGCGGCTCATCTACACCTCGTCCGTCGCCGCCTACGGCTTCCACGACGACAACCCCGACGTCCTC
>JBOGWY010000064.1:0-2354 GCA_050694015.1 Actinomycetota bacterium | reverse complement strand
GTCCACAGTGAGTCGACTCCGAGCTCGTCGGCGCGCTGCCATGCGGTGCGGAGCGTCTCGATGTCGGTGTGCTGGGGGTGGAGCTGGACGCCGACCTTCATGCCGGGCACGTTACCTGTTCTGACCCGTTCAGAGCGCGCCCACGTGTAGTCGATCCGGGCGTCGCCGCCCGGCCCGCGTGCTGAAACCTGCGCTGCATCCCAGCGCAGGATGCAGTAGCTGAGTTAGCAAAGGTCAGTCCGAGAAGAGGGGGGTTACTCGCATCTCTAGGGTGGCTTGTTCGAGATCGAGCTCGTCGCCGTTCCACACGCGCGGTGCTTCGTCGTAGACGTCGACCGCGACGCCGGTTTCGTCCATCCACGCGACAAGAGCGTCGGCCCAGCGCTCTTCGAGCAGGGCCTGGCGCATCTCCTGTAGGCGGGCCGGTGACGAGACGTCCTTGGCGGGGAGCTGTGCGACGAGATACACGGCAAGGACGCGCGAGATGACGTCGGCGTCGGTCGCGAGGAACACCTGAGGCTCTTCGCCGCGGACGACCGCGTACGCGCCCAGCTTCGTCGGTGCGTCCGTGCGTTGTTGTTCGACGCTCATGACAAGAGATCTCCTATCGGTTGGTCCCATCCGTCACCGGCGGCGTAACGCAGGAGCCGTTCTTGACCTTCGGGCGACAGCATCGCGATCGCGTCGTGGAACACGCTGCCGCGCACGGCCAGAAGCGCGGTGTGGCCCGCACTCCCTTTCGGCGGAAGGTCGGTGGTGAGGAACACGAGCCGGTAGTTGCGTCCGGGGCTGCTACGGAGCACCGCGGCGCGGCCCAGCGCCTTCCACAGCGTGTCGGTACGTCGGAGCCCGGGCCGGTTCGACGTGAACGCGCCGGACACGTCGAAGTACCACGGACGTCCGAGCCGGTCGTTGGCGACGAAGTTGATCTCGACGCCGTTGGCGAGACGCCGGTCCTCGGCCACGGGTTCGAAGCCGGCGTCCTGCAGGAGCGCGAACGCGATCTCCTTCGCGCGGCGACCCTGGCGGACGGCACGGCTCTGGAACGGCTCGGCCTTGTCCTCGGGCTCGCGCTCGACCGAGATGCGCACCGCGTGACGCTGCTTCTCGTCGATCAGCTTCAGGCGCTGACGTTCTTCCTCGACGCGCGCTTCGGCCAGCGTCACGTAGTCGGGATCGATGTCGTAGCAGACGAAGCGGCGATCGGTGCGGACGCTCGCGACCGCGGTCGAACCCGAGCCCATGAACGGGTCGAGCACGACGTCGCCGGTGTAGGTGTAGAGCTCGATCAATCGTTTCGGCAGCTCGACCGGGAAGGGGGCCGGATGCCCGACGCGGGTGGCGCTCTCGGGCGGGATGTCCCACAGGTCGAGCGTGGCTTCCATGAACTCGTCCTTGTAGATCGTCACGTCGGAGGGCAGACCCTTGGCGTGACGCTGCCGTCGGGAGACGGCGCGATCGAACCGGCCCTTGGACGCGACGACGACACGCTCGGTGATGTCGCGCAGCACGGGGTTCGCCGCGCTCTGGAACGAGCCCCACGCGCACGAGCCCGCGGCCCCCTGCCCCTTCTGCCACACGATCTCGCCGCGCAGCAACAGCCCGAGGCGGTCCTGCAGGATCGCGATCACGTCCGCCGCGAGGCTCCGGTACGGACGGCGTCCGAGGTTGGCGACGTTGACCGCGATGCGGCCCCCCGGTTCGAGCACGCGGACGCAGTCGGCGAAGACGTCGTTGAGCATCTCGAGGTATTCCACGTAGTCGGCCGGGATGTGGCCCTCACCGAGCGCCTCCTCGTAGGCCTTGCCGGCGAAGTAGGGGGGTGACGTCACCACGAGCGCGACCGAGTTGTCGGCGATAGCGGTCATGGCCCGGCTGTCGCCGCAGTAGATGCGGTCGACGACCTCCTCCGGGAGCGTGTTGATCGTCGTGTCCGAGGAGACCTCGGGCACCGTGAAACGGGAGTAGAAGGCGCTGGCGTCGTGGCTCTCGCGCCTACTCACCCCGAAGTTCGAGGTCTCGGTCCCCCGCTTACGTTCGGTCACCGCTCCACCCTAATCCGGGGGTCCGACAGAAACCCTCCATGTCGAGTGGTAGATCCAGGGTCCTATACGCCCTGAGATCACCACTCGGCGCGGGCGTGGGGGGCACGGCTAGTCCTTGTGTTTCATCCACCATTCCACGAACTGGTGGGAGAGGCCCTCGTCGGTCAGGTGGACCTCCCAGAGGTTGGAGTAGGTCCGGGGGGAGCCGTCCTTGTAGTGAGTGACCCCTCGCACGATCGCGAGGTTCCCGTCGATCGCGAGCACGTCGTAGTCGAAGGTCGTCTGGCCCGGCTCGTCTTTGTTCTCGAT
>JBOGWY010000063.1:0-5796 GCA_050694015.1 Actinomycetota bacterium | reverse complement strand
GAGATAGAGCGCTCCCGGGCTGCCGTTGACCTCGACGGGGCGCAACGACACCCCGGGAGCGCTGGCGGCCAGCCGGACCAAGTAGTTGATCAGCGTGCGCGCGACGCGGCTGCGGCCGCGCAGCGTGCGCGCCAAGGCGGGAACCTTGCCGCCCCCGTCGCCGGTCAGCTCCACGTCGTGGGCGAGCAGCGCCTCCAGCCCCGACAGGTCGCCTTGCTCGGCGGCCGCGAAGAACCGGGCTGTCAGCTCGTCGCGCTGCTCGCGCGTGGTTTGGAACCGGGGCCGGCGCTGCTCGACGTGGCGTCGGGCGCGGGTGGCGAGCTGGCGCACGTTGCCCTCGCTCTTACCGACGATTCTTGAGATTTCGGCGTAGCCATAGTCGAACACGTCGTGAAGCAGCAGCACGGCTCGCTGCTCCGGCGAGAGGCTCTCCAGCAGCACCAGCATCGCCAGCGACAGCGAGTCGGCTGTCTCAGCGTGCCGGGCTGGATCATCTTCGCCGTGGGTGATGATCGGCTCTGGCAGCCACTCGCCGACGTATTGCTCGCGAGGGGCGCGCGCGGAGCGCAGCTCGTTGACCGCCAGCCGGGTGGTCACGGTGGCGACGAACGCCTGCGGCGATGCGATCCGCTCGCCGGCCTGGAGCGCCTGATGCACCCCAGCAGCGCTTCCTGCACCACGTCCTGGGCCTCGGAGACGCTGCCGAGCATCCGGTAGGCGATCGCGAAGGAGACCGGGCGCAGCTCGTCGAGCAGGCGCTCGTGATCGGTCATGTCGCTGCGAACCCCTGCCGCCAGCTCGGGTGCGCCGGGCGCCACTGAAGCTCGCGCTTGGCCTTCGCGTTCGACGCGCCGCGGATCTCGGTCATGAACACCGCCCCGACCTCGCCCGCGAACAGCCGCCCGACGAACCGCGGCACGCGCATCGGCTTCTTGGCGCCCAGCTCCTGAGCCAGCGCCGGCAGCCACTCCGCAACCGGTGCCGGATCGTCGTCCACGATGTTGTAGATACCGCGGCTGCCGTGCTCGACCGCGGCAACCGTCGCCTCCGCAGCGTCGCCGATGTGGATGAACGACCAAACGCCGCCACCGTTGCCGACCAGCGGGAACTTGCGCCTTCGGATCATCTCGAACTGCTCGCTGCCCTCGGACATCGACGTACCCGGACCGTAGAAGGCGCCGTAGCGCAACACGATCCCCTCCGTCGACGTGGCACCGAGGACCGCCTCTTCCAGATGTCGGATCGCGGCCATACTCTCGTGGACCTCGCGCGGGGGTGACGGGTCGAGCGGATCTTCCTCGCTCTTGACCGCACCACCGGTGCGCGCGTAAAACCCGTACACCGCGCTCTGCGCCACGAACCGCCGCACCCCGACCGCGCGCCCTGCCGACAGCAGATGATCGGTGCCCTCGGTCCGCAGCCGGTTGGTGAGCGCGAAGTCACGGTCGAAGTGGCGCATATCGATCGACCCGATCGCGGTCAGCTCATGCACGATCACGTCCGGGTTCGCCCGGCCCACCGTGTCGGCGACCTGATCGGGATCGAGCGCGTCGGCCACCACCGGCGTCGCTCCCAGCTCACCGACCAGACCCCGGTTGGACTCCCTGCGCGTCATCCCCACGACCTCATGGCCCGCGGCCACGAGCCGCGGCACGAGCTGCTTTCCGATCGCTCCCGTCGCTCCTGCCACGAGCACTCTCATCGTCAACTCCTGGATCGAGGATCAGTACTTACCCCATGAGACAAGACGGCGGCCCCAGCTGTGACAGTCCAACACGACCGATCTTTGCTGCCTTCCCCAACTCCATCCATCCGTGTCACAAGAAGGCGCGGTGCTTTGTCTCAAAGGACGACGGATCAAAGCCTCTCGTTAGAGAGATCTCGAGTTAGGAGCACCACATGGCACCTAGGGAACACGCTCTGCAGGAACCGACCGGCGACGGCCGCAACAGCCGGTCTGCATTCACCCGTCGACGTTTCAAGCTCGCCGCGCTCGTCGGCGTCCTTGCGCTCGCGCTCGGCGCGTGCGGGACCGGCGACGCGTCGACCTCCGAGACGGCGGCCGACGGCGACGGGCCAACCGTGGTCATCGAGGACCTGGCATTCGAGCCCGAAACGCTCACCGTAGAGGTCGGCGAGACGGTCACGTGGGTGTGGAACGACGGAGCGATCGACCATGACGTATCGGGAGACGATTTCGAGAGCGACGTTCTGTCCGAAGGAACCTTCCGCCACCGCTTCGACAAAGCCGGCACGTACGACTACACGTGCACGCTGCACCCCAACATGACCGGCACGATCGAGGTGACGGGCTGATGTCGCCAACTTCTCTTAAGCCAAGACCGATCCTGCAGACGATCGGCGCACGAGTTAACCGGTTCCTTCGTAACGCCGTTCCACCGCTCCTGCGGGCTTCGCTGGGCATCACGTTCGTGTGGTTCGGCGGTCTCAAGCTCGCCTGTGAGCCGACGTTACCGGCGTCGTTGATCGCCGCGATCACGCCGTTCATCGACCCTGACGTCTCGGTGCCGGTCGTGGGCGCGTTCGAGGTCGCGCTCGGTGCCGGGCTCTTGATCGGCCGCCGGATGCCGATCTTTCTCGGCGCGGCCGCCCTTCATCTGTCGGGCACCTTCCTCGTGCTGCTCCTGCGGCCCGACGTGGCCTTCGTCGACGGCAACCCGTTACGGCTGAGCGTCGAGGGCGAGTACGTCGTGAAGAACCTGGTGTTGCTGGCAGCCACCGCATCTTTGGCCCTGCATTCGCTCGGACCTCGGCCCCCCGCGGCAAAGCGTCTTCGTATCGCGAACGCCCGCGGCTCCGACCGCGAGACACCGACGGAGAGTGCAGCATGAGCGCCGGATCGGCGCGACGCGCGCGCGTAGGAGCATCTCGCTTCCTTCTGGGATCCGCGCTGATCACACTCGGGGCGGTCCTGGTCCCGCACATGATCGGGGTGGTGCCCGTTCTCTTCGGCATCGGGGTGGTGCCCGTCCTCATCGGCCTGGCCCTGATCCTGCCGAAGGAATCTGTCAAGGCCACCCTGCACACGGGCGCAGTGGCGCACCATCAGGTCGGCGATCCCACGGGACCCGCCGGCATCGGCGTCGTGTTGCGTTCGGAATCGGGCGAAGTCCTCGGTGAGATCTCCAAGAGCATCGGTGTGTCGACCAATACGGCCGCCGACTACACGGCTCTCATCGAGGGCCTCGAGATGGCACGCGACCGCGGTGTTGACGAGATCAACGTGTTCGTTGACTCAGCGGTGGTCGCCGGGCACCTCGTTGAAGGCCATGGGGTAAGAGCACATCACTTGCGTCCACTCGTCGAGTCCGTTCGCCAGGAGCTCGATTCTTTCCAGAGATGGTCGCTTACGCGCGTGCCCCGTAAGCTGAACGTCGAAGCCGACAAGCTCGCCAGCCTGGGAAGCAGTTCTTAGTTGTCGAGAAAGGCGTCGATCCGAGCCGCCATGATGAAGTCGTTGCGCGTCAGTCCCCCCGCGGTATGCGTCCAGAACTCGAGGATTACCTGATTCCACGAGTTGCGGATGTCGGGATGATGCCCCTCTGCCTCCGCCAGCAGCGCGATCCGCGTGAGGAAACCGAAGGCTTCGTTGAAATCTCGGAATTTGAATCCTCTAACGAGTCGATCGTCCTGCACCTCCCATCTGGGGACCTCGGCGCGCAACGCGGAAAGCTCGTCACCGGCCAGCGTCGGCGTTCCCTTCGGATACTCCTGCGGGTGCTCTGAACTCAGCTCCGCCATCGGCCCTCCTCTCCGCCACGAACATCCAATCTTCTATGACTCCATCCGAAACCAGATCTCTGAACGTCCGAAGTTCGTCCTGGACGGTCTTGTATCTGTCGTCATCGCCGTGACGCCTGCGCACCTCGGCCCGGACCGAGTCGCGCGCCTCCAACCAATCGGGAGGTGTGGGTGGGAGCTGAGGGAGGCGCGACGCATGCCGGATCTCGAAGCCGGCGTCCTCGAGACACCGGATCATGTCGTCGGACAACGAGAAGCGATCGGCAGCCGGAGCGTGGACCCGACGATCGCGGACCAGAACGAAGTCGTAGATGACCAGTGGAGCTCCGGGACGGAGGACCCTGTAGATCTCTGCGCCGGCCTTCGCCTTGTGCGCCACCATCTCGAAGACGCCGAGCGACCACGCGGCGTCGAAAGAGCGGTCCTTCATCGGTAGTGCGCGCAAACTTCCGACGATGCCGGTCAGCTCGGGGAGGATGCGCGTCATCCCGAACACCGACTGCGGCATCACGTCCACTCCCACGACCTCCGCTCCGGAGCGTTGAGCCAGCCATGCTCCCGGCCCCCCCAACCCACACCCGACGTCGAGGATCCTCCGCCCCGGTTTCGCGTCGAGGGGGGCCGCGGCTGCCTCCAGGAGCGCGGGTCGTCCCGTGCCCCGCGCCACGGCCGGAACCGGATCGATCTCGAGCGCGAGACACGCCTCGACGAGCCACTCCGAGTAGATGCCGAACTCAACCTCGAAACGTCTTCCGCCCATCCTGGAAGCATCGGCCGGAGGATCGGGATCACGCAAGGTGGTCGCCGGTGGAAAACGCCCTCCTAGAGGCGGGGTTCGACGAGTTGAAGCGCGACGTCGTCGACCCAAACGTCGAACACGACCATGTGTTCGGGATCGTCGGCAAAGAAACTCTGGTTCGTGACCAGGAGCGACCCATCGCCGTCGAACGCGATGCTGGCCGGCAGGTCGTAGGGAACCTCTCGTTCCTGGTTCTCGGCGGCCGACGGGAAGCGCATCCGCTCGGTGCCGTCTGGCTTCAAGATCGAGATCTGGTTCATCCCCGCGAGCGCGACGTACAGGTCTCCGGACCGTCCGAAGGCGATTCCGTCGGGGCCGGCCGCCGGCTCGGTGTACACGAAGAACTCCTCGAGATCTTCTGCTTGGGGCCGACCTGCCAGGGGAAGGGTGTAGATGACTCCTTGCCCGGGCCGGGTCGGTTGCTGCGAGCCGGTCATCGCGAAGTAAAGCTTCGTACCCGCGGCATCGAGCGCGATCCCGTTCGGCCCGAACACGCTGTCGAGACGTTCATCTGTGAACCAGACCTCGGCCTTGCCTCCGCCCGGCCGGACGATGAAGATCGTCCCCTGCTCGAGATCGGAGACGTACGCGTTCCCGACTTCGTCGAACGCGAAGAAGTCGGGGAAGGGGGCCGCGTCGGACGTCGTCCGTGAGCACGGAGGGTTGGACGTGCCGCATGGTGCAAGATCGGGGAACGTCGCGTAGGTCTCCTGGGCCGGAGCATCCGCGTGGGGCCGCGCGAAACGCAGGAGGCGCGGCGGGTTGCGGTCCAGTACGTACAGTCGCCCGCGCGCGTCCCACGCCATCCACAAGACGCCGTGGGTCTCGTCGGTGTTCTGGCCTTTGATGGTGATCGGCGGTTCGGTCTGCTTACCGGTGGCGAGGTCGTAGCGCAGGATCTCCGAAGGTCCCTCGTCGGCGTCTCCCGATACGGGAGCGTGGGTCCCCACGAACACGACACCCCGGTGCACGCTGATGCCCTCGGGATTGCCGGGCGGATCCGGGACCGGTGCGAACACGGTCGTGTCTCCGAGCGGACGGTCCTTGACGGGCTCCCCTGCGGCGGGGGCCGCCGTGGCCGTTAGCAGTGCAAGCAATAGGAGGGCCGGTGCGCGCCTCATCCTGGGAGCACTTCAACAGACAGGGCCCCGTCTCCTCCCCCACGCAGGTACTCAGCGCGCCGGGTCGAGGAGTGGGAGACCAAGGAGCCGCCCGATGACGCCCTTCCCGTAGGC
>JBOGWY010000062.1:0-21039 GCA_050694015.1 Actinomycetota bacterium | reverse complement strand
TACGAGACCTACCAGGGCATGATCCGAGCGATACGGGCCGCTTCGGCCGTCGTGATCGCCGCGGTGAACGGAGCCGCCGTCGGCGCGGGCATGGACCTTGCGCTCGCGTGCGACCTGCGGATCGCGGCCCGGTCGGCGAAGTTCGGGCAGGTGTGGGTCGGCCTCGGCGTGATCCCGGGAACCGGTGGCGCCTACTTCACGACCGCACTCGCCGGACCTACCAAGGCCGCCGAGCTGCTCCTCACGGGCGATCTGATCTCGGCAGATGACGCGTTCGCGGCGGGCCTGGTGAACGCGGTCGCCGACGACTCACTGCTCTTGGAGGAGGCGCACGCGTGGGCCGATCGCATCCTGCGCCACCCGCCCGACGGCGTCGTGGCCAACAAGCGTGCGTACATCGCCGCCACCGAGGACGCAGTGGAGGACGCTCTCGCGCACGCGGCCCGCGTGCAGCCGGCCCGGTTCACCTCCGACGAGTTCCGAGAAGCCGTGCGGCGCAGGAAGGAGCCGCGCGGCTGATCGCTACAGCGTGTGCCAGATCCAGCGGTACCGGCGGTAAGCACGGTTCGGCTCGGGCGCGTAGTCGCTGCAGACGTAGTCGCCCCACTCCTGGTTTCCGGTTTCACTCGAGTACTCGGGACACGGCCGATCCCGATAGAACGCGAGCCAGACGCGCCAGCCGTAGGTCTCTACACGCCGTCCCAACATGCGAACGGGGACGGTAACGACGAACGATCTGCGATCCGGCCGCCAGAAGCGCCCCCGCCCCTCGAAGCGCGACTCTTGCCAGCACAGCGTCCCGGGCGCGACACAAGTCGAATCGGAATAGCGGGAGACCGTCGCCATGACCTCTCCGTCGCGCTTGAAGACCTGTATCTGCCGCTCGATGTCACGGCGTTCGTCGGTCGTCACGTAGATGTTGAAGATCGACCGGCATTTGCTGCTCTGTCGGCTGCACTGCAGCCGTCGCGTCCGCCACGGACGATGGCTTTCGATGACGAATCGCACCGTTGCGGCGCCCTTTGCCGTCGGGCGACCATGGGAATGCTCGATGACACGGATGTCTTGAGGGCCGCTCGTATCCCGCCGGTCTGTAATGCCTCCCACATCCGCTCCGGCAGGCGGGATGAGACACAGAAGCGTTGCCACCGTTATCGATGAAGCTGCCCGCCGCATGACGCCAGCCTACGCCCAGGTCCTGCTAGGGGGCTTCGGACTCCGAGGGCTCGGTGGTCTGCACCTCGGCCCATGCAGGGCAGCGGCTCTGGAACGAGCACGACATGCAATAGGGGGACGGCCGGGTGCGCCAGTCGCCGGTGCTGATCGAGCGCTGCACCGCGGCCCCCAGCGCGCGCATCTGACGTTCGAAGGCGAGCAGCATGCGCTCGTTCGGGTTGAGCGTCAGGACGACGGGGTCGGCGAGGTAAACGAGGCGGATCTCTTTCGGGATCACGCCGAACGCGCGCCAGCACACCAAGGCGTAGAACCGGAGCCCGAAGAACGCCGACAACTCACGCGACTCACCGGGCACGCGTCCCGTCTTGTAGTCGGTGAGGATCCACGATCCGTCCGGGCGCTCCTCGACCCGGTCGATGATCCCGCGCAGCTGCATGTCGATGAGCTCGTACTCGATCCACCATTCGAGCCGAGCCGCCTCGAGCTGCCGCGGGTCCTCGAGCTTGAAGTAGTTGCGGAGCAGCTTGCGGCTGTCGGTCAGCCATGAGTCCTCTTCGATCGTGCCCATGCCCGTGGGGCGGAACTCGGGCTCCTCGCGGACCTGCTCCCACAGCGCCTCGAGGAGATGCTCGGCCCTCGCCGGGGTGCGACCGGGGGCGTCCTCGGCGAACAAGCGCTCAAGCACGGCGTGGATCAGCGAACCGCGGGCCGCGGGGCCGGAGACGGGCTCCGGGAGCCGGTCGACCGAGCGGTACTTGAAGAGCTGGGGGCAGCTCTTGAAGTCCGTGACCGACGACGGCGAGAGCTTGAGGAGCTCCTGGTCCATAGAGGAAACCTATGGGTGGGCCCCCTTGGAAAGTCGGATTTCGGGCGGGGTCCTGCTCAGGAAAAGTCCTCTCGGATCCCCGCCGAGTCACATGCTTGGTAGCCGCCCATGTTCCAGCCGCCGCCCTCCGGCTGGTGAAAGTTCGTGGTCACGATCACGTTCCCATCGCGCACCACGCGTACGACCGCTTGTGTGCTCTCTGGGTAACCGGCGCGTTCGATCACGTCGTCCTCTTTCAGACCGCGGAGGTTCTCGCGCGTGAGTTCGACGGGATCGCCTTGCTCGCCGGGTCCGTCGCCGAGGAAGTCGTTGATCGCCGACGCGATCATGTCGCCGGGCGGACATTCCAGCTCGGGCGATACCCAATAGCCGTTCGGGTCGTCGATCTCGAATGGGAGACCTTTGGGCGCGGGCCGGCGATGCATGCTGAACGGGTAGCACGCGACCTTGATACGGCCCGGGGGAACATTCGCGACTTGGGTTGCCGTTCCCTCGCCGAAATCGAGCGCGAAGCCGTTCAGGCTCAGACCCTCGCCCGTGCGGTTGTCGACCTCGACGTGCACGCCGTCGGGCTGGGCCACGACCGACTCCGTTAGCAGCGTCGTCGAACCGTCCTTCTCGCACACGACGCGCGCGACTTCGGGGGCCGGAGCGCGCGAGGGCGAGGAGTGCGGCACGGTGACGACCTCGAAGCGTCCGCACGAGGCCGCGCTCGTCGCCAGCAACAAAGCGACGGCGACCCCTGCCCCCCGCATCGGCCTAGAAGGAGCTCGAGGCCCCCAGGAACTCGCCGAGCGCCCCGTTGAATGCTTCGGGCGCCTCGATGTTCGAGATGTGACCCGCCTCCGGGATCACGACGAGCCGGGACCCACCGATGTGCTCGTGCATCTTGCGCGACGCCTCCGGGGGAGTGACGCCGTCGTTCTCACCCACGATGATCAGCGTCGGGACGTCGATCTTCGTGAGCTCGTCCGCCGAGTCCGGGCGATTCTTCATCGCTTCGAGCGCACCGATGAAACCCGCGTCCGGGTTCTTCATCAGGGACTTAACTTTCTCGACGACGTCGGGCTTCTTCTCTCGCGTGCTCTCGCTCAGCAGCGCACCGCTCAGCGTGTCGATCAGTCCCGCGGTGCCTTCGTTGCGCACGAGTTCTTGCTGGCTCGAGCGCTTCTCCTTGCCCTCGGGGGGATCCGCCTCCGCCTTCGTGTCGGCGAGCACGAGCCCCGAGACGACGTCTCGGTACTTACGCAGGAACGCGAACGCGATGTAGCCGCCCATCGAGAGCCCGGTCAGGACGACGCTGGATAGACCGGCGTCGTCGAGCACGGCTTGCGCCTGGTCGGCAAAATTGTCGACCGAGTAGGACGCCGCATCGTCGGGGGCGTCCGAGGCGCCGAAACCGGCGAGGTCGGGAGCGATGAACCGGAAGCGCTCGCCGAGCGATTCGATCTGCGGGTCCCACATCTGCGAGTTGAACGGGAACGCGTGGAGGAGCAGCACCGGCGTGCCGCCGCCGCCGGTATCGGTGTAGGTGACCTTGGTTCCGTTGACGGTTACCTCGGGCATGGAAACGCCTCCTCGGACCTCGATGTGGATGAGAGCCGAGACTAAACGCCCGATGCGCCCCGGTCTTCGTCGGTCACGAGGCCGATGTGCTGCTGCTCGATAGGCATCCGCTTGCACGGGATGACGATCGAGAACGTCGTCCCGCGCGACGACGACGCGAGGTCGATGCGCCCGTCCATCGCCGCGACGAGCTGGCTGACGACGTAGAGACCGAGGCCGACGCCCTCCTGGCCCGCCGACGTCTCCTCGATCCGGCTGAAGGCTTCGAAGAGCTGGTCGCGCTTGCCCGGGGGGATGCCTTCGCCGTCGTCGGCCACTTCGAGATGCAAACCGTTATCGACGGCCTTCGCGGTGACGGCGACACGTGTGCGATCCGGCGTGTACTTGTACGCGTTCTCGACGAGGTTACGGATCACCTGCGAGATACGGTACGGATCGATCTCGGCGCGCAGTGGCTCGACGAACACCTCGAGGAGATGCGCGCGACGCTTCGCCGCGGCCGCGTCGAGGGCGCGCTTGATCGCCGGCTCGAGCTCGACCCATTGCGGATTGATCGTCAGCCCACCGGATTCGACCTCGGCCGAGATCATCAGGTCCTCTACGAGCCGGTCGAGCTGATGGCCCTGCAGGTAGACCATCTCGAGCAGATGGTCGCGACGGTCGGGCGGAAGCTTGTCCCACCTCGCTCGCACGGTGTCGACGGCGGTGATCATCGCCGTGAGGGGGCCGCGGATCTCATGTGAGGTCATCGCGATGTAGCGATCCTTCAGCTTGTCCATCTCGAACAGCCGCGCGCTGTGCTTCTCGACCGTCGTCGTCCGCTCGTGCCATCCCTGCGTCATCCAGCCCACGAGGAACGCGATCGCGAACGACAGGACCGAGACGAACGCGACGCTGCCGGTGTCGAACTCGACGCCGCGGTCGTTCGCGGCGTCGGCCACGACGAGGGCGAAGAAGGCGCTCGTCACTAGCGCACCGATCATCGATCCGACAAGGCGGAACCGCAGAGCCGCCTCGACGGGGATGAGCAACAGCATGACGCCGGCGAGGGTCGAGGTACTGGCCCAGATCCACACCGCGCCGAAGATCACGACGACGTCGAACGCGAACGCGATGATCGCGAGCCGGGTGATCGACCGACGGTTCGTGAGCCGCGAGCTCAGCACGACGATCGCCACGGTCCCGACACCGAGAGCGAGCAACAAGGGGACCGCGGACGAGGTGACGTCGGGCGCGGAGGAGGAACGTTGGGAGACCTCGGCGATCGCCGCGACGAACGCGGCGACGCGGATGACGGAGAGCGCCTGTTCGAGACGACGCTGCTGGGGGACGCCGGTCATCTGACCAATCGTCATGTCCCAATACTAAGAGAAGAGCCCCCGGTTCCCCGGGGGCTCTTCGAACGCTGTGTGCGTTTTCAGCTACGCAGCTCTGACGTGCGTGTCCCTGCGGTGGCCGATGATCTCGGCGACGTGCTCGAACACCTTGGGAGTGGCGTAACCGGCAGCGGCAACCATGAGGCCCGTGCCGACGTAACCGAGCTCCTCGCTGCGGACCGGTACGTTCCACTCCGTAAAGAGCGAGAACCCGAGGGCCCAACAAACCGCCGCACCAAGAGCGATCGTGAGGATCGACTGGATCTTGGTGAGGTTGACGTACTCGTTGAGCATGTCGACGACCTTGAACGTTCCGATACCGAGCAGAACCACGATTGCGAACTCGTACACCCTTCACCTCCGTACCCGTGGGACGGACATTCCGTCCCGAGCGAGTCTTTAGACGTCGGGCGTGGTTCCTGGTTACTACTGCTGTCAGTTACGGAGGTCGCTCGAGAGGCCTGCGGTGACTCCGAACAGGAACGCATCCAGGGCGGCCGCCAGGGCGAACCCCCGCCGCCGGGTACGGAAGTACCGGTAGAGGAGCGCCGCCGACGACGCCGCCTTCCCCACCAACAGCGGCGGGATCAGTGCGGCCCGGTCCTCGGGGTCGGTCGAAGCCGACAACGCGAGGGCCGCGATCGTCGCCATGTAGGCCCCCGCGAGCGCGTTGTAGAGACCCGGCTCCTCGGGCTCGATCGGGGCGCCTCCACCCCTGTTCAGAGCCACGATCGCCACCCGCGGCCGGGCTACGTAATCGACGGCGCCGAACGCGTAGACGGTTCCTGTGACCTTCAGCCATCCGCTGAGGGCGCGGTAGGTGGCGCTCATGGGTCTCCGTCCGGTACGTGAAGTTACGTAGATGACTTAGCGGAAAGATAGCCCGTCTGGGCTATTGGCCCTAAATGACGAGGAACCCAAACTTGGGGCTGGGCGGGGGTCCAGTCGCATTCGCCGCCGCAGCCATCCGACGCACTGCCCGCGCGTCGGAGACTCCCGCCCTCTTTAATTTCCTTTTGTTCTGCAGTCGCGCCCCTGAAAACGCGGATCGCGCGGGCTCTAGTAAACGTGCCGGCCCGCCCGCCCAAAACCATCTGATGGGCTGCGCGCGTTAGCCGACTAGTTTCACCGGGAAGGTTGCGCGCGCTACTTCGTTCTCGTCGAGCGTGAAGACGACCGTGTAGCCGTCTGCGGCGAAATCCAACTCGAGGTCGGCGACCTCGTCTTCCAGGCGCTCGACGTGGCCGTTCGTCGCGACGTGGATCTCGCGCGGCGTGCTCTCGTAGACACGCATGCCGCCCGGGTCCTCGATCCGCCATTGCTCGGTGAATGTTCCATGGTCGTCGCCCCACCCGCGCAGCACGAGGAAGGCGCCGGCCTGGCCCGGCTCGCCGTTGACGATCACCTCGTTCTCGAGTCCAGGGTGCAGCTTGCTGCCCTTGTTCATGAACGCCTGACGGTCGATCACCTTCGCGTATCGAAGTCGAGCTCCCATCTCGCCCCTTTCCTAGTGGTTCTCGTAGGTCTCGATCGTCACTCCGCGATCGATGAGTTCCTTCTGGAGGGTGTCGAGGCCGATGGCTTGGACCGGCGCGCAGACCCCTGCGTTGGAGTACCCGTCTTCCGCCATGTTCATCGCTCCGGCCGCGAGCAATTCGCCCGTAAGCCCGTAGAAATCCGTTCCCATAAGGGTGACGTTGCGCCACTCGCGTCCCGACGTCGCCTCGCCGAGGATCGTCCACCGCGACCGGAAACGGGTTTCCTCGTCGGGTCCCTCGGGCAGCGTCGTGAGGACCTTCTCGACCGCCCAGCTCCCCGGTCCCGACTTCACGACGCGGTCGAGGACACCCAGGCCATATCTCAGCGCGGCGCGCTGGGCACCGCCGATGGTGACGAAGAGCTTCAGCGAGCGGAGGTCGAGATGGAGAGGCGCGAGGTGTCCTTCGGCGAGCGGGAACGACGTGCTCAGCTTGGGCCCGAGAGGTGGAGGCATGGGGGCCCAGCGTTGCACCTCGCCCGCGCGCACCGCGCGCGTCCGTCCGTTCTCGATCCACGGTCCTTCGGAGGTGATGATGCCCCCCACCGCGGTCCTCATCGTGCCTCGTGACGCGCTTTGGGGCACGGCGTAGGTCAGGACGACATCGGCGCCCTCCATGCCCTCGCTCGCCAGCGTCGCGCATACGTCGGCCGGCACCTCGTCGAAGCCCATCGCGGGGGCTATGCAGACGCCCGCGTCTCGTGCGGCGGTGTCGTGCTCCGCGATCAGACGCGCGATGAACGCCCCTTCGCCGGTGGAGTCGAGGTAGTGGACCTTGGCTCGGAGAGCGGCCTCCACCGCGGTGTGACCCAGCTCCATGAATGGGCCCACCGTCGAGATGAGGACCTTCACGTCGTCGAGGTGCTTGGTGAGCGCGTCGTCCTCACCCACGGCGGCGACGCGCACGTCGGGACCCCCGATGTCGTCCGCGAGCGCGTACAGCTTCGCCTTGTCGCGTCCGGCTATCGCGAAGCTCGCGCCCCGGCGCGCCAGAGCTTCTGCCGTCAGTCGTCCCGTGTAGCCGGTCGCACCGAACAGCAGTATGTCTGGCATGTCCCGAGCCTACCCACGCGAGCCGACGCGCGCCCACGCGACTCGGGCGGAACTACTACTCGGAGGTCGGCGCAGCCGACCACCGGGTAGCACGACGACGGCTGCCGGCCGTCGGAACTACCCTTCAGGACTCATGAACGCCACCGTGCACCTCGTCCGTCACGGGCAGGTCGCCAACCCGCAGAACGTGATCTACGGTCGCCTCCCCGGGTACAACCTCTCCGCGAAGGGACAGGCGCAAGCCGAGCGAGCGGGCGAACACCTGGCGGACAACGACATCGGAACGATCTGGGCGAGTCCGCTCGAGCGCGCGCAGGAGACCGCGGCCGCCATCAATGCGCACCACGCCCTCGAGATCTTCACGGACGACCGTCTGATCGAGAGCGGCACGACACTCGAAGGCATCGGCCGGACTCTTCGAGCGTTCGCCACATCGCCGAGGTTCTGGTGGGCGCTGCGGAATCCGTGGAAACCCTCGTGGGGCGAGACGTTCGCCGACATCAAGACGCGCGTGATCTCGGCGATCGAGGATGCGGTCGAGGCCGCCGGGGGCCGCGAGGTGGTCATCGTGTCGCATCAGACGCCCGTGTTGGTCGCGCGGCTGGCGCTCGCGAAGCGTCGGGTACCTCCGTGGCTCGGTGGGGTGCCGTGCACGACGGGATCGGTCACGACGATGGTGGTGAACGACGACAAGGTGGTCTCGGCCGGTTACTTCGAGCCGCAGGTTTAACGGTCGCTAGTTACTCGGCGACCTTCTCACTCTCGTCCTCGTCGTCGGCTTCAACCGTTTCGAGCAAGGGCGACGAGCACACGGGACAAACAGGGGTCTCCCCCTCTTCGATGTAAACCGTGCGCTGACATGTCGAGCAGAAAGCGGTTAGGGCCACGGGCCCACGGTAGCCTGCCTTGGTCAAGTTATCCACCGCCCGCAAAGGTCACGTGTGAGCTACGACGCCATCATCATCGGAGCGGGCCACAACGGCCTCGTCTGTGGCTGTTATCTCGCGCGCGCGGGACGCAAGGTTCTCGTCGTCGAACGCTCGGACCGGATCGGCGGCGCGGCCGTCACCGAGGAGCTCTTCCCCGGCTTCCGGATCTCGACCGCGTCGTACGCGCTGTCGTTGCTGTTGCCGTCGATCGTCACCGAACTCGGGCTGGACCTCGACGTGCGCGTCAAGGATCCGGAGCTGTTCGCGCCGTTCGAGGGCGGCGGGGGTCTGGTGATGTGGGACGACCCGGCCCGCCGCCACGAGGAGATAGCGAAGGTGTCGAAGAAGGATGCCGACGCCTATCCCGAGTTCATCGAGCTGTTCGAGGAGGCATCGCGGCGCCTGCGTCCTCTTCTGGATCGTCCCGTGACGCGGAATGAGGTGATGGCGGCGTTCGCCGGCTCGCGCGAGCGCGACCTCTACGAACGAACCGTCGACGGGTCGATCGCCGAGGTGTGCAGGGAGTACTTCGACTCGGATCTGATGCAGGGCCTGATGGCGTCGCAGGGGATCATCGGCTCGGCGGCGGGTCCCTACGATCGCGGGACGTCGTACATCTATCTGCATCACGCGTTCGGTGAGGCGACGGGGGAGCCGGGTGTGTGGGGTTTCGTGCGCGGGGGCATGGGCGCGATCACCTCTCAACTCGCGGACATCTTCCGTGCCGCCGGCGGGGAGATCCGCACGGAGGCGCCGGTCGCGTCGGTGACCGTGGCGGAGAACGGGCGCGCCACCGGCGTGGTGCTGGTCTCGGGCGAGGAGATCGCCGCGCCGATCGTGTGCTCGAACGCGGAACCGAAACGGACGCTATCCCTGCTGCTCGACGCGTCGCTGCCGCAGGACTTCGTCGACGACATCGAGAGCGTGCCCGTGAAGGGAACGGTCGTCAAAGTGAACTGCGCCCTGTCGGGTCTCCCGCGGTTCCCCGGCATGGGCGATGCGCCGCCACCCGGTCCCGAGCACCTCGGCACGATCACTATCTCCCCGTCGATCGACTACCTCGACGCCGGAGCGCGAGCGGCGGCAGAGGGTCGCCCGGCGGAGAACATGTTCGTCGAGGCGTGGATACAGACCGCGTCGGAGCCGGAGCTCGCGCCCGAAGGTAAGCACACGCTGTCGGCGTTCGCGCAGTACGCGCCTTACGAGCTGGCCGAGGGGACGTGGGCCGAGCGCCGCGACGAGATCGGCGATCTCGTGCTCGCCGCGCTCGAACGTTACGCGCCGGGGCTCACCGATCTCGTCGAGGACCGGCTCGTGCTCGGGCCGCCGCAGCTCGAAGAGCGCTTCGCGCTCACCGGCGGAAACATCTTTCACGGCGAGATCCTGCCGGAGTGGTTGTTCGACGCGCGCCCGGCGCGGCGATACTTCAGTTATCGGACGCCGGTGCCCGGTCTCTACATGTGCGGGTCGGGAACGCATCCGGGCGGAGGCGTGTGCGGCGCGCCGGGCCGCAACGCCGCCCACGCCGTGCTCGAAGACAGCGCGGAGTAGCGCGGGTTTCGGACGCTGCGTAGTCGGGTAACCCTCCTGCGTAAGCAAGTGAACCGATCGCCGCGGAGCCCCGCGGTGGAGGAGGTGCTCAGGCATGGGTATCGGAGGAAGCCTGTTCCTCATCGCGATCGGCTTGATCCTCGCCCTCGCGGTCGGCGACGGCAATTACCTAGTTGGTGACTTCGAAGTAACGACCGCAGGTTGGATCCTCGCCATCGTAGGCGTCATCGGGCTCGTGATCTCGATGATGTTCTGGAGCAGCAGCCGCCGCACCACGACGACCGGCCCCGCCGTCGTCGAACGCGAGCGGGAAGTCACTCGTTAGCAGCACGCAACACCATGCGAAAGGCCGCCTTCGGGCGGCCTTTCTAGGTTTGCGGATATAACGGCGGTCTATGGGTGCGACGGTGCAGTGGCGCAGCGAGCCGAACCGGGAGCCGGAACGTTTCGGCAAGATCGTCACGTTCGGGAATCTGCGTGACAAGGGCACGGGTTACATGGCGTTCTCCGAACGCGTGGGCCCGTCGGTTTTGCTCGTGAGCACCGACCCCGGGCCCGACGAGCGAACCTTCGCCGACTGGTTGATGGGGGAGGGCTTCACCGTGCTCGTTCCTCAACTGTCGGGGCTGGCACCGGACGTCGCACTCAGGATCGTCACCGCGGGGGCCGAGCATCTCGTCGACAACTGGCACCCTCGTCTCGGGATCGTCGGCATCGGTGATGCAGGCGCGTGGGCGGAAGAGGTGGCGCGTGCCCGTCCGTGCGATGCGGTCGTGACCTATGCGGACGTCGCCGCGCTGGTCGAGGGCCGCGCCGAGCTCGCGGATGACTTCGCTTACGACCTGAGCTAGGGCGTTCGCTCCGCGGCTTCGCGCGGGTGGAAGAACAGATCGATCGCCATCCACAGGGTCTTTGAGCGCGGATAGAACCAGATCGGGATCAGCAGGTTCATGACGATGCCGACGGTCAGCAACGGGGCCCACGGCACCTCGGGCGCGGTCGCGAGCACGATCCCGATGAAGACGATGACGAACAGGCTCTGGATCACACCGATGTTCACGATGATGGCGCTGACCCAGTAGCCCTCCTCCCGCACGAAGCTGTAGGCGCACGTCGGACAGCGATCCTTGAGCTGACCCCAGCTCTTGAAGATGCCCTTGTTTCCACAGACGGGGCAGCGACGGCGCAGGCCGCGGGAGATCAGAGTGCCGAGCGGAGCCTCGTTCCTCATGGCCCTCTCCCTACCCCGAAACGCATTCTATGGATCGGGAACCGGCTATAACCCGGTTACAAGCGCTTAGAAGTCCGCTGCCTTGCGCGCTTCCCATCTTTTTCGGTCCGTGACCCGGCACCGACCCTGAAGCCATTCCCAGAAGGGGCGGCACCTCCCGTCGAACTCGATAGCCACGCTGTGGACCGACGTGAACTGGAACGCAGCGGCATGGATCTGCGTCTGTAGCCCGACCGACCCATTACTCGTGCTCGCGTGAGGGATGATCTGTGAGAAGTCTTTGAAATCGATCGTCAGACGCCCGCGCCGGAGTCCGATGCCGTTCAGGTAACCCGCGGTCTCGTTCGTGAAGGTGCTGCCGAGGCCCGTCTTTCGCAGGCGCGGGGGAGTTCCCTCAACGAGCTGCTCGAGGACGTAACGGATCGCGCGACGGAGAGGCTTCGGATCGCGCGGGAGCCGAGCTCGCGTGTAACTTGCCCAGTCGTATCCGTCGCCGCCGACCTTGAAGTAATAGAGGAAGAGCCCGCCGGTCGCGTTCGCGACAGGGCCCGTGGGTTGCGTGGCACGTTCGCCGGGCGTCGTCGGGGCGCGGGTGGTGCCCGCTCGTTCGTTCGCCTCTTCGAAGCAGCCCGTCATACCCAACATCACGATCGCCGCGACGGCCAGAACGGAAAGAGTCGTGGCGCCCTTCACGACCCTTCCGACTGTCGGGCCCCGAGAAGGGTTGCGGGCCGCGTTCTATGGAGCGGGACCGGCTTATGACCCGGTTACTAGCGCTTAGAACGCGATCTCGATGGGGGACCATTCGGCTCGGATGCCTTGGCCGTGGCACGAGATGCTGCCCGAGGCACCGATGTCTTTCTCGGTCATGAGTCCTAGGCCGAGCATTAGGGGGCCGAGACCGTAGGCGGGCATCGTCTGGCGACGCAGCTCGGAGCCGTCGACCGTCCACGTGATCGACGATTCGTCGGGTCGGATCGCGATCGAGTACCCGTGCAGCCCTCCGGTGCCGAGTCGCTTCTCGTCGAACAGGGCCCAGTACTTCATCGGCTCGAGATGGGGCAGCGATACGCCGGGGAAGGGGAGCCGGGCGAACACCGCGGCGCACAGGTCGTCCCGACAGAACACATCGATCGCGGTGCCCGTCGAGAGATCGAGCACCAACAACGATGCGAAGCCGTCGTAGAGGTCGTCCTCGGCGCAGCCGGCACCTTCGGCCCCCATCTCCCACGAGAAGGTCACACCGGTTTCGGGCACGTCGAAGGAGCGCGTCGAGAACATCACGTGTTTGGCGTTGTCGAAGATCTGCACCTTGTCGTGCGAGCGCGTGAAGCGACGCACGCCCATGCGCAAACGACCGTTCTGGACGATCGGTACCGCGTCCGGCTCCCGCAGGTCGCGCAGCGCACCGTCGCGATCGGGGAACCGGCCGATATGCCATGCGGGCTCCGACTCGAGGAGTGAGTCGAAGCCCGCGTAGACCTCGCTATCGCTCAGTCTGTGTTCTCGCTATCGCTCAGTCTGTGTTCTCGCTATCGCTCAGTAGTGGCGTGTCCGCCGCGCGGCGGCTTCTCCCACGTGAGCGCATTCTGCAGCATCTGATAGCCGGAGTAGGTAAGCCCATAGCTCGCGAGTCCGAACGGATGGTCGAACTTGTCCGTCGGCATCGGGAGCACGCCGCCGATGAAGCGGATGCGTCCCTGCCCGAGCCTGATCTCACCGAAAGAGATCTGCGTGAGCTGACCGGTGCTCGCCACGAGCTTGCGCCGCTGACGCTTGATCCTGCGGAGGTCGTCCCACGTCACGTGCCACACCGGCGCGTTGTTCGCATCGCCGCCGTCGGGCGTCTGGATCGCCATGCCGAGAGGCACCGGCTCGTAGGTCTGGTGACGGTGGCTCTCGTCGTCGCCAGGATCGCCCGGCCCGGGAGCGCCGCCTTCGGCGGCGCCGGGCTGGTTGATCTTGCGCGCGAGCGGCATGTTGTAGGTCTCTTCCTCGCTGGGTGTGGCGAAGTTCGAGTAGCCGGCGTAGTACTCATCCACGCCGATCGCGCTCTTCGGCACGAGCCCGAACCGCGCGAGCATCTTCAGGGCCTTGTCGGTCAGCACCAGGTTGCCGCCGCCGCGAACCCACCGTTCGAGCGTGCGCGCGTACCTCCGACCCAAGACTCGGTTCGTAACGACGATGGTGTCGTTGCGCTTCCACGAGTCGCTGCCGAGGAGGTCGGACGTGCGTACCTTCTCGAGACCGGGTCGCGCGAACCGCCGCAGCATCGACCAGAACTTCATGTTGGTAGCGCGGTATCCGATCTGACCCGGGTCCGGCCAGCCCTTCTCCTTGGTGAAGTCGATGCCACCGGTGAAGATGTCGGTGGTGTTCGATCCCTCGATGATGACGCGCCAGCGACCCGGCTCGGGCAGGTTGGCGTGCAACGCCTGGCCCGCCTGCACGTATAGAGGGCTCTGGTTGAAATAGGAGTTGACCGTCTCCCAGTCCTCCTCGGAGTCCCGATGGGGACCGGTGGTCCGGCGCTGCAGCTTCGCTTCGTCCAGCGCGCACTGTCCGACGCCCTGCACATTGGCGCACGTCAAGGTCACGGCGATGCCGCCGTTGTAGACGCCGTCCTTAGGCCCTCGCACCGTGAACTCGCGCGTGAAGCTGTTCTGTTCGGTGAGCTGGACCCCGCTGATGTCGCGCTGTTGTGGGAGCTGCGCGAATCGCGGCGGGATGACGGACCGGTCGGTCCTCGCCTTCACCGCGCCGCGATTGAAGACGTATCCGACGCGGCCCTGCGTCCGGAACTTGGTGCTCTCCGGCTTGAGGCTGAAGTTGATCATCGAGTACACGAGCGACTTGTTCCCATCTACGTGGAGCTGTTCGACGTCGGGGTCGAAACAACTACCGATCCCACAGTTGCTTACGTGCGACGCAGACATCTCGTTATCGATGCCGTCGGCGTTGAGTCCGATCGGAGAGTCGATCCAGTTCCCCAGCGCTCCGGTCACGGTGTAGTCGATCGTGTCCCAGATAGTGCCCCACTGAACACCGTAGACACGGGGGTCCTCGGCGGGAGCGTCGTTGGGTTTGATCAGGGGCGAGTACGCGAGTCGCTGTTCCGCATCGCGCCACGCGCCCTTCACGGTCTGCAACACGCGCTGGTTCTTGTCGAACGGTCGCTGCGAGCCCCCGATCAGCGTGAAGGAGAAGGCGCGATCGACGAGCTGGCCGTGAAGGTCGATACCTCCGGTCCACTTCGCATCGCCGTCCTTGTCTTTCGGTCCGATCTGCTGCAACACGCGTCCGAAGCCGCGCGTCTCGGGCTCGGACCAGGGCGTGTACGGACGGAACGTGTAGCCCTGCTCGGGCCAGTCGCGGTTCAGATCGACGCCGTTGCCGTTGTAGCGCTGATAGAACTGCGTACCAGTCGTCCGTTCACCGCGGAACCAGCCGTCCGGGTTCGGGTAGATGAAGAAGACCGAGGACTTGCGCAATGCTTCCCCGGCCTTAACGGACTTCTTCGGGGTGGTCTCGAGGAGCGGATGCGGTGCCGCGTTCTCGTCGCTCTCGCAATCGACGACGTCCGGTGCGACCTTCGCTTCGCAGGCAGCCCACGTCGCGAGGTCTTCCGCAGCCCGCGTTCCGCCCTCGACCCCCGCGCGCTCGATCCCATGGATCGACAGCGGGAAGACGAAGAACTTCTTGCGCCGGTCGGGGACCGACTCGTCGGTGATGCGGACCATGAACAGTGGCAGGCGCTCACGGCTGAAACCGGAGCCCTGGGCATCGGGCAGCGTCTGCGGGAGCCCGGCGGATCGGAACTCGCGGCACGCGCGGTCCGGATCGTTCACCGGCTTGCCCTGGCAATTGAAGTCCCGATCGAGCCGGTAGATCTTGACGAAGCGCGGGAACATGTCGTTCAAGAGTTGGATGCCGCCTTGGAACTCGCTGAATTGAAGGAAGTCCGCGGCGCACACGCGTCCCTTCGCGAACGGCGAGTAGGGAGCAGTACGCGGTTGACACCCATGGGGGTCGGGGAAGACCCGGTTATACGCGAGATATTCCTCTTCCGAGGTCGCGACCGGGCTCGAGTTAGCTACCGGTGCGAGCGCAACGATGATCATGGAGATCGAAACGAGGGCGACGAGTAAACGTCGCATCAGGAATTCCCCCTTCTAAACGAAGCCGCCTATCAGAGGGCCCGGCAAGAAAGGAGGTTGCCGCCGCCATCGCGCGCAAATCCGCGCTTCCTGTCGTACCCCGTCGTTAGCTTAGACCTATGTGGGGAAGCGACGACTTGGGCGACACGTTCGTCTTGGACGAGACGTGCGCCGGCTGTGACTGCGACCTATATCTGATTGGGGCTGGCGACGACGAGCTCTTGCTCGTCGAGTGCGATTGCGCTTCCTTCGTCGTCGCTGCGTAGCGGGACGGATGCGGGGCGCGCGTACTCGTGCAGGACGCGAACGATCCGGTCTTCGATCGCGGCGGCGCGGCTCTTGTCCATGCCCCGCGACATGATCGAGAAGTAACCCCAGTCGTCGATCTGGTTGAGCCACACCCATCCCGACAGCGTCGATACGTCCGTCAGCGTCCCCGTCTTGGCGCGTAGGCGGACGCCCCGCAGTCTGTCTTCGAGCGTGCCCTGACCGGCACCGGCGAGACTGAAGCGCAACTCGTTCGCCCACGGCTCGTCGTCTACGACGTCGATCAGCTTGGCGACCCCGCGCGGCGAGACCCGGTTCGAATAGGACAGCCCGGACGAGTCGTAGGAGGAGATCGTCACTCCGTTACGGCCCGCCCATTCGCGGATCGCGGCGGCCCCCTTCGCGATCGTGCCCGGCCTTCCATGACGTTCGAGGCCGAGCCGCTTCCCGAACATCTCGGCGAAGAAGTTCATCGAGGTCCGGTTCATGTATTTCATGAGCGTGCCGAGTGCATCGGACTCGACGGCTGCGATGCGGGGGAGTCCGACGGGTGCTTTACCCGTCGTCGCTCTATCCCGCACGTGCACACCGAGGGTACGGAGCTTCCTGCTCAGCGATTCGGCAGCTCGCCGTTCCGGATCGCGCACGTGCTGATCGCCGACCCTGTTGTAATCGAGAGTGAGCGCGGTCGGGAGAGGGACCTCTTCGGCGGCGAAGTCGGACTTCCATCCCTGCGCGTACCAGTCGCGCGCGAAGTAACCGGTGCTGCCCGCGACGCTGCCCTTGATCCTCTCGATACCTGCGCGCTTGATCGCACGCGCGAGCGCGCCCAGACGCGTCGGCTCGTACGGTAGCGACTTTGTGTAGCGGCCCCCGGCCGTGACGGTCGGGTCGCCGCGCCCTATCAGCCACAGGTTCCCGTTGACGACACCACCGGCGAAGTTACCGGCCGCGATCGTTCGGAAGCGGTAGTCGGCGGGGAGCTCTTCGAGCAGCGCCATCGACAGCAGGAGCTTTTCGTTCGACGCCGGGACGCGCTTGTCGCGGTCGTCGTGGCGGTAGAGAACCCGTCCGTCGAGACGCACCGCGACACCCACCGACCTGTGGCCGACGGCGCGCTCGATCTTGCGTCTCCATCCCGCGTGCGCGAGCGGAGCAAGCGCGGCAAGGAGCGCGCACGCGAGAGCGAGAACAACGGAGGCCCGCCTAGGCATGCGAGCCATTCTGAGGGAGAACGCGTCGAAAAGGGAGGTATTTAGCCCTCGAAAAGTGTCGGATCGCTGGGGAAGAAGGAGAGCTGACCCGGTCCCACCTTGTCTTTGGTCGGTCTATCGATCTCGAGGGCCAGGCGGTGGTAGCCCTGCTCCCGGGCGAGCTGGACCGCCCTCTTCTCGGCCTGTGCCTTCTCGGCCTTGCGGCGCTCCTCGGCAGCCCTGATCGCTTCGTCGATCATCTGGGACTCCCACTGCGGCAACGCTGCCTGCTCCACGAGTACCTCCCAGTCATCACTGTATGCCGGTGCCCCCGCCGGTGCCCGGCTCCATGGAGTCGCGGGGGGAAATGGAGTATCCGCGCGCGTTCGTGACCTGCGACGGATTTCACAGGAGTTTCAGGGTTGTAGTTCTTCGCGTTCTTACCCACTTAGGGCCAGCTAGGGGCCGCGTCCTGGATAAGGTCACCGGATGACAAAACGACTGTTCGTCCTCGCCCTTGCCGTAGTCGCCGTGTTCGCCTTCGCCGCCCCGTCCCTCGGCGATACCTACCGCTTCCGCGCCAGGGGCACCGGGAGCAGCTCCAGCTGGGAACCGACGACCCGTCATGCCGCCCGCGGCGACCGGATCGTGTGGAAGAACCCGACCAGCGCCGGGCACAACGTCGTCGCCTACTCGCGCAACTGGAGCAAGAACACATTCCTGAACCCCGGCGAGAGGACCTCGAAGCGCTTCCGCAGGGCCGGCAGGTACAAGTTCCGCTGCGACCTACGCGGGCACTCGCACCTGACCGAGGACGGCGTGTGCCATGGGATGTGCGGAAAGGTCGTCGTCCACTAGCCCGATTTCAGGCGGGCCTTCTTCGTCTTGTCCATCTCGCGCGCGGCCCTGACGCCGCGATCCTTGACCGCGAACAGGGCCAGACGCTTGCGATCCATGTGGAAGAAACGGCTTGCGTGCTTCTTCAACGCCTTCTTCGAGATCTCGAAGCCGAGGCCCGGTTTGTCGGGGACGGTCAGCGTCCCGTGGTAGTGCTCGAACGGTTCTTCCAGCATCGAGTCGCGTGACTCCGGCACCCACCCGGGCGGATCGAGTGGGAACTCGAGCTCCTTGTCGGAGCCCGACGCCGCGTAGAGCTGCAGGTTGACGGCGAAGCCGACCCCGTTCGTCCACGTGTGCGGGGTGTAGGTGAGACCTTCGGCGCGACAGAGGTCGATGATCTTCTTGGTCTGCGCGATGCCGCCGGTGAACGTGGCGTCGGGCTGGAAGATCAGATAGCAGCCGCGCCGGATCATCATCGCGAGCTCGTGATAACCGGAGGTATGGAGCTCGCCGCCGGCGGTGGGGACGCGGGAGTAACGCGCGAGGTCGGCGAGATCGTCGTAAGCATCCATCGGCAGCGGCTCCTCGAGCCACGCCACTCCGACGTCGGCGCAGATGTCGGCGAACCGCTTCGCGCGTGCGAGGTCCCACAAAGGGGCATCGGCCACCGCGGTCACGCGCCACGCCTGGTTGGCATCCACGCCGATCTTCATCTTGTTGCCGAGCGCTCGCGCGGTCGCGATCACTTGTTTCTCGTCGGCGGCTTCGTCCTCGTGCACGCGGATCTTGATCGTGCGGAAGCCGTCCTCGAAACGAGCCTCGGCCTCGGCGATGCGATCCTTCGGGGTGCGCACCTCGCCGGTCGACGCGTAGAGGTTGACCGTTCGTGGTTCGCCACCGAGCAACCTGCAGACGGGCTCGCCGGCGATCTTGCCCTTGATGTCCCAGAACGCGGGCTCGATCCACCAGTTGCGCCAGCCGAGGTAGCCGATCTCGCGCAGGCGTTGCTGCACGAGGTCGATGTCTTCCGCGTCCTCGCCGAGGAGGTAGGGCCCGATCAGGCCGCCGAGGCCCTGGCGTTCGGTGCCGATCGACGGCCCCGCGCTCCATCCCTCGACGCCGTCCTGGGTGATCACGCGGATCAACGTGCAGCGGTTCTCGTTCTGCGGGAAACCGGGGATCCAACTCGGCCGGAACGTCGCAGGGAGCGGGGACGCGTAGTGATAGAGCTCGATCCGAGCGACGCGATCGGTCACGAGCGTCCGATGCAGTGGAGGCGGAGAGCTTCGGCGGTCGCCGCCAGCGTCTCGTCGTCGCGCACCTTTATGAGGACGTACTTCGACGTCCTCGGAGGCCGCACGTCTTCGGGGACCCCGGCGCGCTCGCACAACCGCTCGATCCGTTTCACTTCCGTATCGGAGCTCCCGTAGAGGTAGACGCTCAATCCGACGGATGTAGGCAGGAACGCCGCTACTTTACGCGCACCGAGCAGGAGATCAACGGCGCCGTTGGCGGCGAGCGTGCCGCGGCCCGCCGCCGGTGTGTTTTCGTCGAGCCACCTGGGAAGACGCTCGCGGATGTTCCGGGCCCACTCGTTCCGAGCCTCCGTCTTGGCCTTCGGTGACGGGAACCTGCTCATGACCCCGGAGGCTACTGCTCCTCTGGCGGCGTCTTAAGTGGGGAACGGCCAGGGCTTGTTGAGCAGGATGATGACGTTGCGGTCCTCGGGCTCACCGCGCGCGCCGCGGGAGTTTTGATAGTCGTTGTACGCGATCTCCCGAGCGATCCCGGCGAGGTGCAGCACCTGCTCGGGAGCGTGTCCCTTCGGATCGAGGCTGGGCTTCGGACCCTCGCCGCTCACCTTGCCGGCGTGGTCCAGCATCGTGAGGGCCAGCGCCAACATGCCCGCGTCGTCGTGCACGAGCTCGATCATGCGCGCCTGTTGCGGCCAGTCGAGGTGCGCCGCGGTCGAGATCTCGTAGAACTCGGAGTTGTTGTTAGCAAAGCCCTCGGCCGGCTCGCTCGCGGTGCAGTCGTGGCGCCGGATGTCGTTGTCGTGTTCGTGGCCCACCACGTGGGTCAGGAAGTTGGGGTATGTGCAGAAGAGGTCTTCGAGCGTGGGCGAGTTAGGGGTGTTGGGCTGCTGTTCTTCGATGCTGGTCGCGATGCGGTTGCCCGAATGCAGGGGGTATTCGGTCGCGTCGGTCGACACGAAGCGCGTCGTGCGCAGCGTGTGGTGGGCATAGGTGATCACGTACTCGCCGCGCGCGGCGGCGGTGTCGAACTGCTCGCGCAGCCATTCGAACTGCGCATCGTCCATCGATCCCTCGGAACACACGATCGACCCACACTCGTCGGTCACCGTGTCGAGCGCGACGAAACGCAGCCCCGGTTTGGGAGAGAACGAGTAGTAACCGTCGTCGTTGAGGTCCGCGACCACGGGACGTCCGAAGCCCGCAGCCTGGGAGTCGTCGTCCAGGGACGCGCTCGGGGCGAAACCGTGGCCGACCGGCTCTCCGGTGGAGAGGAAGTGCTGCTCGATCCACCCGCCGGTGTCGCAGGGTGCGGGAACCGGCGTCGCGGAGTCGACCTCGTCCTTGGCGAGGAAGCACCGCCGCGGGTCCGACGGCACCATCATCGCTCCGGTTGGGTTGGCGAAGAAACCGAGAGGGTCGGACAACGTCGGGGGAGGAACGACCGGCTTCACACATCCCGTAGCGATCGCCTGGTAGCCCTCGTTCGAATTCTCGGGTGTCTCCGGTCCCGCGTGCCCCGGTCCCATCGGGCTCTGGAGGTACGCGTCGGGACTGTTGCCCTGCACGAGCGCGTCGTGGTTACCGAACGCGGAGTACCACGGAAGATCTAATCCGATCGCTTCAAAAGGGTGTTGCGCGGCTTCGAGCAGGCCGGGGAAGTCGCGCAACGTGACGTCGCCGGTGCCCTCGGCCGCGTTCTCGGCGCGTTCCGGTGAATAACCCTTCCCGTCGGCGGACGAGCCGGAGTTGTCGGGGTCGTAGTAACCGAGGTCGCCGCCGCCCTTCACGCCGTCGTAAAGCGTCCCCGGCGCGGTGTCGCAGGTGCCTTCGATGCCCGAGTTCGGGTCGATCTCGTTCTGTCCGTCGAGGATGTCGATGAACCAGCGCGTCTCGTTGTACTGCTGGGAGTCCGCGTTGTCGCCGGTGAGGATCGCGAACTCGAGCTCCTCGCTCGTCAGCGGCGACATGGTGTTGCGGACCGCGCGCACCATCGCTTCGGTGATGTGCGTCGTCAGCGCCTCCTGCGGACGGTACGCGGCGGAGAACGGACGGAAACCCGGCGCCTGTTGCGTCGTGTCGAG
>JBOGWY010000061.1:0-2445 GCA_050694015.1 Actinomycetota bacterium | reverse complement strand
CCGTTACGCCAACACGTACGGCTCGATCGGGGCAGTCATCGCGCTCATCTTCGGGCTGTTCCTGACGTCGATCTCGATCCTCGTCGGCGGTGAGCTCAACGCCGAGCTCGAGCGCCAGGCCGATCGGAAGGCGAAGCAAGCGCAATAACCTGGGGGTATGCCCGAGCTCCCCGAGGTCGAATCGGTACGGCGCCAGCTCGATCCCGAGCTGTCCGGCCGGATCGCGCGCGACGTCTGGTACGAGCCGCTGCCGACCGTGCCCCGCGAGTTCCACCAGCTGGAGCTGCTCCCCGGCCGCAAGATCCACAGCGTCGGGCGACGCGGCAAGTTCCTGATCGCCCCGTTGGACGAGGGTCTGGAGCTCGTCATGCATCTCGGCATGACCGGGTCGTTCCGCTTCGACATCGAC
Organism: Actinomycetota bacterium; assembly: GCA_050694015.1. Lineage (GTDB taxonomy): Bacteria > Actinomycetota > CADDZG01 > CADDZG01 > WHSQ01 > JBOGWY01. The sequence continues at coordinate 2,036 of JBOGWY010000061.1, read as the reverse complement.
GATCCCTACGTGCACGCGCAGGTGATCCTCGACGACGGGCGCACGCTTTGTTTCCGTGACCCGCGGCGGTTCGGTCGGATGGCCGTCGTCGAAGCCGGCGTGTACGAGGGTGTACTGCCGACGCTCGCGATGCTCGGTCCCGAGCCGCTGTCCGACGAGTTCGATCCCGACGTCTTCGCATGGGAGCTCGAACGCACGCGCTCGCCGATCAAGCCGTTTCTCTTGTCGCAACGTCCCGTCGCCGGCGTCGGCAACATCTATGCGGACGAGGCATTGTGGCTGGCGCGCATCCACCCACTGTCGCGGCGCGTCGGCAAGAAGCGCGCGTTCGTGTTGCACGACGCGATCCGCGACGTGCTGGAGGCGGCGATTGAGCGCGAGGGCACAACCTTCCGCGACTTCAAGATGGTCAACGGCGAGAGTGGTCGCAACGCGTCGTTCCTGATCGCCTACGGCCAGGTCGGCCAGCCGTGTCCCCGCTGCGGCACGGCGTTGAAGAAGATCGTTCTCGGGGGCCGAGGCACGACCTATTGCCCGAAGTGCCAGCGCGCGTGACGGCTACGCTGCGGCCATGAACGCAGATGCCGAGCGGATCGCACGCGACGCCCTCGCCGAGTTGGGGCGTGCCGTCGCGAAGAAGGTCACCGACGAGAGCCTGGCGCTGTTCACCGAGGACGCGTTGATGATCGGATCCGCGGTCGGGGAGAGTGCCTTCGGAGCTATGGCGCTGCGCGATTTCATGGACGAGGTCCATGCATCGCCGGCGACGATCGCGTGGCAGTGGGACCGGGTGACGGCTCGGTCGGCGGGCGATGTCGTGTGGTTCTTCGGCGAGGGCCACGTCCGTCTCGACGGCCCGACGGGTGTCGACCGCCGGAGCTATCGAGCCGGGGGCGTCCTCCGCCGAGGCGACGACGGCCGCTGGCGCTTCGCGATGTACCACGGCTCGGAGCCCGAGGAGTATTGAGGCGTCGGCCGTGCCAGGATTGCCCAAGTTTTGGGTACATTTGCATGATTTTGCTTGGTACGGTATGACTCTGGGCCGGGCGGAGTAACCCCTCATGTCGAGGTGGCGGATGGAAAGGGCGGAACAAGCAGACGGGGGCCGCGGAGGCCTATCCCCGCTGAACGCATTCCTGGTGGCGATCGCCGTGTTGGTTGCGATCGCAGCAGTCGTGTTGCTGACCCGCCCCGACCCGGCCCCGATCCCGGACGGCTCCACGAACGATCCTCCGGATTTCTCGCTAACCGACACCGAAGCGATCGAACGCTTCCGAGAGCTTGACACGCTGAAGCTGCGTGCTTACCGGACACGGGACGTCACGCTCGTCGCGTCGGTTTTTTCAAGTGATAGCGAACTTGCCAAGGTTGCACGGCGCGAAATCAGGAACCTGACGAGATCCGACGTCATTCCTCGGACGCGTTTTGTGACGAGGCGCGTCGAGGTGCTTGACAACAGTGACGACGCCATTCGCCTTCTTCAAGTTGTTGAGGTCTATCCGCGCTTTGTTGATGAAGCCGGTAATGACGTTACTGCCTCAGGCAGGGATGAACTGCAACGCGTGGAGGTGGTCCTGCATAGAGATAGTGATGAGTGGCTTCTATTTGATGCATTGATTGTTTCGGCGGACCCGCTACGGTCGTGATTACTCGCGCGACCATAATTGCCTTCGTCGTGGTGGGTATTTGCTCTGAAGCTGTGGCCGGCGGGCGCGCTGAGATTGTCACTTTCTCAACGCGCACTGCGAGCGGTGTCGAGGCTGTGGCGCAGGAATTCCACGCCTCCAACACGTCCAGGCCGAGCGCGGGTCTGGCCGTGAATCAGGTGGCGACCGAGACCGTTTCGTTAACGGTCTCAAGTTTGAAAATCACCATCAATAATCGGTGTTCGGCGGTGGGGATCGATGGTGGGTTCAGTTACAACTTCGCTAATGGGCTCGAGTGTGCTTCGTTCGCGGCCCCCTCGCCGGACGACCTCCGTCGTGGGCGTGGGCGGCGACCCCGGCCCCCGTCACCGGAGCAGATCGCTCTCGCTC
>JBOGWY010000060.1:0-10425 GCA_050694015.1 Actinomycetota bacterium | reverse complement strand
GGGCGGCGAGGCGCTCATGGGACTGGCCGTCGACTCCGCCATCCCGCAGGAGGTCCTGGACGAGATCGCGAAGAAGGCATCGCTTCGTGACGCCCGACTGATCGTGCTCGACCCGGCTTAAACTGCTGGGCAACAACGCGGGCCAACAAACACCACTAAGGAGGGTCAATGCCGATCCAGCCGGTCGAGAAAGTCTGGATGAACGGTGAACTCGTCGACTGGGACAACGCGACCGTCCACGTCCTGACACATGCGATGCATTACGGCTCCGGCGTGTTCGAGGGTGTTCGTTGCTACGAGACCGAGCGCGGCCCGGCCGTGTACCGGCTGCGCGATCACTTCGAGCGGATGGAGCGCTCGGGCCGCATCTTCCAGATGGAGATCCCGTACTCGGTCGACGAGCTGATGCGTGGGACCTTCGACGTGATCAAGGCCAACAACCTCACCGAGTGCTACGTGCGCCCGCTCGCGTACCGGGGCTTCGGCGGCGAGATGGGGGTTAACCCGACCGCGAACCCGATCGACGTGTCGATCGCGGTGTGGGAGTGGGAGGCCTACCTCGGCAGCGACGCGGTGACGAAGGGGTGCCGGGTCACGTTCTCGTCGTGGCGCCGCGGCGACCCCAACACGATCCCCCCGAACGCGAAGGCGACCGGCGCCTACATCAACGCGTCGATGGCGAAGCTCGAGGCGACCCAGGCCGGCTTCGACGAGGCGATCATGCTGAACCCACAGGGCCGCGTCGCGGAGGCGACGGGCCAGAACCTCTTCCTCGTCCGCGGCGGTGAGCTCTTCACGCCTCCTCTCGTCGACGGGCCGTTGCCGGGCATCACGCGTGAGTCCGTGATCCAGATCGCACGCGATCAGGGCACGCCGGTGCACGAGACGTCGCTGAACCGCGCCGACCTCTACACCGCCGACGAGATCTTCCTGACCGGAAGCGCCACCGAGGTCATCCCGATCTGCGAGGTCGACGGGCGGGGCTTCGAGCCGGGCCCGATCACGCAGGCGTTGCAGCAGCGCTACTCCGAGATCTGCCGCGGGCGCGACGAGAAGTACCTCGACTGGCTCGACTTCGTCGACTAGAGGGACGACACGAAGCTCGACGCTCTTCTGAACGCGCATTCCTACATGCGCGTCGAGAGACCTCCGGAGTTGTGGGAGGTGGACGTTAACGACGACGGCGCGTTGATCCGCGTGCTGGGCGAGAGCATCGTGGCCGGGCTCGTGCGGGGTAACGAGCTTGCCGAGCTGACGCTCAACGCATCGAACGTCACCGTTCCCGAGGATGCCGCGGGCGACGATCTTCCTCCCGGCGACTTCGTGGGGCTGACCATCGGCGGTGCGGGCCGCTGGAGCGACATGACGTGGGCGCGCGGCCACGCGCCGGGCGATCCCGGCCCCTATCGCGACCTGATCGTCGAGCTCGAGAAGTCCGAGGCGTCGCACGCGTACATGCGCGACCTCGGCACCGGAGGTTCGGTAAGCGTGTTCTACCGTCGCGCCGGGCTCCCCGAAGCCACCCCGTAGGGTGGCGTGATGGCTCAGGTACGGACACGCATCGAGCCCGCGCCCAGTGGCTCGATCCACGTCGGCAACGCGCGCACGGCGTTGTTCAACTGGCTCTTCGCGCGCGGTCACGACGGTGCTTTCGTCCTCCGCATCGCCGACACCGATGCGAAACGTGCCACCGAGGAGAACTATCAGGCCGTCCTGGAGGACATGAGGTGGCTGGGACTCGACTGGGACGAGGGCCCCGACATCGGGGGGGACCACGGCCCCTACCGGCAGAGCGAGCGCTTCGACATCTACCGTGAGTGGGCGCAGCGACTCGTCGACGAAGGCTTCGCCTACGAGGACCACTCGACGGCCGAAGATGTCGAGAAGGAACGAGAACTCGCACGCAAGGAGGGCCGTCGTCCCGACCACCGCGCGCTGGCGGAACGGAGCCGTGGTGAGGACCGTCCCTCGATCCGTTTCATCGTTCCCGACGACCGCACGATCACCTTCCACGACGAGGTCCTCGGCGACGTCACGACCGATCTGGGACGCACCCCCGACTTCGTCATCATGCGCGCCGACGGGACCCCCACCTACATGCTCGCGGTGACGGTCGACGACTACCTCATGGGTATCACTCACATCGTCCGCGGCAACGACCTGATGGCTTCGACCCCGCGCCAGCTGTTGTTGCGCGAGGCGATGGGCATCAAGGAGGTCCCGTTCTTCGCCCACCTGCCGTTGATCGTCGACGACAAGGGCAAGCCGCTGTCCAAGCGATGGGGCGACGTGTCGGTGAGTGCGTATCGGGAGCAGGGGTTCCTGCCCGAGGCGATGCTCAACTACCTCGCGCTGTTGGGGTGGTCGCTCGACGATCGCACGAACGTGTTCTCTACGGAACAGGCGATCGAGGCATTCGAGCTCGCGCGTGTGAACAAGAACCCCGCCGCGTTCGACGTCAACAAGCTCGAGTGGATCAACGGGCACTACATCCGCGCCAAGACACCCGACGAGATCGCCGAGGAGTTGGTCCCGTTCTGCGTGGCCGAAGGGTTACCGGCGGACTCCGACGAGGGCCGCGCCACGCTCGCTCAGGTCGCGCCTCTCCTTACCGAACGTATGAAGCGGCTGACCGAGGCTCCCCCGATGATCCGGTTCCTGTTCGGTCGCCCGCAGCCCGACGAGAAAGCGGCGAAGGCGCTCGAGGGCCAGGAGGAGTATCTCGCTGCCGTCACGCAAGCCCTCGAGGACATCGAGAAGTGGACGACCGCGGCCATCGAAACCGCGCTCCGCACTCTGGCCGAGCAGCGCGACCTCAAGCCGAAGAAGGCGTTCCAGCCGATCCGGGCTGCAGTAACGGGCACCCTCGTCTCGCCCCCGCTGTTCGAATCGCTCGAGATCCTCGGTAAGAACGAAACACTCGGGAGGCTCCGCGCCGTGACCCCGTGAGTATCAGGAAGCGGATCGATGCGGGAGCGGTTGGACCAGCTTGTATCCTCGGGCCGATATTGGGGCGTGGGGTAACCTGGCAGCCCGGCGGTTTCTGGTACCGCTAGTTCTGGTTCGAATCCAGGCGCCCCAGCGCAAGCATGGCCCGGTAGTCTAGATGGCCAAGGACGCCGCCCTCTCAAGGCGGAGATCACGGGTTCGAATCCCGTCCGGGCTACGAACGACCGCGTGCCGGTACGCGGCTGACATGAGAACGAGGGAGTAACGGCGATGAATCCGACCGATGTAGTCGAGCAGCCATATCTGCGCTCGGACCTGCCCGACTTCCGTCCCGGTGACACGGTTCGGGTTCACGTCCGGGTCGTCGAAGGGGAACGGGAGCGTGTCCAGGTCTTCGAGGGCATCGTGATCCGGCGCCGCGGGAGCCAGCTGTCCGAGACCTTCACCGTCCGCAAGGTGAGCTTCGGGGTCGGTGTCGAGCGCACGTTCCCGATCCACTCGCCGATGATCGCCAAGATCGAGGTCGCCACGCGGGGCGACGTTCGCCGGGCCAAGCTCTACTACCTCCGCACTCGGGTGGGCAAGAAGGCGAAGGTCAAAGAGCGGCGCCAGGCGTAGTGGCTGCAACGCCGGCCGAGGCGATCGCGCGCGACGACGACGCCTCCTCCGTAGATCCGGGGCTCGAAGATCAGAGACGCAAGCCGTTCTGGCGCGAGCTTCCCGTTCTCGTCGTGATCGCGTTCGCGGTCGCGCTGCTGATCAAGACGTTCCTGTTGCAGGCGTTCTTCATCCCGTCTGCTTCGATGGAGCCGACGCTCGTCGAGGGGGACCGGGTCCTCGTCGAGAAGGTCGGCTACCGCTTCGCCGATCCCGATCGAGGCGACGTCGTGGTGTTCGAGAAGAACTTCGGCCCCCCTCCGCTCGAGGAGGAGGAGGAGGATCCGTCGTTGTGGCAGGACATCGTCGACGGGATCCGCAGTTTGTTCGGGTTCCCGACGGGCGGCTCGCAGGACTTCATCAAGCGGGTCATCGCCGTCGAAGGCGACACGATCGAAGGTCGTGACGGACGCGTCTACGTCAACGGCGAGGCTGTCGTGGAGCCGTACCTTCCGGAAGGCGTCGAGATCTCGCCCTTCGGTCCCGCGGAGATCCCGCCCGACATGATCTTCGTGATGGGTGATAACCGGAACAACTCCGACGACTCCCGCAGCTTCGGGCCGATCGAGGAAGACACCGTGGTCGGGCGCGCATTCGTGCTCATCTGGCCCCCATCGGATATGAGTGGACTGTAGTGGCCGACGCCGGGGAGAAGCAGCCACCTCCCACCGAGGAGACTCCAGCCACGACGCCCGCCGTCATCGTGGACGAGAAGGCGCGCGAACCTAAACGGAAGGAGAAGAAGCGCTCCCGCGGGCGCAGTTTCCTACGTCAGGTCGCCGAGCTCCCCATGCTCGTCGTGTTCGCGTTCCTGATCGCGATCGTGATCAAGACGTTCCTCGTGCAGGCGTTCTTCATCCCATCGGGATCGATGATCCCGACGCTCCGGGTGGGGGACCGCGTGCTCGTCGAGAAGATCAGCTACCGCCTTCACGAGCCTCGACGCAACGACATCATCGTGTTCGCACGCGAGCTGCTCGGCCCCCCGCCGGACGTGCCGTGGCCCCAGGACATCCGCAACTTCCTGCGCGAGCTCGTCGGGCTCCCGACCGGTGACGAGGAGGACTTCATCAAGCGCGTGGTCGCCGTCGGTGGCGACACGATCCGTTACGAGGGAACGCCGCGCAAGCTAATTGTCAACGGCGAACGCGTCGAGCAGGACTACATCAACCACAACCAGGATCGTTCGAGCCCATCGCTCACCGAGAAGGATTGTCGCCGTCTCAAGATGGACGTGGCCGGTCAGGGGTGCCGGGTCCCCGCGGGTCGGGTCTTCGTGATGGGGGACAACCGGGGGAACTCCCAGGACTCCCGCTTCCTCGGGGCGATCGAGGAGGACAAGATCATCGGGCGGGGCTTCGTGATCATCTGGCCCTTGGAGGATCTCGGGACCCTTTAGACCTACTTTTCGCGAGTACTCCCGGGCTAAGGTTTGGTCGATGGCAGGCGACGCGCTCGGGTTGATGGAGACCCGCCTTTGGGATCACGGGTTCACCCACGTGGCGGGGGTGGACGAGGTCGGCCGAGGGGCACTGGCGGGGCCGCTGTTCGCGGCCGCGGTGATCCTCCCGCCCGGCATCGAGATCCCCGGGCTGAAGGATTCCAAACTCTGCACCCGCAAGCAGCGAGAGGAACTCGCCGGCGAGATAGCGAAGGTCGCCGTCTCCACGTCGATCGTGAGGGTCCGGCACGACAAGATCGACCGCACGGGGATCCAGAGATGCAACCAGCAGGCGCTCCGGAAGGCGGTCCGGGGGCTCGACGTCCATCCCGACTACGTGCTGGTCGACTTCATGCGGATGAAGCGGTTGCCGTGGCCGGGACTGTTGGTCAAGAAGGCCGACGCGATCTCGAAGAACGTGGCCGCCGCTTCGATCGTGGCGAAGGTCGCCCGGGATGCCGCCATGCGGCGCTATCACCGCCGCTACCCCCAGTACGGGTTCGCCACCAACGTCGGCTACAAATCCCGCCAGCATTGGGACGCCCTGATCCGCTACGGACCCTCGCCGATCCACCGCCGCTCCTTCTACGGGGTGACCGGATTTACCGATGATGATGGTGTTTTTGTGCCCCACGCGGCGCGAGACTTGGAAGAGCTTTCCGGGCAGCAAGGCGAGCAGATATCGGAGCGGATCGAGGAAGAGGAGAGGGTGTGAGCGTCGAGGACCTCGAGAAGTACGAGGCTGAGATGGAGCTCCAGCTCTACAAGGAGTATCGGGACGTCCTCCCGATGTTCAAGTTCGTCGTCGAGACGGAACGCCGCTTCTACCTCGCCAACGAGGTGAAGGTCGACACGCGTCACATGGGGGCCAAGGTCTGGTTCGAGGTACAGCTCAACGACGCGTGGGTGTGGGACATGCACCGCCCGGCCCGCTTCGTGTCGCACGTGAACGTCGTCACGTTCCGCGACCTCAACGTCGAGGAACTCGCCCAGCTGGCAGAGCGGGATCTGTTGCCCGATCCACCCGGGATGGATCGCTAGCTCTCTTGTAAGTTTCTCCAGGCGCCCTCGAGGGCGCCTTTCTTGTCACACCTTCTCTTTAGCTTGCTCGATCATGGATGCCCGAGTGGGTCTCGGTCGCCGGGGCGAAGATGCCGCCGCGCGCTTCTACCGCCGTCACGGCTTCACCATCGTCGAGCGGAACTACCGTTGTGGGCGCTCCGGCGAGGTCGACATCGTTGCGCGGCGAGGCGGTCTGGTCGTGTTCTGCGAGGTCAAGGCGCGCGGCGACGATCGCTGGGGGATCCCCGCTGAAGCGGTCGGCTACGCGAAGCAGGCGCGCCTGCGACGCCTGGCGGCCGCGTGGTTGAGCCAGAGGCGTCCCGGCCCCGTCGACGTTCGGTTCGATGTCGTCTCCGTTATCGTTCGAGATGGTCGAGCGGAGCTGACCCACATCCCCGACGCGTTCTAGGGAGTCGTCATGAGCGAGTTCGAATCTCTGACCTGGCAACTCGAAGGACATGTGGCGACCATCACCCTCAACCGCCCCGAGAAGAAGAACGCGATGTCGTGGGTGATGTTCAACGAGATCCGCGCTGCGTTCGAGAAGGCAACCGCCGACAACGACGTTCGTGTCGTCGTCGTGACGGGAGCCGGAGGCGCGTTCTGCTCGGGCGCCGATCTGACCGATGTCGAGAATCTCGTGTCGTCGCCGTTCGAATTCCGTGAGCGGATGCGCGTGATCGACGGCATCGTGCGCTCGTTCATCGATTGCCCCAAGCCCACGATCGCGAAGGTTACCGGGGTGGCCGCGGGGGCCGGGTGCAACCTTGCGCTCGCATGCGACCTCGTGGTCGCGACACGCGAAGCGTCGTTCGCCGAGCTCTTCGTGAAGCGCGGGCTCGTGGTCGACTTCGGCGGGACGTGGGCGCTGACGCGCCTGTTGCCGTTGACCAAAGCGAAGGAGATCGCGCTCCTGGGCGACACGGTGTCGGCCGAGGATGCCGATCGCCTCGGGATCCTCACTCGCTTATGCGATGCGGATGAGGTCGATGTCGTGGTCAAGGACCTGGCCGAGCGGCTGGCCGGGCTCCCGCCGCGGGCCGTGTCGATGATCAAGCAGAACCTGAACCGTGCCACCGAGCGCTCGCTGGAAGACAACCTCGACGCGGAGTCGTACTCGCAGTCACTCATGTTCACGAGCGAGGACACCCGCGAGGCCATCACGGCGTGGATCGAGAAACGGGAGCCGAAGTTCACCGGCCGCTAGAGCCGGCTCGTCGCTTCTTGTCACACCCCCTCCATAGGCTGAGTCGCACGCGCTCCCGGTCCCGCCTGGTGACAGGAGGACCTGGTGTTATCGAAGACTCAGTCCGTGGCGCTCGTCGGTACGACGGCGCACCTGGTGGATGTGGAAGTGGATGTAGGCACCGGCGTGCCGAAATTCACCCTGGTCGGCTTGCCGACGAAGTCGGTCCGTGAGGCCGAGCAAAGGACGCGTTCGGCCCTGTTGGCGACGTCCGAGCGGTGGCCCCCGGCCCGGATCACGGCGAACCTGGCTCCCGCCAATCTCCGCAAAGAGGGAACGCACTTCGACCTCGGCTTAGCGGTCGGCATCGTGGCCGCGGACGGGCGGCTCCCGGTTCCCACTCTCGAAGGATGGGTCTTCATGGGCGAACTCGCGCTCGACGGGAGCGTCAGATCGGTACGTGGAGTCCTTCCCGCGGCGATCGCCTGTCGAACGGCCGGGCGCAAGGGACTCATCTGCCCGGCGGCCAACGCGCCCGAAGCGAGCGTTATCGATGGGATCGAGGTCGTCCCGGTGGAAAGTCTGACCGAGTGCCTGGCCTTTCTCCGCGGTAAGTGGCAACCCGGCCCGATCGAGGCTCGCGCGCACCTCGTCGACGAGCCCATCGACGACATGCGAGAGGTTCGTGGTCACCACGAGCCCAAGAAGGCGATGGAGATCGCGGCTGCGGGCGGGCACAACGTCCTTCTGGAAGGACCACCGGGGTCCGGCAAGACGATGTTGGCCCGGCGGCTTCCCGGGATCCTCCCGGCGATGTCGATGGAGGAATCGCTCGAGGTCACGCAGATCCATTCCGTCGCAGGAGTCCTCCGCGAACATGCGGCTTTGATCACGACGCGTCCGTTCCGCACTCCACACCACCACACGTCGTTGGCGGGCATGGTCGGTGGCGGTAGCGGTCTCCCGCGCCCCGGTGAGATCAGCCTTGCCCATTTCGGTGTGTTGTTCCTCGATGAGTTCCCGCTCTATCGCATGGAGGTGCTGGAAAGCCTGCGTGCGCCTGTCGAGGAAGGCGTTGTGCGGATCGCTCGAAGCGCAGGAGCAGTGACGTACGCCTGCCGGTTCTCACTGATCGCTGCGATGAACCCCTGTCCTTGCGGACATGAAGGTGACATCCGGCGCGCATGCCGATGTAGGGACGTCGAGAAGCAGCGCTACGAGAACAAGTTGTCGGGTCCGCTACTCGATCGCATGGACATACGCGTACTGGTGCCCAGGCTCACCAAGCGGGAACTTCTGGGAGCACCCCACGGTGAGACATCCGAGGTGATCCGAGATCGCGTCGAAGCCGCCCGCGAACGGCAGATAGCACGCTACGGCTCACGTTCCATCACGAACTCCAGCGCAAGCCGAGCGCAGATAGAGAGCGCCGTGACGCTCGACGACAGGTCCAGGCGGTTGCTCGCCGGCGCGATCGAGAACTACGGGTTGACCGGACGAGGACTGAATCGCGTTTACCGGGTCGCCCTGACGCTCGCCGATCTAGCTCAACGCGATCGCGTGAACGGCGACGACGTTCTCAATGCGTTGCAGTTCCGCGGCCGCGAACAAGGTGAGGAGGTGCAGCGTGACATCGTCTAGCACCGCCAAGCCGGTCAGCTTGCTCCCGAGCGACATGTACGCAGGGTCCCGTTTCATCACGCCGCTCGATCCCGAGTGGCCGGAGCGACTTCGACAGATGGAGCCGCACGACCCCGCGACGGGATTGCATGTCATCGGAAAGCCGCTGACGGAGGCCGTTACCTCGGTGGCAGTAGTTGGCTCGCGCAAGGCGAGTGCTGCTGGACTCGAAGCTGCCGAGCTCATCGCTCGGGGTCTTGCGGAAGCTGGGTGCACCGTCGTCTCGGGGCTGGCCGTCGGCGTGGATGCCACCGCGCATCAAGCGGCCCTCGCCGCGGGCGGTCACACGATCGCCGTCGTCGGAGCAGGGCTCGATGTCAATTACCCGACTCGTAACCAACGACTTCGGCGCGCGATACAAGCCAACGGATCTGTCGTCAGCGAATACGAGCTCGGCACGCCGCCCTATGCCTCGAATTTCCCTGCGCGGAACCGGATCGTGGTTGGTCTCTGTTCGGCCGTTGTCGTCGTCGAGGGAACCATGCGCAGCGGTGCCTTGATCACAGCTCGCCTTGCGTTAGACGCGAACCGGGCGGTGTTCGCCGTCCCGGGGAGTTTTCGCAACGTCATGTCGGAGGGCCCGAACGAACTGATCCGTACGTGTCAGGCAGGCTTGGTCACGAGCGTCGATCACATCTTCGAGGAGCTTGCGCCGAATCTCGTCTGGAAAGACCGCGTCGAGAGATTGGTTCCCACAGCCCCCGTTCTGGAAGGGATCGAACTCGATGTCCTTTACCTCATGGACGACACGCCTCAGACAACCGATCGAGTCGCCTACCAGGGCGGATTGCAGTCCGGGAAGGTCTCGCTCGCGTTGTCGCGGCTCGAGATCCGGGGATTCGTTATCCGTCAGCGGATGGGCTTCGTTATCTCGGCATCCGGTGCTCGAGCAAGGGCCGCGGCAGCTGCCGCGGAAGGCAGCGGCGCGGACTGATCGGAGCTCGCTCCGTGGCCGAACAACTCGTGGTTCCCCGGAAAAGACCCTGGTCGGTACGAAGATCGCGTGTTCACGGGGTACAGGGGTTCCGGGGGTTCACCGCGCACCCCGTGTGGCTGCCAGGGGGTTCACCGCGCACCCTTTGCACCCCTGCACCCCGTGCACACGGCTTTCTTGCTCAGACCAGGGTGTTTTCCGAACATGGCCCAAATCACAGTAGTTGACATACGTAACAGCCCCGGCTCATGCTGGGCGCCTGGTGGAAGCAGCCCCGGCGGGGACCCCGATCGAAGAGGCGGCGCACGACTTCCTACGTGCGCTCGCGGCCGAACGCGACCTCTCGCCCCACACCGTCTCGGCCTATCGGTCGGATCTAGACCAGTTCGCCGAGTGGGCGGCCCGGGCGCGGGTCGACGATCTCGCCTCGATCGACCGTAGGCTGATCCGGCGCTTCGTCGCGTATCTGTCGGAGAACCACTACGCCCGTCGCTCGATAGCGAGGAAGGCCAGCGC
>JBOGWY010000059.1:0-3037 GCA_050694015.1 Actinomycetota bacterium | reverse complement strand
AACTCCTGCGCCGCCGGAGTCACCGTGACCAACATCGACAACGGTTTCGGCGCGGCGATGTTCGCCATGCGCCTGCTCAGGAAACGCGCGTGAGGATCGCGTACTTCGATTGCTCCGCCGGGGCCGCCGGGGACATGCTTCTCGCGGCGCTCCTAGACGCCGGCGCGCCTCTCCACTACGTGCATGCGCAGCTGGAGGCGCTTGACCTTCCCGGATGGGACCTCCGTGTCGAGACCGTTACGCGTGGCGGACTACGCGCGTCGCGCGTACACGTGGAGACCGCCGACGACGGGCCGGAGCGCGACCACGCGACGATCGCCGAACTCCTCCGCCGCGCGCCTCTCGACGAGAAGGTGAGGGAACTTGCCCTAGAGACGTTCGATGTCCTCGCCGGCGCCGAGGCACGCGTCCACGCGACGACGAAAGACGCCGTGCACTTCCACGAGGTCGGTGCCCTCGACTCGATCGTCGATACCGTCGGCGCGTGCGCGTCATTCGCCGCGCTGAAGATCGATCGAACGATCTGCTCGCCGATCGCGGTCGGCAGCGGCACCGTCGACACACGTCACGGCCCCATGCCGGTTCCGGTACCCGCCGTGACCGAGCTCTTGACGGGGGCACCGATCGTCGCGCGCGGCGAGTTCGAAACCGTCACACCGACGGGCGCCGCTCTGCTCGTGGCGCTCACCGACGAGTTCGGTTCGTTCCCGCCGATGACCCTCCACGCGGCCGGGTACGGCGCCGGGGCGCGCGAGGCTCATCATCCCAACGTGGTGCGCGTGCTGGTCGGCACCGCTCTCAAGGCACGCGCCGACGGCGATGCCCTCCTCGCGGAAACCAACATCGACGACATGAACCCGGAGATCGTCCCGTACGTGATCGAGATGCTGATAGCAGCCGGCGCGCACGACGCGTGGGCATCTCCGGCGGTGATGAAGAAGGGGCGGCTCGCGACGACGCTATCGGTGCTCTTCGACGCCGACGACCAGGACCGGATCCTCGACATCGTCTACCGCGAGACGACGACCTTAGGTGTCCGGATCACACTGGTTCACAAGGAGGTCCTCGACCGCACGTGGGTCGAGGCAGATGTGGAAGGCCACATCGTCCGGGTCAAGATCGCGCGGCGCGGGGGCGAGATCGTGACATCGGCTCCCGAATACGAGGACGCTGCGGCCGTCGCCCGGGCGACCGGGATGCCGCTGAAGGAGGTCTACGCCCGGGCGCTGGCGGCTGCGGATGTCACTCCGGACCCGAACGTGCAGCAGCTTCCCTGAGGTAATCGAGGACCTTCTTCTCAACCTTCGCCTCGTCGCTCCAGCGCTCCTCGAGGTTCTCCGTCCCGACGAAGGCGAACAAAGCCTTGCGCAGGCTCTCGCCGTACGCGTCGGCCTCCCCCGAGAAGTGTCCGGTGCGGTTCAACAGACGCGCGATCTCCCCCGCCACCGCACCGTCGATCGGCACGAAGTCGAGGTCTTCGGGACGGGGGAAGAGGAGCCGTTGGATATCGAACAGACGGAACAGCTCGGGGACGGGATCGTCGTGATCGTCGACGCGTAGGTCGACCGCGACATCGGTGCCCCCACCGTAGCCGCCTCCCTCGCGGACGACGAGGATCGCAGCGGACTGACGGCCGCGCCGGTCGCCCCCCGCCCGGTCCCCTGCTTGCAGCGCGGCGAGCAGGCGATCGGCCAGCTCGCCCTCGGCGCGTTCGAAGGTCTCGCACATGTCGTCGACGACCTCCGGCCCCGTCAGGATGTTGCCCTGACAGCAATAACCGTCCCCCGTCCGTCCGCCCGCCCACTCGAAGCATTCTGTTCCCGTAAAGGTCGCTGCGACGCCCGTGGCATCGACGATCCCGACCTGACGGTGCTGCCGCTGGTCGTCGGACCCGGTCAGCATCCGCACCACCGCGTTCGCCGGCATGCCTTTCTGCAACATCTCGAGACCCTCGGGGCCGTAGGCGAGGTTCGCGAGGGCCTGCGTCGCGACGGCACCGGCACCCGCCTTCGCCCACGGGACCGCGGCGCCGACCGCGAGGAACTTGGAGGCAACGGCGATGCCCCATTCGTGTGGCGTTGCGCTCGGATCCCACGCCGCGATCGAGAACGTCATGCCGGGAAACTATCGCTCTCGCCGAACGACACCAACGTGCGCGTAGGAGAGCTCACCGGAGAACTGATCGAACGCGTACGGCCGCACGTCGTCGGAGGTGATGAGGATCCGATTCGAGTCGAGATACGGGACCCACGGGACGATCTCGGTCATAAGCTTCCGATCGAGTGCGATCCAACACGAGAGCCGCTCTTCGCCGGGCAAGAGCTCCGAGCAGGAGTCGATGTCGGCGTCGACCGACGGCACGCCCCCACGCTGGCGATCGATGCGTAACGTCGCCGCTCGCTCTTCCGTGAGTCCTACGAGCGAGTAGTTCGTGTTCGAGCGGGCGTCGATGTTCCGTCCGTCGAAGAGGAACCCGATGAAGGAATACGGGTCGGCATAGTCCTTGCCCCATCCGGGGATCGACGTTAGCGCGGCGTGGTTGGGCAGGCGCTGGATCGCCGCGTACGGGTCATCCGGCTCGTTGGTTTCCACCTCGATCCCGATCTTGTGTAGTGACGCCTCGATCACGAGGCTGAGGCTGCTCCACGGCGTGACGTCCCTCCCGATGTGCACGACGCCGCGGCACGCGAGGCGGTCGCACAGGCCGTCGCGGTTCGAGTCGTAGCGCGACCGTCGCATCTCGGCCTTGGCACGCGCGACATCGCCCGCGTTGTCGCGACTCGGGTACGGATGGAAGTCGTCGAGACGGCCCCCGATCATGTTGTCGGGCAGGACGTGACGCGCGACGTGTCCCTGCAGCGGCCCTCCCCACGCGCGCACGAGCGAGTCCTTGTCGATCACGAAGTTCACGGCACGGCGGACGTGGACGTCGTCGAAGGGCGCGATCGCGAGGTTCATCGCGAGGTACCAAAGCTGATCGCCCGCCTCGACATGCAGGTTCCTCCTGAGTCGCGGCACGGACGCGTACCTGCGCAGC
>JBOGWY010000058.1:0-5825 GCA_050694015.1 Actinomycetota bacterium | reverse complement strand
CTTCGGCACTATTCGACCTTCAGCGCGCCGACGAGCTCCGAAACGTTCTCGACCCCATGGCGCTCCATATATTCGGCGATATCGTCGGCGATCTTCAGCGACGATCGGGGATCGACGAAGTTCGCCGTGCCCACGGCAACCGCGGTCGCGCCGGCGAGTATCAGTTGCAGGGCGTCCTCCGCCGTCGCGATCCCGCCCTGGCCGATCAATGGCACATCGGGGAACGCGCTATGAACCTCGTGCACGGCGCGGACCGCGATGGGATGGATCGCCGGACCGGAGAGCCCACCGATGGTTCCGGCGAGCTTCGGGCGCCGGGTCTCGATATCGATCGCCATGCCGAAGACGGTGTTCACGAGCGAGAGCCCATCGGCCCCTGCGTTGAGCGCCGATTCCGCGATCTCGGCGAGCGACGTCACGTTGGGCGACAGCTTCGGGAACACCATCGTCCGCTTCAGCGCTTCCTTGACGCTGCCGACGACCTCGGCGGTCGACTTCGGCGAGTGAGCGAACATGTTGTTCCGGTCTTCCAGGTTCGGGCACGAGATGTTGATCTCGACCGCCGCGATGCCACGGCCCCCGGTACGCAGTTTGTCGGCGACGCGCACGAACTCCTCGACGGTGTTCCCGGCGATCGAGGCGACCACGGGTACGTCGCGCTTGAGCAGCCACGGCAAGTCTTCCTGCAGGAAGTAATCGACACCTTTGTTCTGGATCCCGATCGCGTTGAGCATCCCCGACGGCGTTTCGCACATGCGAGGCGTCGGTTTGCCCTGCCACGGGGTCAGCGTCATCGATTTCACGATCACCCCGCCGAGCTTCGTGAGATCGACGAAGTTCGACCCCTCACGCCCGGCGCCGAAGGTCCCCGAGGCGACCAGTACCGGGGAACGGAGCTTGATACCGGCCAGCTCTACGGCGACGTCGACCGAAGCCTTCGGAGTACCCGCTTTCGGGCCGAGGCTGAAGCCGCTCGCGTCGTTCATCGGCCGGCCCATCTAGTTGCCGGGTGGGGGGAACTCGTCGTCGGATTCGGGGAAGCCACCGCCGCGCGTGGGGACCCCGGCCGGGGACAGCTCGGCCTGATCCTGTGCCACGAGGTCGGTCTCGCCGTCCCACATAACGAGGTGACCGTTGAACACGGGGCCCTCGGTGCACGAGCGCGCGTAGAAAACCGCATCCTCCAGCGGCTCGTCCTTCTTCGGCTTCCGCCTCATTGGCATCACGCACGTCATGCAGACTCCGTAACCGCATGCCATGAGCTCCTCGACGGCGACCTGGACGGGGATCTTCTTTTTCTCACACACCTTCGAGACCGCTTCCAACATCGGATGCGGACCACATGCGTAGACGACCTCCGTCTCGCAGCGGTCGATCGTGTCCTCCAGTACGTCGGTGACGCGACCCTGGTCCCCCGCGGTGCCGTCTTCAGTCGTGCTCAAGCAGACGCTGGCGAGCCTGCGCGCCTCGATCGCGTTCAGCAACAAACCGGAGGTGCGTGCGCCGAGCACCACGTCAACGCGATGTTGCTCGTTGCGCAGTTCGTCGGCGAGGAAGAACAAGGGCGCCGCACCGATACCGCCTCCGACCAGGAGGCAATGAGCGCGGCGCTTGGGCATCGCGAAGCCACGACCAAGGGGACCGACCAGATCCACGGTCGCGTGCCCGCGCAGCTGCGACAGGTATTCGGTGCCGGGGCCGCGGATGTCGAAGACGATCTCGATGGTCGATGCCCATCCCCCGCGCTTGTGCACCCGGTAGACGGAGAAGGGACGGCGCAGGATGTGCGACTGCGAATAGCCGCACTTGATGTTCACGAACTGGCCCGGCTTCACCTTCTCGCCGATCTCCGGGGCCACGATCGTGAGCGAGTGATAGTGCTCCCCGTACTTCTTGTGCGAGAGGACCTCACCGTTGGCGATGATCATCTGACTCATCTAGATCCTCCGCCGTCTAGGCCCCGCCCACCCGCGATCTCCGACAGGAGAGCCTGTATCGAGCGCACCCTGACGTCACCTTCCTTCAGGGCTTCGATCGCCTGCACGGCGGCAGCCATACCCGACATCGTGGTGATGCACGGTACACCTGCCGCCACCGCCGCCGTCCGGATGAAGTATCCGTCGCTGCGGGCGCCGCGGCCGAACGGGGTGTTGAAGATCATGTCGATCTCTCCGGCGCGGATCTTCTCGACGATGTTCTTCTCGCCGTCGGTGCTGGGGGCCGAGACCTTCGGCACGTACTCGACGTCGACGCCGGCGCGGCGCAACAGCTGTGCGGTGCCGCGCGTAGCGGTGAGATGGAAGCCGAGGTCCTGCAAGCGCTTCGCCGGGAAGATCGCCGAGCGCTTGTCGCGGTCCGACACCGAGAGGAAGACGGTCCCCTTCGTCGGCAGTCGCACGCCGGCGGCGGCTTCCGCCTTCGCGAACGCCGCACCGAAGTTCGTGTCGACACCCATGACCTCGCCCGTCGAGCGCATCTCGGGGCCGAGGATGATGTCGACACCGAGGAAGCGCTCGAACGGCATCACAGCCTCCTTCACGGCCACGTGGTTGATGCCTTGGTGTCCGATCGCGCGTTGGGGGACCATGCCCTCGGCTCGCAGTTGCACCAGTGTGGCCCCGGCCATGACGCGGGCCGCGACCTTCACGAGCTGCACACCGGTCGCCTTGGCCGTGAACGGGACGGTGCGCGACGCGCGCGGGTTCGCCTCGAGGACGAATACCTGCTCGTCCTTAACCGCGAACTGGATGTTGATGAGGCCGCGCACGTGGAGCGCGCGTGTCAATGCCTCGGTGTCGCGGATGACCTGGCGGATCTGCTTATCGGACAGCGTGAACGGCGGCAGCGCGCAGGCCGAGTCTCCCGAGTGGATGCCGGCCTCCTCGATGTGCTCGAGGACCCCGCCGATGTACAGATCGGTGCCGTCGAACACCGCGTCGCAGTCCACCTCGACCGCGCCCTCGAGGAACTTATCCACGAGTACCGGATGCGACGGCGACACCTGCGCCGCAGTCTTCATGTACTTCTCGAGCGATCCTTCGTCGTAGACGATCTCCATCGCGCGGCCCCCGAGCACGTAGGACGGCCGCACGAGGATCGGGTATCCGATCGACTCGGCGATCGCCTCGGCCTCCGCCAGCGAGCGCGCGATCCCGTTCGGGGGATGCGGGAGCGAGAGGTCGGCGAGAAGGTCGCCGAAACGTTCGCGATCCTCCGCCCGGTCGATCGCGTCCGGGCTGGTGCCGAGGATAGGGACGCCGGCTGCATGGAGAGCACCGGCAAGCTTCAACGGGGTCTGACCGCCGAGCTGGACGATGACGCCCACAGGCTTCTCTCGTTCGACCACGTTCATCACGTCTTCGAACGCAAGGGGTTCGAAGTACAGGCGATCGGAGGTGTCGTAGTCGGTCGAGACGGTCTCGGGGTTGCAGTTCAGCATGATCGTCTCGAAGCCGGCGTCCTTCAGCGCGAAGGCGGCGTGGACGCAGCAATAGTCGAACTCGATCCCCTGCCCGATCCGGTTCGGTCCCGAGCCGAGGATGAGGATCTTCGGCTTCTCGGTGTCGGCGACCTCGTCTTCGTCCTCGTAGGTCGAGTAGTAGTACGGCGTCTCGGCGGCGAACTCCGCGGCGCACGTATCGACGGTCTTGTACGTCGGCACGACCCCGAGCTGGATCCGGCGTGCGCGTACGACGGCCTCTGTCGAACCGAGGATGAGTGCGAGTTGCTGATCCGAGAAGCCGAGCTTCTTCGCCCCCCGCATGTCCTTTGCGGTGACCGCATCGAGGGAGCCGAGGTCGGCCAGTTTCTTGCGGGCCCGGGCGAGGCGGGCGATCTGCTCGACGAACCAGGGGTCGATCGTGGTGTGCTCGGCGATCTCGTCGACCGTCATGCCCTGGTAGAGCGCCTCTTCGATCAGCATGAGGCGGTGCTCGACGGGATCGGTGAAGCCTTCCCGTAGCCCGTCAAGAGTTGAGTATGGGTGGGCGGGCGGAACGACAACTTGACCGGCAAGCCCTGAAAAGTCCTGTTCCAGGGAGCGGAAGCCTTTCTGCAGTGCTTCCACGAACGTCCTGCCGATCGCCATGACCTCGCCGACGGATTTCATCTTGGTGCCGAGCTTGCGATCGGCGTCGGGGAACTTCTCGAACGCCCACCGCGGGATCTTCACGACGACGTAGTCGATCGAGGGCTCGAAGCTCGCGGGGGTCTGTTTGGTGATGTCGTTGGGGATCTCGTCGAGCGTGTACCCCACCGCAAGCTTCGCCGCGATCTTGGCGATCGGGAAACCGGTGGCTTTCGACGCCAGGGCGGACGAGCGCGACACGCGCGGGTTCATCTCGATAACGACGCGCCGGCCGTCCGTGGGGTTCACCGCGAACTGCACGTTCGATCCACCGGTCTCGACGCCGATCGCTTGCATCACTGCGATCGCGTCGTCGCGCATCCCCTGGTACTCGACGTCGGTGAGCGTCATCGCGGGTGCGACCGTGATCGAGTCGCCGGTGTGGACGCCCATCGGGTCGAGGTTCTCGATCGAGCACACGATGACGCAGTTGTCGTTGCGGTCGCGCATGACCTCGAGTTCGTACTCCTTCCAGCCCGAGATCGCTTCCTCGACCAAGACCTCGCCGATCGTCGACAACCGGATGCCCTCGGCCACGACGGGGACGAGCTCCTCGGGTGTGTTGACGACGCCCGAACCGCCGCCGCCGAGGACGTAGGAGGGCCGGATCACGACGGGGAAGGAGATCTCGGTCGCCGCCACGATGGCCTCGTCGACCGAATACGCGAACGAGCTCTTGGGAAGATCGAGACCGGCGGCGGCCATCGTCTCTTTGAACAGACGCCGGTCCTCGGCCCGCCGGATCGCGTCGGTGGTCGCGCCGATCAGCTCCACACCGTGGGCTTCGAAGACGCCCGAGGCGGCAAGATCCATCGCGATGTTGAGCCCCGTCTGGCCTCCCAGCGTCGGCAGACAGGCGTCGGGTTTCTCGCGCTCGATGATCTTCGCGATGTACTCGGGCTGGATCGGCTCGATGTAGGTCGCGTCGGCGAATTCGGGGTCGGTCATGATCGTCGCCGGGTTGGAATTGACGAGGACGACCTCGTAGCCCTCGGCGCGCAGGACCTTACATGCCTGGACACCCGAGTAGTCGAACTCGCACGCCTGTCCGATCACGATCGGACCGGAACCGATCACGAGGATCTTGTGGATGTCGGTGCGCTTTGGCACTACTCCCCTTCCTCCATCGTGATGATCTCGACACGGTTACCGGCCGGGTCCCGCGTGAAGAACCGCCTGCGTCCCGGGATCTGGCGTGCCTGTTCGATGTGGCACCCGGCCCCCCGGAGACGTTCGACGATGTTCCCGAAGTCGTCGACCACGACGCCGAAGTGCGCCGTCTTGGGCGGGTTGTGCTGGTCCAACGTCACGTGGACCTGCCCGGTGCCGGCGCCGAACCACGCGCCCGCGTCGCGGGTGCCCGGCGGCTTTTCGATGCGCTCGAGTCCGAGGATCCCCTCGTACCACTCGAGCACCTCATCC
This sequence comes from Actinomycetota bacterium, assembly GCA_050694015.1. Classification (GTDB taxonomy): domain Bacteria; phylum Actinomycetota; class CADDZG01; order CADDZG01; family WHSQ01; genus JBOGWY01. The sequence goes on along the minus strand of JBOGWY010000058.1, from coordinate 277 downwards.
ATGAGCTCGTCCGGGGACGTGATCGCGACGTGCTCGAGCCCAACCACCTTCACTTCTTGGTGGCTCCCTTCGCCTCCGCCTTACGCTTCTCGCGCTCCTTCTTCTTACGCTTCCGGTCTTTCGACCAGCGTGTGCTCTTGCGATCGCCTCTACCCAAATGGGATCTCCTCCTCCTTCGTTTCCTCCTCCGCACGAGTGCACCTGAAGGTGTCCTCGTCCTACGGATCCCGGGGAACCCCGGCCGCAAGCGGCCTCACTGGTTCCCCGGACCCCTCCT
>JBOGWY010000057.1:0-2301 GCA_050694015.1 Actinomycetota bacterium | reverse complement strand
GCGCCGTGCTGCGAGCGATGGTGCTGTGCCTGCTCGTCGGCATCCCGGTGCTCGCCCTCGCCGCCGATGCCGTCACCGGTCTCGTGGCGGGGATCGGATCCGGTGGGGTGGTCGCACTGCGACAGGAACCCACGCACAGCACCAAGGCGCGTTGGATCGCAGTGCTCGCCTCGGCGCTCTACGCCTTCGTCGTCGTTCGTTTCGGCGGGACCGCCGCACTGCTGACAGGCCCCGTCTTGCCGTTCACCGCCATCGGAGTCGCGGACCATCTCGCCGAGCGCAGGGCGCTCAAACAGGGCGGGCATACCGGGTCCCAGCCGGTGTCTACGATCGATGAGTGAAGCGCGTCCTTGCGATCTCCGACGAGGTCTCCGACGTCCTTAGACCGGAGCGACTCCGAGAGATCGATCCTCATCTCGTGGTCTCGTGTGGCGACCTGCCGTTCGACTACCTCGAATACATCGTCACGATCACGAACGTGCCGCTCGCCTACGTGCTGGGCAACCACGATCCGGCTCCCGCGCCCGAACGGGCGCCGCTCGACGTCGCCGGTGGCCCGTTCATCCGCCCTCCGGATACGGCCGCGTTCGGACCCGGGGGATGCACGCTCGTGGACGGACTCATCGTCGATCTTCGGGGAGTGAGGATCGCCGGGCTCGGAGGCTCCATGAGATACAGCGGCGGTCCCCACCAGTACACCGAGAAGGAGATGCGTCGTCGCAGCCGGCGACTGTCGCGGCGTGCGCGCCGGCTCAAGTTCAGTGACAGGAAGGGGGTCGATGTGCTCGTAACGCATGCCCCACCCCGAGGCGTGGGCGATCAGTCGGACCCGGCACACCGCGGCTTCGAGTCGTTCCACGATCTGACGTCGATGCTCGCGCCTCAAGTGATGCTGCACGGCCACATCCATCCCTACGGTCACGCGCGGCCCGACCACCGGCTCAACGGCGTATCCGTTCTCAATGCCGTCGGTTATCGGATAGTGGAGCTCGAGCGATGACCTGGCGTCGGATACCTCCCCCCTCAACCTTCGAGAAGGCGCGCCGCCGCGAGGCGTACCGGCGCCTGGCGCGGATGGTCACGGGCGGTGCGCGCGACGATCTGCTCCCGCTCGAGGAGGTGCAACGCCGCCTGCGCGCGTTCGAGCAGTCCTACGAGGGCGTGCGACCGGTGCCGATCGACAAGATAGTCGGGACTTCCGACCGCTCACGCGACTTCGACAAGGACTTCCTGCCGAGGACCGAGGAGTCGCGTCGGCGCTGGAAGGGCGTGGAGAGGTCCTACCCGGAAGGTGACTTCCCGCCCATCGTCGTCTACGAGCTCCAAGGGACCTATTACGTCGTCGACGGCCACCACCGCGTCGCGGTGGCCAAGCAGATGGGCGTCGAGACGATCGATGCCGAGGTAACGAAACTGCAGCCTCGCTACGCGGTGCCCGAGGGGGCCGACATCGGCGCCATCATCCGTGCCGAGCAACGGGCGCTCTTCATGGAAGAGAGCGGGCTCGGAAGCGCGCGCCCCGACGCGCTGATCGAGTTCACCGATCCGATGGGCTATCCCGAATTGTTCGAACTCATGAAAGCGCACGGCTATCACGTGATGCACGATCGCAACGAGGTCGTTCCGCTCGAGGAGATCGCCGCCGACTGGTACGACTGGATCTACGCGCCCACGGTCGAGGCGATCCGTTCGGAAGGGTTGACCCAGTACTTCGAGGGATCGACCGAAGCCGACCTCTTCTTATGGATCTGGCAACGGCGCCGCGCGCTGTTCCCGGAGCACGGCGGGATGTCGATCGAGGACGCCATCCAGCACGTCCGCGAGACGGAGGGGAAGAAGCGCAAGCCTCGCCGGGGGCCGGGGATCCTTAGAGGAGGACCCGATGAGTGAGCGGTTCCAGTGCCCGACACATTAGGGAAGGTTCGAGAACACCGCCTTTACCGTCCCACTTGTGGCGAAGGCGCCGGGGCAGACGAAGTCGCCTGAGGCATACACGAAGACGCCGACCTCAACCCCAGGCGCGATCCGTACCGGCTCCTTTCCCGAGGAGCCGCAGAACGGTCCACCCATGATCGTGGACTCGAGTGTGCTCGGGTCCTGGTCGTTCGACTGGAAGATGGAGAACGCGACCGGAGTGGGGCTTGCGGCGTCCTCAACCTCCATCCTTACCCAGTTCTCCTTCGGGGTGGTCAAGAACGTCGGACAGTCGTTGCTCGCCACTCCTAGCGAGAAGCATCCCCCGCCGGTCGACGGGCTACCCAGGTATGGAAGCTCGTAGGTGGCCTCGGCCCGGCGCGTGAC
>JBOGWY010000056.1:0-9542 GCA_050694015.1 Actinomycetota bacterium | reverse complement strand
ATGCTCGCTTACTCGAGCACCAAGATGTTGTAGTCTCGGGAGCTCGATATGGACCTCGCCGGCTCGCTCGAACTCGAAGCGACGACCCAGGCGCTATTGATGACCTCCGAGGACCACGCCGAGTTCTACAAGGCGTTCACCGAGGGCCGCGACCCGAAGTGGACGGGCCGGTGACATCCCCACACGAGATCCTCAACCCCGACGCGCTCCCGGCTGCCGTCGGCTTCGCGCACGCGGTCGTCGCGGCGCCGGGTCGGACGGTTTATCTCGGGGGCCAGGCGGGCCTCGATGCCGAGTCGAATCTCGTCTCCGAAGGCCTCGTCGCCCAGTTCGACAAGGCGGCCGAGAACGTGGTCACCGCGCTCGCGGCCGCGGGCGGCAAACCGGAGCACCTCGTCGCGATGCAGATCTACGTGACCGACATCGCCGAGTACCGGAACTCGCTCAAGGGCCTCGCCGACGCGTACCAGAAGCACCTTGGTCGCCACTACCCGGCGATCGCGCTCCTCGGAGTGAACGACCTCTTCGACCCCGCCGCGAAGGTGGAGCTCGTGGCGACGGCTGTCATTCCGGAGCGGTGAGACGCTGATTTTCGTTCGGGAACGCGACATGCTTCCAGGGGAGAGGTATGCACTCACTCGACCAACGGAAACGGTTCGTCATCGCCGCATGTTTGCGGGCTTCCTCTTTAGTGGTGGCGGTATAGCTCCCTAGCGATGATCTCGCGCTGGATCTCTGACGTTCCCTCGTAGATCCGCGTTGCGCGCACGTCGCGGTAGAGGAGCTCGAGCAGGTGCCCGCGTTCCAGACCTTGAGCGCCGTGGATCTGTAGAGCGGTGTCGATCACCCACTGCGCGGTCTCGGTCGCGTACAGCTTCGCGATCGCGGCGGCCTTCGTTACGCGGTCGCCCTCGTCGTAGGTCGCAGCCGCGTCGTACACGAGTAAGCGCGCCGCTTTCGTGCGGGCGCCCATCTCTGCTAGCTGGTGCGACACCGCCTGGAAGTCTCGGAGCGGACGCCCGAATGACTTGCGTTCCTCGGCGAACGCGACCGCGGCGTCGAGCGCGGCCTGTGCCAAGCCGACCGCGAACGCTCCGACGCTCGAGCGGAACAGATCGAGGGTCTGCATCGCGACCGAGAATCCCTTGTCGACCTCGCCGAGGATGTGGTCGTCGCCAACGAACACGCCGTCGAGCTCTAGCGTTCCGATCGCGTGCGGCGCCAGGAGGTCGAGGGACTCGCCACCGACGCCCTCGGAATGCCCGGCGATCGCGAACGCGGTCACCCCGCGCGCGCCGGCATCAGGCGTCGTACGGGCGAACACGGTGTAGACGTCGGCATCGGGGGCGTTCGAGATCCACTTCTTGGTGCCCGTCAGCCGGTAACCGCCGTCGACCTTCTTTGCCTTGAGGCCCAGATGAGCGGCATCGCTCCCGCCTTCGGGCTCGGTCAGGGCGAACGCGGCGATCGCCTCACCGCTCGCGACGCGGGGGATCAGGTGTGACCGGACGTGGTCGCGGCCCGCCAGGACGATTGGGTAAGACCCGAGGCCCTGGAGGGCGAAGGCGGTCTCGGCCTCGGTGCAACCCTGGGCCAGGCCCTCACGGATCAAGCACAGTGTCGTCGCCGACGTCGGGCCCGACGCGGTGCCGCCGAGCTCGGCGGGAAAGATCGCACCCAGGATCCCGTGCTTGCCGAGGGCCTCGACCAGCGGCCGGTTAACCCGTCCTTCGGTGGTCCCTGCCAGCGGAAGAAGCTCCTCGAGCGCGATCCGGCGCGTCTCGAAGAGACGCTCGCGCTCGGCACCGGGCGACGACCGTGGGAAATCCATGTACGACAGAAGGTACTCCGTACTAACCTCGTCAAGTCGTCGAACCGCGCGGCTCAGAGCGCGCTGACGTGTTGCTGAGTTAGCAAAGTTCGGCGTAGGCCCGTGGTCCTCAATGAGGAGGGACGATGCCCATCTCGCCGTACTGGAACCCCCGTCATGAGACCGCGTCGCGCGACGAGATCGAGGCGCTGCAGGTCCGCAAACTCCGCAACCTGCTCGAGTGGACCGATGCGCAGGTGCCGTACCACTCGAAGCGCCTGAACGACGCCGGCGTGAGCGCGGACTCGATCACCTCGCTCGACGACCTGCGCCGCATCCCGTTCATGACGCGCGAGGAATGGATGCAGGGCCAGCTCGACCATCCGCCGTACGGTCCGATCCTCGCAGCCCCCGAGGAGTCGGCGATCCGCTACCACCTCACTTCCGGGACCACCGGCAAGACGCCGATCCGCGTCCTCGATTCCATGAAGGACTGGGAGTGGATCGCGGAGATGTGGTGCTACGGCTTCTGGGGCTTCGGGGTGCGTCCGTCGGATGTCGTCTTCTTCGCGTTCAGTTACGGGACCTTCGTCGGGTTCTGGGGCGCGCACTACGCGTGCGAGAAGCTCGGGTGCCTCGTGTTGCCGGGCGGCAACATGACCACCGAGGCGCGCGTGAACCAGATCATGGATATGAACGCGACCGTCGTGTGCTCGACCCCGACCTACGCGCTGCGCATGGCACAGGAAGCGCGCAGCATGGGCATCGATCTCGCGGATTCGCCCGTGCAGCGCGTGATCCTCTCCGGCGAACCGGCCGGTTCGATCCCCGCGACCAAGAAACTCATCGAGGCGCAGTGGGGGGCCAAGGCCGGAGACACCGCCGGCATGACCGAGCTCGGCACGATCATGATGTTCGAGTGCGATCACCAGCCGGGCGGCGCGCACATCATCGAGGACCACTACATCGAAGAGGTGATCGACCCCGCGACCGACGAACCGGTCGCCTACGGCGAACAGGGCGAACGTGTCGTGACGTCGTTCGGCCGCGGATTCATACCCGTGATCCGCTACCGGACGCGCGACCTCGTCGTGAAGGTTCCCGGTAGTAACTGCTCGTGCGGCCGCACCTTCGATATCTACGACGGTGGCATCCGGGGACGCGTCGACGACATGAAGCTCGTGCGCGGGACGAATGTCTACCCACGTGCGGTGGAGGCGATCGTGCGTGAGTACGAGGCGATCGACGAATTTCAGATCCACCTCCATACCGCCGAAGGCATCCGCGACGAGATCGAGGTACTCGTCGAGATCCCGGATCGGAGCGTCGATGCCGACGCGCTCATGAACGAGCTGGGCAAGGCGCTGGCCGGAGCCCACGAAGGGCTTCGCTTCGGGGTCCGTCAGGTGGCGCTCGAAACGCTGCCTCGCTTCGAACTGAAAGCGAAACGTGTGCTCGACGAACGGGAGATCGTCGGCGGCTCGGGGGAAAGGAAGAACGCCTGATGCAGAACGCGATCGGACAGGACCTGAACGACGCGCAGGCCGAGTTGGTCGAGTGTTACGACAAGCTCGCCCGCTTGGTGGCGGACCGCAGCGACGAGCTGGCGCCGTTCGAACAGCGCAACGCGCTCAAGGCACTATCCGCGCTGTGGCAGGTGGCCAACGGCCTCGACATGGACCGCGGCCACATCTACCACCTCGGCGCGTAACCAGACGAAGAACGGGCGTTTAGCTCCTCAGCTGTTCCGCAAGGCGCGCGAGTCGCTCCTTCCAGAACGCGCGCATCTTCTCGACATCCTTCTTGGCAGCCAGTCTTTCGTGCTGCACGGTCAGCGTCGCCTTCGACGGTCCTTTCGCTGTGAAGGAGATGTGCACGCGGCTCCCGTCCTCGACGAAGTCGAAGCGCGCGGACTTGCCCGGCCGGGAGGTTCGCGTCTTGAGCGTTCCGGTCTCTAGCCAACGACCACGTCTACGCGCGTTGGTCACCGCCTCGTACACCGTGTCGACGTCGGCCGAAACCGTCTTCGAGACATCCACGGAGAACCCGTCGGATCGCTGATTCGGTGACCGCATGCCTCGCACCCGTTCGTATCCGACCGTGACGGTCTGCGACCACCACCCAGATACTCCGAGCTGCTGGTTGACGTAGCGGGCGATCTCCGTGTGGGTGTGCTCGGTGCCGCCCCATCGGTCCAGCGTTGCGATCCAGTGATCCCACCCGTTGCCGGTCGCGCGACGCATCGTCTCTTCGGATTGGGGGAGCAGGGACGCGTCGTAGGACGGCTTCTTGTTCTTGACGACGTTGGCGCGCGCGGCTGTGTAGCGCTCGCCGGTCTTTGCCATGCGCGCACGGATCGCGCGCTTGCGGGCTTTCTGATCGGTCATCTCGTTCCTCCTCGCGGCGCGTAGCTCCAGGGACTCACGCTCCCGCGGAACCCGCGTCCACGGTGAAACGGACCGATGCATCCCGAGGCGGAGCCCCTTTGCCTCTCGGGCCGGCGGCGTGAGCATCCGGTGCGGAGGTTCGGCCGGGGGTGCGGCCGTTGTTGCCAGCTTAGGCGCACGCCTCGTCCGGACGCAAGGGTGGCAGGAAGTGGCCGCGCCGCCCAGAACCTTCTAGGGATCAGCGGATCAACGGAGGCGGACATGTTCAAGCGCATCGCTCTCATCGCTCTGAGTCTGGTCGTGGCGGTCGGCGGTTACGGCATCGCCGGGGCCGCACCGAAGAAGAAGCCCAAGCCCTACAAGAGCGAGGTGGGTACGACCGGGATCCCGCACCCCATCGTGTACGGCTCGACCGGTTCGGTGAACGCCATCACGGCCAAGGAGTTTGAGGCGCAGTGTGCAACGCCCGCTTCCAACGGTCTCGACGGCTACGTGTTCGAAGTTCCGAAGGAGTACCAGAACCGCGTCGCGACCGTCTACGCGACGGCCGAGAGCAGTGCGACGGGGGTCTACGACCTCGACATGTACGTCTACGACAAGAACTGCGTGAACACGCTGGCGATCAACGCGGTCGGCACCGACGAGGTCGGGGTCTTCGGCAAGGGGACCGCGTGGATCTTCGTCCACAACTACCAGGGCGAGCCGGGCGTGGGCGCGTTCATCGAGATCAAGCCGTAGCCGGAACGTCTCCCTCGGTGATCTGAGCGGCTTCGGCGCGCTCAACCTTTCGCCCGCAGCGGCCGATAACAGTTCGAGCTTGCCCGACTAGTTCTTACTGACTATGCCCCTACCGGACGAAAGGCACGGAACATGAAGAAGCGGACCGGATTGCCCCCGCTGATCGCCCTCGCGCTTATCGCTCTGACCGCCGTCGCGCTCGCCGCGCCGGGTCTCAGCAGCTCCGAGGAGGCTTCGGCCGAGGCGACCCCCACGCCGACCGAGACGGCGACTCCGACCCCCACGCCGACCGAGACCCCGACGCCAACGCCGACGCCGACCGAGACCGAAGCTCCCGAAGAGGAGCCGGACGACGGCGACGGCGACGGCGATAACCACGGCAAGGTCGTGTCGACCGCCGCGCACTGTGCGATCAAAGGACGCGCCCACGGCGAACTCGTGCGTTCGATCGCTCAGGACAAGGAGGCCACCGTGGCCGATGCCGAAGCTGCATGCGCCGCGGCCCTCGCGGAGCAGGCTGCAGCCGAAGCCGCGGGCGAAGAGGAGCGCGGCCGTCCGGAGAAGCCGGCCAAGGTCGAGAAAGTGAAGAGCTCGGGCAAGCCCTCGTGGGCCGGTGGGGGCGCTTCCTCCCACGGCCACGGCGGCGGCAACGGCAAGGGCAAGCACTAGAGGTTCTAGCCTTGCCGGGTGGAAGCGATCACCCGAGCCTTCGATCACGACACCTACTGCGATCTCGTCGAGGCCGCGGGTGAGCGGTTCATCGCCGCCGCCACCCTCGCGAACCCGACCGCGATCGTTCCGAGTTGTCCCGAGTGGACCGTCGACGAGCTCGTCGAGCACATGGGCGTCATCCACCGTTGGGCCGGCGCGCACGTGCAGCGCATGTCCCAGGTGCGCCTCGGTTCCGCCGACTTCGATCCGGATCGTCCCAAAGGCCCCGCGGACTACGAGGCGTGGCTCCGCGCGGGTATCCAGGAGCTGGTCGCGACGCTCCGTGCCGGCGATCCCGACGCAGAGGTGTGGGGATGGGGCGCCGATAAGCACGTGCGCTTCTGGCCGCGCCGGATGTTGCACGAGACGACGATCCACCGGAGCGACCTCGAGATCACCAACGGAACCGAACCCGAGATCGATCCAACGATCGCCACCGATGGGATCGACGAGCTCTTGGAGAACCTTCCACACGCGCGCCGCTTCCGTCCGGAGATGATGAGCCTGCGCGGGGGCGGGGAAGCCCTTGTGTTCGCGGCCGAAGACGTCGGTGTCGCCTGGACGATCCGGCTCGGCTCGGGAGGCTTTGAGTGGAGCCGCGCGCGAGCGGGCGATGCCAGCGTGACGGTGCAGGGTCTGGTCGCGCCGCTGTTGCTCTACATCTATGGACGCGAGACCGCCGCGTCACGCGCGGTTTCCGTGGACGGTGATACTGAGTTGCTGACCTTCTGGCGGACTAACTCCGCTCTGTGAGCCACACGCGCGCGTCGTCGACCTCGTCGCGCGTGAGTTCATGGCCGGCGTTCTCCCATCGCAACGTGACGTCGGCGCCGGCTTTCTCGAGCATCCGGACGAGGACCTCGGTCTGGTCCTGGGGGATCATCGGGTCGACCCGGCCTCCCGCGATGAAGACCCCACGACCGGCGAGGTCGGGTAACTGATCCCGTTCGAACGGCACCATCGCGCGCAGCAAGATCGCGCGGGCGAGTAGATCGGGTTCGAGGAACAGAGTGCTGGCCCCGATGTTGGCTCCGTTCGAGAAGCCCACGGCCGTCACGTTCTCGGCATCGAACCCGTAGTGATCGGCCGCGGCGCGCACGAACCCCGCGAGCTCGTGAGTACGCGCGATCAGATCCTCCTCGTCGAACACGCCCATCGCGAGTCGCCGGAAGAAGCGTGGCATGCCGTTCTCGAGCACCTTGCCGCGTGGGCTGAGGATGTTGGCGTCCGGATCGAGAGCACGACCAAGCGGGATCAGGTCGTCCTCGTTAGCGCCGGTGCCGTGCAACAGCAGCAGCGTGTGCCCCGAGCCGGCCGGGGACGCCAGGTAGCGGTGCATGAAATCGAGTTCAGAGGCGTCGGTCACGGAGCCCCGCATCTTAGGATGGTTGCATGGCCGAACATTTCAGCGCTTTCTGTCCGCATTTCCATGATGCCGTCGAGATCATCGGACGGCGCTGGACCGGTGCGATCCTTCGCGCTCTCCTCGCCGGCGAGAACCGGTTCTCTTCGATCCGCTCCACCGTTCCCGGCCTTAGCGACCGCATGCTGTCCGAGCGCCTGAAGGAGCTCGAGGCCGAGGGCATCGTCGTGCGCAACGTGCTGCCGGAGACCCCGGTGCGCATCGAGTACGTGCCGACCGAGAAGGGAGAGGCCCTCAGCGACGTCGTCAAGGCGATCGCCACGTGGGGCGAAGAGTGGCTCAAACCGAAGGAGGCGTCGCGCAAGCCTGCCTGAACTTCGGAGCTAGGCTTGGCGCATGTGCAGATCGATAAAGACACTTCGTGTCGGCGACGAGCGTCTGCCCGACGACGAGATCCAGGCTGCAGCTTTGCAGTTCGTGCGCAAGATCAGCGGCTTCCGCAAGCCGTCGCGCGCGAACGAAGAGGTGTTCGACCGCGCCGTTGCGGAGATAGCGGAAGCCTCGCAGCGGTTGCTGGACGACCTCGTCATCGGCGGACGCGTCAAGGCGTCGGTCTAGACCAACCTGCAGCGAGGCACCGGCTCCTGTAGCGTCACAGACGTGGGCGAGCTGCGACTCAACTACGAGCGCGCGGGGGCCGGACCTACCGTCGTGCTGTTGCACGCGGGTGTCGGCGACCTGCGCATGTGGGATCCACAGTTCGAGGAGTTCGCGCGTTTCTACGACGTGGTCCGCTTCGACTTCTCCGGTTTCGGAACCTCCCCGGTGCCCACAGGCCCCTATTCGTTCCTCGGCGATCTCAAGACCGTGATGGACGAGCTCGACGTCGAGCGCGCGGCCCTCGTGGGTGAATCGATGGGGGCGCACGTCGCACTCGAGGCCGCGGTCGCTATACCCGAGCGCGTTGCCGCCATCGTCGCGGCCGCGCCGGTCCTGGTCCCGGGCGAGCCTTCTCCCGAGCGCGCCGCATTCTCGATCGCGGAGGAGGAGGCGGTCGAGCGCAACGATCTCGAAGCCGCGACCAATCTGAACCTGGCCACGTGGGTCGCGGGACCGACCCGGTCGCTCGAGGATTTCGACCCCGATCTGCACGCGCAGCTCTTCGGGATGCAGCTGACCGCGTTCAAGAACTGGCACGCCGCCGATCCCGATCTTCCCTACGAGGCGCTCGACCCTCCGGTGAAGGAGCGGGTTGCGGACATCGCGGCCCCCGTCCTCGCGATCTGGCCGACGCTCGATATGCCGGATGCCAAGGCGTCAACGGAGTGGATCGCGGCGACGGCGCCGGGCGCGCGCCTCGCGGTGATCGAGGACGCGGCGCACATCGTGAATATGGAAAAGCCCGCCGAGTTCAACGAGGTCGTGCTGGGGTTCCTAGCCGAGGTGTGGCCGCCGAACTAGCGCGCATCAGTCGAGGCATCTAGTCTGCGCCTCAGTCGAGGCGCGGCCCGCCCACCAGCTTCGTCACCAGACCTTCGTAGTCACCCTCGCGCGGTGCGACCTCGGTGCATCCCTTCATGCAGCCGTCGACGAACGCGCCGTACGCGATCCCGTCGCTGCCGATCTCCACATCGATGAAGTCGTAGGGCCAGTGACAGCGACCCGGCCCGCATTCCCCGCGCACCAACGGATCGGAGCCCGCGACCGCACCGGAGTAGAAGGTGGGGTCGTTGTCCAGCGCGTCGGCACTGATCGTGACGTAGGCGTTCCAGGTCGTCTTCTGATAGTCGCGCGAGTCGCACTTGTCCTTGCACTTCGGATACGGCGAGTTGAACGAGCCGTAATAGACCATCGCGATCTCGCCGTTGCCGCGGGCGTCGATCTGGGGCAGGTTCGTCTCGCGTACCCCCGGCGGAGCAACCATGACCGGCTTGCTCCACGTCTTGCCCTCATCCTTCGACACCGACAGGTAGGGGAGACGGTTCCCCGCGCTCACCCACATGTAATAGACGTTGCCTTTGTCGTCGACGACCACGCTCGGGTGACCTGCGCCTTCCTTAGGCTGGCTGATGCTGCGGATCTTCGAGACCTCGACCTGTTCCCAACTGCGCCCCTCGTCGTGACTGATCGCGAGCATCGGCTTCCCACAGAACTCGCGCGGCAGATAGACGGTGCCGTTGGGCGCCACCGCGCCGTGGCCGTGCAGTCCACCACAGAAACCGCCGACACCGTAGAAACCGGGATCCTGCGAGCCGGGCTCGGCCCCCCCGAACGCGGGCGCGCCGGTGGGGTGGAAGGTCGCGCCACCGTCGATCGACTTCGAGCACGACGAAGTGCCGACGTCGTTCCAGCAGTAGTAGACGATGTGGGGATAGACCGGCATCGGGGTCGACGCGGGCGGCCCGGTGAACAGCGTCTGGTGGTCGTTCACCGCGCGCCCACACGACAGTGGGTTCGTGACCCAGCTCTCGCCGCCGTCGTCACTGAACGACATGTACGAGCACGCGAGCGTCAGATCGATCGTGAAGATGCG
>JBOGWY010000055.1:0-6859 GCA_050694015.1 Actinomycetota bacterium | reverse complement strand
AAATAGGTCCCCTGGATAGGCAGGGATCCCGATGGCCTGCACATGAAGGGGGCTGCCACCCCAAACCTCGATGCCTGAATTAGTGAACCCAACAGCCGTGCACCGGGCAAGAACACGACTATCTATCGTTGCGCCGCGCCCAACACCAAGCGACAGATTGTTTTCGGCAAGGTAGTCCAACCTGAACAATGGGCCCGACTCGTCCTCAAGGCGGGCGGCGGCCACTGCTGCGGCTGGCTCCGATGATCTGTCAACTACGCGCAGTACCAGAGCCTCTGTTGAAACCTCGTACTTCTGTCTAAGTTCCAGCAACTTCTCTATCTCAAGGGGTGCTGCAGCTAGATCCGGGAATGCGTCGGCTGGCATCAACAATTCCGCCGCCGCCACGTTGCACAGGAGTTCAAGCTGCCACTCGTCCCCACGACGCTCTTCGCTCAATAGCCGATGACGCGGTTCACTCGCGGCATCTGGAAAAAGGGCGTGCGCCAGCTCATGAGCCACTGAGAACCGAACGCGCTGCACAGGACGGTTTGGGTTGTACTCGATCATCAGATTGCCGGCTTCAGCAATTAGTCGAGCGTCGCGGAGGTCATCTCGAGGAACAGTCCGAATGCCCCAAAGGTCAGCTAGTTCGAAGGGATCAAAAGGAGGGCCGCTCCAGCCTTTGGCGCTCGCTTCGGCCACCTTGGAGCGAGCTCGCTCTTGGATGACACCAATAAGATTCTGGTCGCCAAGGGCCCGCACGGAAGGATGCGTCCATGCGGTCTCCTGCTGCTTGCCACGGATCCCGGTGCTCATTCGTCCATTGTGACTACGCCCCCCGACAAGTATCTGACGCCAGCCCTCACCCTTCTGCTCAATTCGTGTTTGCTTCCTTGGCGGCTCTAGTCAGAGCTTGACTGCTCTTCGCGCTGGAACTGCTGGATTGTGAAGTCTCACCACCCCTGACCCGGATTGGCTCCGGTAGGTGTGTCTCACATTCTCGCCTTTCTGGGCTTGCCGCGAGGTTGAGCTAGAGCTCCAAACTCCTTGGAACGATCGTGTCGAGCACGATGGGTTCTCAGCAATGAGCCGTCAAGGGTGATCTGGACGGTGTCACCGGCGAGCCGGACGCCGACGGTCGCCCCGATGAAGCGATTTCCGACGCGATAGCCGGTTCCGGCGAAGCTGATCGATCCGTGCTTGTCGACGATGCGAAGAACCTCGCCGCCCTTGGTCGGTGGTTGGGGCCTCCTCGCGTGCAGCGGTCGACGGTCCATCTTGTCGTCGTCATCGACCAGATGCCGGCGTGCGTGGGTCGCGACCACGACACCGTTGTGAGAGATGTGCAGCAATCCGTCGGCCGACTCGATCGTGACCGCCTCCCCGGCGAGGTGGCGACCGACGTGATAGCGGAACTTGAGGATCGAGATGCGTCCATGCATGTCGACCCGTCTGGTGACGACCTTCCTGATCGGTTCCGGCTCCGCTTCGACAGCGACGTCACCGTCGATGACCTCGAGTGAAGGTGGTCGGGCGAGCTCGAAGCGCCGGATCGGCGGGACGTCGCCGAGGCTTTGATGCTCCCGCTCGTTGTTGTAGTTGACGACCCAGGCATCGAGCCCAGCTTGCATCTCCTCGATCGTTTCGAAGGAGTTCTCGGCGAAGAAGTCCTTGCGCAGTGTGCGGTGGAAGCGCTCGACCTTGCCAGTGGTCGTCGGTGAATAGGGGGCGGTGAGGATGTGGCGGATCCCGTTGTTGAGGCAGATGCGGTCGAACAACACGTTGGCGGGCTTGCGACCGAGCTTGCCGGTGAAGACCTTGCCGTTGTCGGTCAGGATCTGCTCGGGGATCCCGTAGGTGTGAAGCGCTCCCATGAGCGCGTCGCAGACCGGGCGGGCGGTGGCGCGTTCGACGAGCTTTGCGATGATGCAGAAGCGGGAGTGATCGTCGACGCCGGTGACGAGTGATAGCGACAGACCGCCGGCGAGCTTTACGTTTCCCATCACGTCGATCTGCCACAGCTCCATCGCCCGGGATCGCTCCCAGCGCTTGTAGTCGTCGCGACGACGCCGGCGCGGCTTGGGTTGGATCAGTCGATGGCGAACGAGACAGCGATAGATCGCAGCGCGCGACGGTGGGACCTCGAGCTCGCGCCGCAGCTTGTTGAGGATGGTGCGGGGACCCCAGCCTGGATGGCTCCTTCTCATCTCGACGATGCGGGCTTCGATCTCCGGCGCCATCTGGTGGGGGCAGCGATCGGGCTTGGAGCTCTTGTCGGCCGGCGCCGCGAGGCCGTCGGTGGCGTAGCGCACGAGCCACCGGTGAAGGGTGCGGCGGTCGATCCCGTAGCGGGTCGCTGTGTCTTTGACGCTCGCTCCTTCGAGCACCTCTCTCACGGCGTCGTAGCGCTGTTCAACCATCGATAGATCCACCAGTGGCACGGCGTCCTCCTCGGCTCGGCTGAGCACAAGTGATGACGCCTGGAAGGACTAGATCGGTGGAATTGGTGAGACACAGGTGCCGAGGCCACTGTCGCCCAGGAGCCGAGGCCGGGTCGCGGAGTGGGACAGAGGTGCCGAGGCCAATGTGAGACAGACGTACCGAGACTTCACACTGGAACTGCTGGATTTTTGCTGGATTTCTGCTGGACGGTTGATGTGGTGATCGGGCCCTGGATAAGGAAAAGGCCCTGTGACCAGGGCCTTCTCTGGAGCGGGCGACCAGATTCGAACTGGCGACCCTCACCTTGGCAAGGTGATGCTCTACCACTGAGCCACGCCCGCAGAAGCTCCCATTATAGATGGGGCCCCCGGGCTCGCTTCCAGGCTCCCGCCTACCGGCGGCGGCCCGGCCTCGCCTTGCGCAGCAACGGTTTCGTGGGCAACGACGCGACCAGCGGCTCGATGGCCGTGACGACGTCGGCGACGGTCGGACGCGCCGACGGATCCGTCGCGAGGCATGCCATGACGACGACCGCGAGCGGATCCGGGACCCCCTTAGGGAACGGCTCGGGGTCGGCGTGCAGTTGCGGAAAGCGCACGTGCAGCTTGTCCTTGTCGCGCTCGCGGTCGTAGTTGGCGCGTGGGAACGGCACGTGACCGGCAAGCGCGTGATACAGCGTCGCCCCGAGCCCGAACACATCGCTCTCGGGTCCCGGCTTGATCCGCGACGGATCGCACTGCTCGGGGGCCATGTATGCGTCGGTGCCTACAGGAGTGGTGAGTTTCTGGGCTTCGTCGAAGGTGCGCGCGATGCTCAGATCGATAAGGCGCGGCGGCGCGCCCATGATGATGTTGCGCGGCTTGATGTCGAGATGCACGACGTCGCGCGTGCCGAGGTAGTGCACCGCCGAACAGATCTGCAGCGCGAGCGGGAGCAGCTGTTCGAGCCCGAGCGGCCCGTGCCGACGCAGTAGACGCGACAAGTTCGGGCCCTCGAGGAACTCGAGGACGACGTGCGGCCGCTCCCCCTCCAGCACGGCGTCGAAGCCGCGCACAACGACGGGATGCGAGAGCCCGAGGAGATGCGTGGCCTCACGTTTCAGCGCGCGCAGCGAATGCGAGTGGTCGACGAGGTGAGGCCTCAGGCATTTGGCGACCACCACAGACATAAGGTCGTCGTCCCATGCGAGGTAGGCCTCGTAGTCGTAGCCACCGCCGAGGCGCTTCAGCGCCCAGCGGCCGGGCACGATCTCGTCGCCCTCCTCGAAGCCCCAGCGGGTCGGGTCCTGCTCCTCGAGGGCTTCGTCACCCAGGACCTCCTCCGCGACTTCGACCAGCTCGTCTTGCTCGGGCATCGGTCCATCCTCCCAGCCTCAAGGAATCAAAAAAACTTCCCTCGAGGGCGTAATGGATGGGGGGCCTCGCCCGATATACCCGGCAGGGAGGCCATACCGGATCGCCTACAAGGAGGCAGCCATGGATAGAACGCTGGTCAAGGCTTACTACGAGCCACTCATCCATGACCAAGAAGAGTCCCGCCGGGGAACCCGTTTCTTCTGGCTCTTCGCGCTCATGGCGATCTTCGCGGTTGCGGTCCTCCTGTTCGCACGCGAGGCCCCCGCGTTCGCGGCGCCTGCGTCGGTGACGAGCGAGTCCTCGAACAGCGGCGAGGGCAGCGGAGACGACGATGATGACGACGTGGCCGGCGACGGCGACAGCGACGACACCGGCAACTCGGGGCCCGACGGCTCGTTCGGGACCACCGCAGGCGACACCTCCGTCGACACCGACGGGACCGGTGACTCCGGTCGCGACGGCTCGTTCGGTACGACCGCAGACGACACCTCGGTAGACACGCAGGGCACGGGCGACTCGGGCCGCGATGGCTCGTTCGGCACGACCTCGGGCGACACGTCCGGTGACACCCAGCGCACGGGTGACTCGGGCCGTGACGGTTCCTTCGGGACCACGACGGGTGACACGTCTGGTGACACCCAGCGCACCGGCGACAGCGGGCACGATGGCTCGGATGGAACCACTACCGATGACACGTCCGGCGACACCTCTGCCGACTCGACGGACTCCGCCGACACCAGCAACACCTAAGGGAAAAAGCTAGGGAGGCAGCTTCCTCACAGGGGCCGGTGCGATCCGGCCCCTGTTTCGCGTTCGGTCCCCAGCGCGTAGGCTCGGTGGCCATGGCCGGCTGGGGGGACGCGAAGATCGCACGCAAGATCCTGACCGAGTATTCGACGTTCGCGGTCGTCGGGTGCTCGGCCGATCCCAGACGCCCGAGCAACAGCGTGGCACGCTTCCTCGACGACGTCGGCTACCGCGTCGTGTGCATCAATCCGAACGAAGACGTCTGTATCGAGGGCCTCCCTTGCTACCCCGACCTGAAGTCGATCCCCGAGCCCGTCGACGTGGTCGATCTCTTCCGCCGCTCCGAGTTCGTGGGTCCGCACGTCGACGAGGCCATCGAGATCGGAGCCAAAGCGGTGTGGATGCAGCTCGGCGTGATCAACGAGCCCGCGGCCGACAAGGCGCGCGCCGCGGGCCTAGATGTAGTCATGGATCGCTGCCCGGCGATCGACCATCCCCGCCTGATCGGAAGCGGCCGCTAGCGAAGCCACCGCAGGAACGACGCCCCGGAGCTTGGCCCCCTGCGGGGATGTTGAAGTGCTACGCGATGATCAGTCGTCGAGCGACGAGCACGGCACCGCGGGGTCGAATATCGCCACGATGGTCGTCGGCACATCGCTGACATGCACGTGGGTGTGGAATTGGTGGAACGCGGGCTCGTGTGGAGCGTTTTCGAACACCTGCGGTCCGACCTCGACGTGGCCCTGCGGCGTCAACATGCAGTGCCGGTGCGGCAGGACGGCGACCGCCGGTCCCGCGACGCTTCCGAACGACAGAGTCAGCGCGCATCCGAGACCGAGAACGATGAGTCCCTTCTTGCGAACAGCCATGATGCCTCCTTGCTCAATGCAAGCCCCACCGAGATGAGGGTATGCAGTCGAGATACGCAGCACAACGGGCCCTCAGGCGCACCGCGTGTCAACGCGGAGCGCGGCACCCGCGCTCGCGTCGCAGGGTCCAGCCGGTGCCTTCGCTGATCGCTAGCGTCCGGTGCTTCCGAATCCACCTTCGCCGCGTTCGGAGTCGGGCAGCTGTTGAACCTCCTCGAGCGCGGCCGAAACGACGGGCTGTACGACGAGCTGCGCGACCTTTTCGCCCCGTTTAATGTCGATCGTCGAGCTCGGATCGAGGTTGACCACGATCACCTTGATCTCGCCGCGGTAGCCGGCATCGATCAACCCAGGAGCGTTCGCCACCGCGAGGCCCTCCTTGAGAGCCTTGCCCGAGCGCGCGTGCACGAAGCCCGCGTAGCCGTCGGGGATCGCAACGGCGATACCGGTCGGGATCGCGGTGCGCTCGCCGGGGGTGAGGACGACGTCCTCGGCCGCCAGTAGATCCAGCCCCGCGTCGCCGGCGCGCGCGTAGGCCGGGAGGGGCAGCTCCGGATCGAGGCGCTTGATCGGGATCCTCAATGCGGCGGCGGAGGGACCTCGGCCCCCTTAGGGGGAGATTTCTTCAGCAGGATGCCGAGCTCGCGCTCGAAGTCGTCGAGCTCCTGGAAGTCCTTGTAGACCGACGCGAAGCGGAGGTACGCGACCTCGTCGACATGGCGTAGCCGCTCGAGCACTTCGCGCCCGATCTCGGACGTGGGCACCGGTCGCTCGGGATAGAGACGCATCGCCTCTTCGACGTCGTCGGCGAGCGAGGTGATCTCGGCGTCGCTCACCGGACGGTTCTTGCACGCCATGCGGATGCCGTCGACGACCTTCTCTGAGACATAGGGCTCCTCCGCGCCGCTGCGCTTCAGAACGAGGAGGGGAACCTCCTCGGCGCGCTCGAAGGTCGTGTAGCGGCGGCCGCACCCGAGACACTCGCGGCGGCGCCGGATCGCGCGCCCCTCCTCCGCGATGCGCGAGTCGACGACCTTGTCGTCGGGAGTCGCACAGTAAGGACAGATCATCTACTGCCCGGCCGCCGCGACGTAGGAGCTCCACGGACACCACGCCTCACCGACCCAGTCGTCGAGATGGCGCTGCACGTAACCGGGCGCGGCGTCGCAAACCTCGACCCACACCTCGCCGAGCCGGATCGAACGCGGTCCCATCGTGTAGGACCAGTCGGTGTTGTAGGGAGCCTGCCCACGACGAACCGTGCCGCCGACTATGAGCGTCTTCTCCTCGGACTCGGCCTCCTGCATCATCCGTTCGATCGGACGTTGCCGCGCGACGTAGACAACGAAGCTCAGGTGCTCGCGCTCCCTGAAGGCGAGCGTGAAGTACGAGCCGATGAGGAACGTGTCCTGGAGTTGTCTCCCGCCGACCGGAGCGAACACGACGTACTTGCCGGCATCGACC
>JBOGWY010000054.1:0-4896 GCA_050694015.1 Actinomycetota bacterium | reverse complement strand
GTTGATAGTCCTGCGACGCGACCGCGCGATAGACGCGGTCGCGCAGCGCGCGGCCCGGAGTCCCGAGCTTGCCGGCGACACGTGCGCTCTTCGACGCCGCGCGCTTCGCGCGAGCCTTCAGCGACGGCGGGGTGCGCAGGCCCGGAGATCCCATCAGGATCAGCTTGTCGACCAACGCGGGCACCGTGGCGCTCAGATAGAAGGAGACCTTCGCTCCGAACGAATGCCCGACGAAGTGCGCGCGCGACACATCCATCTCGGCGAGCACGTCGCGCACGTAGGTCGCGTAGTCCGGCGTGCCCCATGCCCCCGCGGGCACCGGCGAGTCCCCGAACCCGGGCAGGTCGAGCGCGATCACGCGGAAGCCCGAGCGTAGGCATTCCACCACCGGAGCCATCGATTCGAGGCGGCCGCCCCAACCGTGCAGGACTACGACCGGCGTGCCCGAGCCCACGTCGAGAACGCGAGTGGCATGCCCTCCCGCTTCGAGGGTCTTGGTCTCTTGCATCACGGGGTGAGTATCCCCGCCTGGAGCCTCAGAGCTCGCGCTGCGTGAAACCCGTAGCCGCTCTATCCCTCACGAGCGCGTCGGGACCGAAGATGCTGTCGTCGTCGCCGATCTCCTCGAGGAGATCGCTGATGATGCGGCGTGCCGCCGCCAGCGTGCCTTCGACGGCCTCCTGCGCCTTGTCCAACTGGCCGAGATCCATGGCGTACTTGGCGACCGCGAGCCCCTGAACGACGTTGTCGTTGATCTCCAGCGCCTGAGCGCGGCGCAGCTGCGCCTCGGCGAGCTCCAAACGCATCTCGCTGGCGCGGACGCGCTCGAGCGCGAGGTTCGCCATCACGCCGAGCGAACCCAAAAGATCGATCTCATCGCGCCCGAAATACGGTGTGTAGACGCTCGTCCGTACGACGAGGGATCCGAACGGGAAGTCGAGCTTGGTGATGTCGGGCGCCAGTGCGGTCTGCATGGCGTCGCCGTCGCGCTCCTTGCCGGACTCGGCGCGGATCGTGTCCCACTGCTCGTCCGTGATCCCGTAGGTGCCGATCGGACGCCCGTCCTTGTCGAGGATCGCGATGCCTTCGCCGCCGATGATCGAAGCGGCGTGCGGCAAGAGTCCATCGATGACGGCCTCGTCCGTGACGGCCCCCATCAGATCGATGATGGCGCGACGCAGGCTCTCTTCGGACTGACGACGCCACGCGGCGCGCACCCACCGCGGAGGGGCGAAGGCGAAGAAGAAGAACAAGACACTCACCAGTGAGATGAGCTGGATCACGATGTCGACTTCGGCCGGCCGAGCGCCTCCCGACGGTGCAAGGGCCGATACAACGATGCCGAGACTCAGCAGAACCGACGCCGCGCTGAGCGCGCGCATCCTCCGCCTCGCTACCGCAGGTTGGTCTCGTCCCCCGCGCCAGAACCTGATCGCAACGATGGTCGACAACAGGACCCATTGCAACAGGACCACGTTAACGAAGGCTTGGAAAGCGGCCGTTTGCGGCTCGTCCGGGCCCGGGAACTCGGGAAGCAGGACCGACCACACGACCACTACCGCGGTCAAAACCACCGCGATCGCGTCCATGATCCGCGACCCGCGTGTGAACGCGGCCGCGACCCGGTAAAGGAAGTACGGGAACAGCAAGAGGATCGCGATCACCGCGACCACGACCCAGTGGAGTCCCGCGGCCTCGGTTTCTTCCGGGAGGAACCGCCCGATGACGGCGATGGCGCCCAGATCGACGAAAGTCAGGAGCATCCAAAAGTTCGGAGCGGAACGATCGCTCGACCATCTCAACCCCGTGACGACCGCGAGGCCGACGAACGCGACGGTCGTCGCCCAGCGCAGGATCTCGAGAAGGGTTTCCATTGCCCCCAATGTTCCCATCTCTGCGCGTGCCGCGCCCGTAGGCAGAACTACGTAGGGCGTCTAAGCCATTCGGCGCTTGTGTCGGAGCACCGCAGGCCCCAGGCTCAGCGTGAGGGGAAGGAGCCCGATGATGGCCATCCGCGTGGTACTGGTCGACGATGTGGACGACCTGAGAATCTTGTTCCGCACGGCATTCACCCGGGACCCGCGCTTCGAGGTCGTCGGCGAGGCGGCCGACGGCTACGAGGCCATCGCCCAGGCCAAGGCGACCCAGCCCGACGTTATCGTGCTCGATATCGCGATGCCGAAGATGAACGGACTCAAGGCGATCCCGCTGCTCCACGAAGCATCACCCGGCTCGAAGATCCTCGTGCTTTCTGGGTTCGACACCGCGCGCGTGGCCGCGAAGGCGCTGGAGCTGACGGCATCCGCCTTCATCGAGAAGGGGGCCCCGGCTTCATCGGTGGTCAACCTCGCGGAAGAGGTCTATAACTCTCCGAACAAGATCGAGCGCTGACGCCTAAGTCAGCCGACGATGCTTCGAAGCAGGTCGAACTGTGACCTGACCAGCGTCTCAACCGACCGGTTCGGATGACGCCTCCAGTCGTCGGCGAGGCGCTCGACGATCGCAACGCCGACCGCGGCGGTGAGCAGTTGCTCGGGCCGCGGCACGTCGTGGCCGTCACGCTGAGCGAGCGTCGTAGCAAGGCGCGACTGCCAGCGCAGGGTTAACTCGCGCGATCTCATCTGCAGCTCCGGGTCGGCCTGAACGACGCGATCGCGATCGCGCACCAAGCGCTCGTCCTCGGCGTCCTCCATAGCTGCGTTCGAGTCGATGAGCGCTTCCTCGAATGCCCGCAGTGGCGTTTCCGTCGGGGGCCGCGCCAAGATCGCCCGAGCCAGCGCCTCACCTCGAGCATCGAGCGCCGCGAAGACCACGGCTTCCTTCGACCCGAAGTAACGGAAGAACGTGCTACGAGAGACCGACGCGGTGGCGGCGATGTCGTCGACGCTGGTAGCCGCGAACCCGCGCTCGAGGAACAGTTCAAGCGCGGCGGTCTGCAACGAGTTGCGTACCGCCCGCTTCTGTCGTTCGCGTAAGCCCGCTTCCGGCACTGCTCGCCCCCCGGAGTCTCAAATGTGACGGATCGTCACCGTGGTCCCATCAGGACCTTGATGATACTCAGTATCACATTCTCTGGCAGGCGAGTCGAACCGGGGCGATTCGGGTGAATCTCTTAACGACCTTCGAAGCGATCGCGGTGGGTGTAGCCCTTGTGGCCATCGTCACCGCGGTCATCCTCATCTATGAGTTGGTCGATCGACGCCGCAAGGACCGGGACTCCTAACGGCTCTTTAGACGCGCTGCGACGCGGTCGATCCCGAGTGACCCTTTGCGCCACCGAAGATGGCCGTGAAAGTGATGTCATTGCCGCGGTAGCCCGGGGGAGCGTCTTGCCGGGCGATGCCGCCGTCGTCGGTGACCGCGCTGCCGATCTCCGTACCGTTCGCGGTGAAGACGATCGTGCATCCCGCGAGACCGGCCCCCGTCTGAGCGTCGCTCAATGTCGCGGTCAGCGTTCGCTTCGACCCGTTGCCGGCGATGACGAGGCTCAGTGCACTCTCGCGCGGGGGTTCGGGCTCGGCGGAGGGTGTCACGACGATCTCGTGGGTGCCGGTCGGGACCGCGAACGTCAGTACACCGTTGTTCAGCTGGGCTGCGGTGGCCCCACCATCGATGGTCACCGACGGCACCGACGTCCAGCCACCGTCGAGACGCAACTCGAGCGGAGCCGCGGTCGTGATGGAGCCGGATACCGGTTGAGACGCGTCGATGCTCATCCGCGCGAGGTCCAAGCGCACCGCAGATGCCTCGGCGAGCGTCGCGTGGAAGGCGTTGGAGCTCTCGGGGGCCGTTGTTGTGGGATCGTCCAGCCATTGCAATCCGGTGATCACGTACGGACCCGTCTGGCCCGGAGCCGTAGGCGCTCCCGTGTCGGGCGCGACGACATACGGCTCCTCGGGGATCGCGAGCGAGCGGCCGTCGAACGACGCGATACCGCGCGCCGGATCGACCGGAGTAAGCTCCGACATCCAGTAGGCCGAATCGAAATCGAAAGTCAGCGTCGCGCCGCCCGACTGGACCTCTTCGGTCGCCGTCTCGAACGGCATGCTCCGGATATAGGTGACGTGCGCAGGGTTGGCGGGACGGGCGAAGCTATGGAGATAAGACGCAGCTTCGGCCCACTGATCCGCCGCCGGGTGCGAGTAGTGCTCGTAGCCCGGATACGTATAGAGCCGGTGGCGGTAGCGCAGATCGACGAGACGTTCGGCTTGCCGGAACACGCCCGAATACGGAACGAGCTCGTCGGAGGTGCCGTGGAGGATCGCGTAGGGCACGTGACGCGCGTTCTCCAGGATCTTGCGCGTGTGCTGGTCGCGCGGCCGGCCGTCGTTCGCGCTGATGTAGCACGGCGTGTTCCCGTCGAACTCAAACTCGTCACAGCCCTCGAAGTCGAGGCCCGTCCATGCGCCCTGGGTCACCGGGCCCGCGACCGGAGCAGCGGCGGCGAAGCGGTCCGGGTAGAGGAGCGTCAAGAGGTACGAACCCCAGCCCCCCATCGAGTGACCGGTCACGTAGACCCGGTCGCGATCGATCGCGAAGGTCTCGAAGACGTCGGCCCACACTTGACGGAAGTCGACGTGGCCCCGGCCCACGTACCAGGTTGACGTCCCGCGGCCGGACGGGGAGACGACGATCGAATCCTTGTCCTCGCCGAACTGTTTGAAGACCTTCGGCACCACCGCGGCGCCGGTGTGGGCGTTGCCGCCGCGCCAGTGGAGCCACCACTGCAGCGGCACGGGCTCACCCGAATAGGACTCCGGAAGGTACACGCCGTAGTGCTGGAAGACACCGTTGCGCCCTCCCTCTTGCGGAACACCCGTCGCGGGATCGGAGAAGAAGATGCGGTCGTGGTAGCCCGGACCGGGTGAGTAGGTCTCGGACACACCGGAACGCATC
>JBOGWY010000053.1:0-8121 GCA_050694015.1 Actinomycetota bacterium | reverse complement strand
CATCTGCCAGGGGGTTTGAAACCTGATGAAGACGCTTCGTTATACGACCGCAGCGGTGCTGGCGGCGCTCATGTGTGCGAGCGCGGCGCCGGCTTTCGCCGAGCAGAAGCGCGAGGCCGACGCCTCCGGCAACGTCAAGCTCGTCGCCGATTTCCCGTACGAGAACAAGGAGCAGGACTTCTTCGAAGGCGGCACCGACATCGCGTTCTCGGGCAAGTACGTGTACGCGATGCAGCAGGGCGTCAAGGGCGGCATCCACATCTTCGATGCCTCCAAGGCCGTACCGAAGAAGATCGGTTACTTCAACTGCCCCGGCGGCCAGAACGACATCACCGTCGTCAAGCCCGGCCTCGTCGCGCTCGGCTACCACGAGACGCAGTGCGGGGGCCCGGGTGCCGGCGTCCGGCTCGTCGACGTTCGCAACCCGAAGCGCCCGAAGCTCCTCGGCGCGGTCAACAACCTCCCGGGCGGGACGCACACGCTCGAGGCGTACCCCGGCAAGCCGTACATCTACGCGAACCCCGGCGGGCTCCCGACCAACGGCGGCGCGGTCGAGCAGATCCTCGACGTGTCGAACCCGATGAAGCCGAAGGTCGCGGCGACGTTCAAGCCGAACAACTCCGGCTGCCACGACATCATCTTCCACTTCATCAAGGACGAGAAGCTTGCGTTCTGCGCCGGTCTGGGTGAGGTTCAGATCTGGGACGTGTCCGACCCTGAGGCTCCGGTCACGATCGGGCGCGCCGTCCCCCCGACCCAGTTCGCGCACTCGATCGCGATCACGCACGACGGCAAGTACATGGTGATCGGCGACGAGGCGATCGCCGGTAACGATTGTGTCGGTGGTCCGACCGGATCGCTCTGGGTATACGACAGCCAGGTGCGCGAGGTGCCCGTGCTCGTGGGTCACTTCGGTCCCCCGCGCGGCACGCAACCGGCCGGTTCCTCGAACGTCGACCGCAACACGTGGTGCTCGGCTCACCTCTTCAACTTCGTGCCGGGTACCTACACGCTCGTGTCGTCCTGGTACGTCGGCGGCATGAACGTCATCGACTTCTCCAACCCGATGCAACCGGTCGAGATCGCGCACTACATGGGCACCGGCGACGACCTCACGAACTACTGGTCGGCGTACTGGTACGACGGCCGCATCTGGGCCAACGACCGGGTCAAGGGGCTCGACGTGTTCACCGTCAAGGGCCTCAAAGAGGGCAAGCACAAGCACTAGAAGGGCAATCCCGGGGCGGTGTCGAACCTCCTCGGGAAGACCCAACGACCGAAAAAAGGGGACGAGATGCTGAAGGGATTGAGTGTCGGGCTGCTGACGGCCGCGCTGGCCGCGAGCGCGCTCGCTCCGGCGTCGGCGGACCAGGCGGTGGAGAGATCCAAGAACGTCAAGCAGATCGACGACGTCAAGTACACGGGCGGCACCGAGCTCGCCGCGAGCGGCAAGTACCTCTACACCGGTGAGCTCGACGGCGAGGACAACCGAGGACAGGACCCCAAGAAGGGTGGTCTCCACATCTTCGACGTGTCGGGAAAGGCCCCCAAGGAGGTCGGGTTCCTCCACTGTCCGGGTAACGACAACGACGTCGAGGTCGTGAAGCCGGGTCTCGTCGTGATGGGCTTCCACCAGAACACTTGCGCGCCGGCGGCCGGTAACGGGTTCATGACGATCGATGTCTCGAACCCGCGCAAGCCCAAGATCCTCGGCTCGATCATGACGAATAAGAACCACACGCTGAAGCCGGTCCCCGGCACGAACCTGATCTACACCGCGGGTGGCGGGCTCTCCGGCGGCAACAACGCCGGTCCCGCCGTCGTCGATGTGAGCAACCCGCGCAAGCCGAAGGTCGTCGCGACACCGAAGACCGTCACGAGCGACTGCCACGACATCTCGTTCCATATGAGCAAGGGCAAGAAGCTCGGCTTCTGCACCGGCGCCATCGGGACGGGTGAGGTGCATATCTGGGACATGACCGATCCGCTCGCTCCGGCGATGCTCGGCAAGATCGTGAACCCCGCGGTCCAGTACTCGCATTACGCCACCGCATCGAGCGACGGCAACTATCTCGCCGTCGACGACGAGGCGTTCGCCGCGCACGAGTGCCACACCGGGCAGAGCCCCACCGGTCGCGTGTGGGTCTACGACATCAGCAACCCGCAGACTCCCATCGTGGTGGGCAGCATGGCTGCTCCTCGTGGGGGCCGTGACACCGCCGGCATCGGTAACTACGTGGGCTGGGTCGACTCGTGGTGCCTGAGCCACGGTCTCGACTGGATGCCGGGCACGCATTACCTCGGCGTCACGTGGTTCACCGGTGGCTGGAGCGTGCTATCGATCGACCAGAGCGCGCTGCCCGTCGAGGTCGCGTATTTCATGGCTCCCGACTCCGCCACGTATTCCGTGCTGTGGCACGAAGGCAAGCTCTACACGAACGACATGCACCGAGGCCTCGACGCCTTCACGATCAAAGGTCTCAAGTAAGGCAGAACGTTAGGCGGCGACAGGAACGCGGGGGCCTCGGCCCCCGCTTTCTTGTGTAGAAGAACGCTTAACGCCGGGACGCCGGACTAGGCTCGCGCTCATGCTGGATGCGAATCTCTACATCGCTTGTCTGGTGCTGACGGGGCGGCGGGTGCTCGTCGTGGGGGCCGGGCGGATCGGCCTCGAGAAGATCGAGGGCCTGCTCGCGTGCGGCGCGGACATAACCGTGGTGGCTCCCGAGGCGGTCGCCGAGATCGAGGTGCTCGACGCCTCGGACGAGATCGAGTGGCACCCACGCGTCTACGAGACGAGCGATCTCGACGGCAAACTCCTGGTCGTTGCCGCGACCTCAGACACCGAGCTCAACACGCGCGTCCACAACGACGCCGAGGCCCGCACGATGCTCGTCAACGTCGTCGACGTCCCGGAGCTGTGCAACTTCATCCTGCCGGCGATCGTGCGCGAGGGTCCGCTGGCAGTCGCGATCTCTACGTCCGGAGCGAGCCCGGCCCTCGCCAAACGCATGAAACGCGAGATCGCCGCCAACATCGGTCCGGAGTACGCGGAGCTTGCGCAGCTACTCGACGGTGTCCGCGACTGGGCCAAGAAGACGCTGCCGACCTACGACGATCGCAAGGAGTTCTTCGAAGACATCGTCAACGGCGATCCCGATCCGATCGAACGGCTGCGCACCGGCAACAGGGACGAGGTCAAGGATTTGATCCGCGCCGCCCAGATGCGTCACGGATGACTAGATCGTTTCGATGAGCGCTTCTCGGTCGGTCTCGGCGCACGCCACGAGCGCGCGGTCGAGGATCCTCTTCGGGCTCTTCTCTTCGAGCGTCGCGACCATGATCGCCGCGAAGCGGGGCTCGCCCTCGAGTCTCCTGTCGCCGATGGTCACGGGTGTGTCAGTGAACAGCGACTCGAGGCGGTGAATGATCGCCGGCATATCGACCGACGTCACGAATGGCATGATCGCCGCGAAGGTATCGGTCGCAACGCGTGCTTTGCGGTCGAGCTCTCGCAGCCCCGTGGAGAACAGCGCCGCGAAGTGACGGAGCACGTCGCCCGACACGTCGTCACCTTTCAATAACGCGTCGAGGCCGGGCATGCGGAAGACGAGGACGCCGAACGGTTCCGATTGCCGGTCGAGGCGCAGGAGCGACACCTCGATCGCATCGAGCGCGCCCTTGGTGCTCAGCAGACCCGTGACGCTGTCGATCGTCGACAGGGCATCGAGCTGCAGACGTAACTTCCCGATCTCCTCGTCACGCTCCTTGAGGACGCGGTGAAGATCATCGATGTGGGCGAGGAGCTCAGAATTCGGGCCGTCTGTGGGCCGCTCAAGTTCCATAGGCAAGACGTTACTAGGAGAGGAGCTGCGCGATGCGGGTTACGCCCTCGATCAGGTCGTCGTCTCCCAGCGCGTAACTAAGCCGCGCGTAGCCCGGAGCGCCGAATCCCTCACCCGGCACGATCGCGACCTTCGCTTGTTCGAGGATGATCTCGGCGAGCTCCAACGTGGTCGACGCGGCGCGGCCCCCGATCTCGCGGCCGAGCACGCCCTTGAAGGACGGGAACGCGTAGAACGCACCTTCCGGCTCGATACAGGTCACGCCGGGGATCTCGTTGAGCATCTTGAACATGGTCATGCGACGGCGATCGAACGCATCGCGCATCATCGCGACGGCTTCTAGGTCACCCGAGACCGCGGCGAGCGCGGCCGCCTGCGCGACGTTCGAAACGTTCGAGGTCACGTGGGACTGGAGGTTCGTCGCGCCCTGTACGACGTCGAGTGGTGCGATCATCCACCCCACCCGCCAGCCGGTCATAGCGTACGTCTTAGCGACACCGTTAAGGACGAGGCACCGCTCGGCGAGCTCCGGGACGAGCACGGGCATCGATGCGTGCTTCGCGCCGCCGTAGGTCAGGTGCTCGTAGATCTCGTCGGTCAGAACCCACAGACCGCGCTCGACGGCCCATTCGCCGATCGCGCGCACCTCGTCTACCGGATAGACCGCGCCCGTTGGGTTGGATGGTGACACGAACAGCAGCATCTTCGTCTTGTCGGTGACGGCCGCGTCGAGATGCTCGAGCGTGACGCGGAAACCCGTCTGCTCGATGGTCGGCAGCGCGACGACCGTGCCGCCCGCCAGCTTGATCACCTCGGGGTAGCTGACCCAGTAGGGGGCCGGGAGCAGCACCTCGTCGCCGGGGTCGATCACGCTCATGACCGCGTTGTAGATCGCGTGCTTCCCGCCGTTGGACACGATCACCTGCGACGGCTGCACCGAGAACCCGGAGTCGCGCTCGGTCTTGCGCGCGATCGCGGCGCGTAGATCGAGCAACCCGGCCGTCGGTGTGTAATGGTGATACAGCGCATGATGAGTAGCCTCGGCGGCCGCGTTGACGATGTGCTCGGGGGTCGGGAAATCCGGTTCGCCGGCGCCGAATCCGATCACTTTCTCGCCGGCGGCCTTCAGCTCCTTGGCCTTGGCGTCGACCGCGAGCGTCGGAGACTCCGGGATCGAGGCCACACGTTCGGCCAGTCGCTTTTGCGGCATGATGCTTCGACCATATGACAAAAGAGCCCCGTGAGATCGTCATCCCCGACTCGTTGAAGCCGCGCGACGGTCGCTTCGGTTCGGGCCCGTCGAAGGTTCGCGCCGACGGGCTCGAAGCGTTGCTGACCACCGGCACCGGTTACCTCGGCACGAGTCACCGGCAGGCCCCGGTGAAAAACGTCGTTGGCCGTTTGCGGACGGGTCTTCGCGATCTGTTCTCGCTGCCCGACGGGTACGAGGTGCTCTTGGGGGTCGGTGGGGCGACCGCGTTCTGGGACGCGATGGTGTTCGGGCTGATCGAGCGCAAGAGCCAGCACCTTGTCTTCGGCGAGTTCTCCGCGAAGTGCGCGCAGGCCGCGGCCGTGGCGACCCATCTCAGCGATCCGCAGATCATCGAGTCCGAGTACGGGACCCATCCGATCCCTGAGCCCGCCGACGACGTCGATATCTACGCGCTCACCCACAACGAGACCTCGACGGGGGTCGCGATGGATGTGGGCCGCCCCACACCGGTCGCGTTCACGGCGGTCGACGGCACCTCCGCGGCGGCGGGCATGCGTGTCGACGCGGATGACTTCGACGTCTACTACTTCTCGCCGCAGAAGGGCCTCGCGTCAGACGCCGGGCTCTGGATCGCGCTGTGCTCGCCGGTGGCGATCGATCGCATCGGCAAGATCGCGGCCTCGGGTCGTTACATCCCCGCGTCGCTCGACCTGCAGATCGCGCTCGACAACTCGCGCAAGGACCAGACCTACAACACGCCGCCGCTCGTCTCGCTGTTCCTCATGGTCGACCAGGTCGAGTGGTTCCTCGCCAACGGCGGACTCGAGTGGGCCGCGTCGCGTAGCGACCGGTCGTCGCAGATCCTGTACGCGTGGGCCGAGAGCCACGAGCTCGCGACGCCCTACGTGAAAGAGCCGGGGGAGCGCAGCCCGGTCGTCGGAACGATCGACTTCGCGGACACCGTGGATGCCAAATCGATATCGACGGCGCTGCGTGCGAACGGCATCGTCGATACCGAGCCGTACCGCAAGCTGGGCCGCAACCAGCTGCGCATCGGCATGTATCCGGCCGTCGAGGCAGACGACGTCGACGCCCTAACTCGCTGTATCGACTTCGTCCTGGAGGCGATCGCCGGGTAGGAACTGCGCACCCGCATGTCGAAGACATTCGATATGCGCGGACGCGCGGTACTCCTCCTATTGCTCGCGACGCTCATCGTGCAGGTGCTCCCGGTGAGCCCGGCGAGCGCGTCGTCGCCGCCACGGCCGGGCCCTCCGGCGCTGTACGCGCCGCCGGCCGCCTCACCCCTGCTCGAGAACGCCGGGCGTTGGGACGCAGCACCGCTCATGGTCTCGGGCGCGTATGCGATCACCGACGGCGAGTTCGTCTACCAGGACTACCTCTACGACGACTACGGCGCGAACACGACGAATGCGCGGGGGAGCCCCGAGCCGCGCATACCCACGTCCGAGCTGACCTTCGGAGCCATGACCGGCGATGTCGTCTATCCGGAGGCGCGCAAGATCTACGGATACAACGCCGCCGACCTCGTCGAGCTGCGGATCGATCGGTCGAGCGACTCGATCGCGTACCGCTTCACGCTGAACACCATGTTGCAGAGCGATGCGACGGCGATCGCGGTCGGGATCGACACGAACGGGGGCAAGCAGGCGACGACCTGGGGCTACGGCCTCGGGAGCCTGGGCCCCATCGACCTCGAGCACGTGTTGTTCACCAACGGGAACATCGCCGAGGTCGACGGGGAGATGGTGAACGTCGATGTCGACGAGCAGCGCAACCAGATAGAGGTCGTGGTGCCGCGTCGCATCCTCGATCCGGGGTCACAGACCTGGAGGCATTACGCCGTTACCGGCATAGCGCATATCACCAAGACCGCGTTCGCTCAGGTCGGGTCGACGCCGACTCGCACTCAACCCGGGGGAGCGCGGAACACCGATCCGCCGCCGGTGTTCAACGTCGCATTCCGATACGAAGCCGAGAACGACGAACCGATGGGGAAGAACGACACCAACCTCGGGAGTCGCAGCGTCGGATACGGGCACTGGCGCGATCACGGACAGGCAAAGGCGCTCGCGGCCCGCGACATCACGCGGTTCCACGCCGACGTCGATTTCGGCGCGATGGGATCTGGGCACAGCCGCTCGAACGTCCCGCAGCGCGGCTACATGAACCGGATCTACGTCAGCCACCTCGACCTCGGTGAAGGCGTGGCGGCGGAACGGCCGTGGCTGCTGGGCACGCTCCAGCCGTACTCGCTGTACGTCCCGAAGACATATCGACCCGGACGCGCGGCGCCGTTCCAACTCGTGCTGCACTCGCTCTCGTGCACCTACAACCAGTTCGCGGTGATCTCTCCGAACACCTATCGGGATCTTGCCGAGGAACAGGGTGCGATCGCGATGACGACGATGGGTCGCGGCCCCGACGGTTGGTACCTGCACGAGGCCGAGCTCGATGTCTTCGAAGCGTGGGCCGACGTCGCGCGCCGCTACGACCTCGATCGAGATCGCGTCTACATCAACGGCTACTCGATGGGCGGTTACGGCACCTTCAAGCTCGCAGCGCAGTACCCGGACCTGTTCGCCGGCGCGTTCCCCGTCGTCGGACCTCAAGGCGAGGGCATCTCGCTGGGACCCGTCCACACGGCGGATCTCGTCGACGACGAGACGAACAGCTACTGGATCGCGGACAACGTCATGCACGTCCCGTTCTTGATCTGGCACGGCATCGCCGACGAGCTCGTGCCGGTCGCCGGGACCGTGCGTCACGGACAACGTTTCCAGTCACTCGGCTACCGCTACGAGCAGAACGAGTTCGTTGCCGATCACTTCGCTCTCGGCGAGGTCGACAACTGGGACCGCGGCCAAGCATTCCTGAAGGGTCTCCGCGTCGAGCGGAACCCGTGGCGCGTCCGCTACAAGGTGATGGACGGGTCGGACTTCCCGCGCCTCGGTCTCGTCCACGACCACGCTTACTGGGTGTGGGACGTCGAATACGACGGCCACGTCACGACGTTTCCGAACCAGGGCGACCACACCGGTG
>JBOGWY010000052.1:0-18189 GCA_050694015.1 Actinomycetota bacterium | reverse complement strand
GCTTTATCCCGACCGAACAGGACGTCGCGCTCTACAAGCTCGTCGCCCGTGGGCTCTCGGCGAACGACATCGCGCGCGAACTCGGGATCGCCTCGCGCAGCGTCCATCGCCGCCTGGCCCGACTCCGCGACCGCCTCGGCGTGGAGACCACCTCACAACTCGCGGCGGAATTCGCCCGGAGGGGC
Source organism: Actinomycetota bacterium (assembly GCA_050694015.1). Lineage (GTDB taxonomy): Bacteria > Actinomycetota > CADDZG01 > CADDZG01 > WHSQ01 > JBOGWY01. The sequence goes on along the minus strand of JBOGWY010000052.1, from coordinate 18,004 downwards.
TTCTGATGGCGTCCTTGCGTCGGCCCTTCACAGGAAGGCAAGTAGCAGTGTCAAACCACAGGGGAGGTGCCGGTGCGCCGGCGGCTCGCGGATCAGGAGGCAAGAGGGATGAGGGCTAGGACGACTTTTCGAACCCGTTCGGGGGCGCTCGCCGCGAGCACACTTCTGTTCGTCGCGCTAAATGCGGCGTTCGCGGTGGCCGCTTCGGCCGCGCCGATGTGCTTCGGTAAGGAAGCGACGATGGTCGTCGAGGCCGGCAGCGAGCCGGTTGAAGGAACGGAAGGTGCCGACGTGATCGTCGGGAGCAGCGATCCCGATGTCATCGACGGCAAGGGCGGCGACGACCGCATCTGTGGCCTCGGTGGGGATGACGACCTCCGTGGGGGCGACGGCGTCGACCGGATCGATGGGGGTGCCGGTGATGAGTCGGCCGCGTTCACTTTCACCATCCAACTCGGCGAGGAAGAGATCAGCCTGCCCCAGCAGCCCGGCGGGATCTGGGGGGGTAAGGGGGCCGATCATCTGCTCGGAGGCGCGGGCCAGGACGACCTCAAGGGGGAGGCCGGGAACGACGTTCTCTTCGGTAACGACGGCGGCGACGAGCTCGACGGCAACGCAGGCAACGACGATCTCAACGGTGGCGGCGGCGGCAACGACATGGACGGCCACCAGGGCGACGATCTGCTGATCGCCGAGGGCGACGACGACTACGTTCGCGGCGGCGGCGGCAACGATCTGATCGACGTCGAGGGCGGCGACAACGACATCGACGGGGACGAGGGCAACGACGTCATCCTCACGGGTTCCGGAGACGACTACGTCAGGGGAGGAGCCGGTACCGATCGGATCGAGGTCGGCGGTGGCGACAACGACATCGATGGTGACGAGGGCGACGACGTCATCCGCACCGGCGACGGTGACGACTATGTCCGAGGCGGTACGGGTTTCGATCAGATCGACGTCGGCGGTGGCGACAACGATATCGATGGTGACGAGGACCCCGACGTCATCCGCACCGGCGACGGCGACGATTACATCCGCGGGGGTACGGGCTCGGATCGGATCGAGGCCGGGGGCGGATCGAACGACATCGACGGCGACGAAGGTAACGACACGATCCGCACCGGTGACCGGGACGACTACATCCGCGGCGGCTCGGGCGACGACATCATCGACGCGGGCGGCGGGGTGAACGACGTCGACGGTGACGAAGGTAACGACACGATCCACACGGACGACGGCGCCGACTACGTCAGGGGCTCCGATGGACGCGACAAGATCTCGTCCGGCGGCGGAGTCGACGACGTCGACGGTGACGGTGGAGACGATGTCATCTACGCACAGGACGGCAACGACTACGTCCGCGGCAGTGACGGGGACGACTATCTGAGCGGCGGGGCCGGAAACGACGACATCGACGGCGATGCGGGGAACAACCGCATCGACGGCGGCCCCGGTAACGACCAGTGCGACGACGGGAACGAAACCACGAGCTGTTAGCCAGTCGCTTCGGAATGACTCGATCGGGCCCACCCGTTAGTCGGGTGGGCCTCATCGCGTCTCGCGCTATCGTCGCCTTTCCATCCGTGGACAAGGAGGACACGTTGGGGCAGCGGACGAGTTATCCACCGGGGACGTTCTGCTGGGCGGATCTCGGCACGACCGACGTGGAGAGCGCGCGCGGCTTCTACACCGACCTCTTCGGGTGGGACTCCGAGGACCAGGAGACGGACTCCGGCATCTACGTCATGTTCCGCCAGAACGGCCACCCCGTTGCGGCGATCTACGAGCAGGGGGCCGAGCGCCTCACCGCGGGATGGAACCCGACGTGGGTCTCCTACGTCACCGTCGACGACGCCGATGCGGCGGCCGTCCGCGCCGCAGAGCTGGGCGCCGAGATCGTCAGCGACCCGTTCGAGGTCATGGGGGCCGGACGCATGGCCCTCGCGGTCGATCCGACCGGCGCCTCGTTCGCGCTGTGGCAGCCGCGCGACCACTTCGGAGCGGGCATCGTGAACGACCCGGGCACCATGACGTGGAACGAGCTCCGGACCACCGACGCGAAGTCGGCGGCCGACTTCTACTCGCAGCTCTTCGGTTGGCGACTAGACCCGCGCCCGATGGGAGACGGCAACGATTACATCATCGTCAGGGTCGGTGAGCGCTCCAACGGGGGCATCGTTCCGATGACCCAGACCGACGACGATGCCGCACCTCAGTGGACGGTCTACTTCACCGTGGAGGACATCGAGGCGGCCGCGGGGCGCGTCGATCAGCTTGGTGGGAACATCCTCGTGACGCCGTTCGAGGCCCCCAACGGGAAGTTCTCCATCGTTCAAGACCCGCAAGGGGCCGTCTTCGCGTTCTTCGAGGGTCCCGTCGACGATTAACGATTGAGTTCGACCCCCGTTCTCGGACGGGCTTGTGGTGGGATTACGTCGTGATCCTCACCCCCGATCAGCGCCTTCGGGTTTTCGTGAGCTCGACCCTGCAGGAGCTCGCGCCCGAGCGCGCGGCCGTCGCTCGGGCGATCGAGTCGCTGCGACTTATCCCGGTGATGTTCGAGATGGGGGCCCGACCGCACCCGCCGCGCGATCTGTACCGGGCGTATCTGGACCAGAGCCATCTCTTCATCGGCATCTACTGGCAGCGCTACGGATGGATCGCGCCGACCATGGACGTGTCCGGTCTCGAAGACGAGTACCTGTTGTCGGGCGATCGTCCCAAGCTGGTGTACGTCAAACGCACGTCCGACGGGCGCGAACAGCGTCTCGACGAGATGCTCGCACGCGTCTACGACGACGCGCACGCCAAGATCAATGAGTTCGACGGCGCGGACGATCTCGAGACGATGGTTAAAGACGACCTCGTCGTGATGCTGACCGAGCGCTTCGAGACGCGCGCAACCGAGGCAACACCGGTGGCACCGACCCGGCCGCGGATGGCCGCTCTTCCGGTCGATCTCAACCCGCTGATCGGCCGCGACGACGAAGTCGAGGAGATCGCGAGCCTGCTTGCGGACGGCGCGCGCCTGGTCACCCTCACGGGCCCGGGCGGCGTGGGCAAGACGCGGCTCGCGGCCGCGGTCGCCCGCACGGTGACAGGGGGCTTCGACGACGGGATCTTCTACGTCGGCCTGTCATCCGTGAACGACCCCGACCTTGTGGCCGGGACGGTCGCGCAGGCTGGGGGATTGAAGCTGAGTAGCGGCGAGGAGCCGGTGGGCGCGCTGGTCGAGTACCTCGCGCCGAAGCGGATGCTGATCGTTGTGGACAACTTCGAGCACGTCATGGCGGCGTCGAGCATCGTCTCGCAGTTCCTGGAGCAGGCGCCGCGCGTGCAGATCCTGGTCACGAGCCGCGAACTGCTAAGGGTGCGGGGCGAACATGACTTCCCGGTGGTCCCGTTGGAGCTGCCGTCCGAGGGAGCGGGTGCGTCCGCGACCGAGGGCACCGAGGCCGTACGTCTGTTCGTGGACAGGGCGCGCAGCGTACGGCCGGAGTTGGAGATCAACGACGAGGATCGCGACGCGATCGCACAGATCACGCGCCTCCTCGACGGCCTTCCCCTCGCCATCGAACTCGCTGCGGCGCGCATCCGTGTGCTCTCGCCACCGGCATTGCTCGACAAGCTCCGCGAAGGCGCGGCGTTCCTTTCGACCGGCGCTCGTGACATGCCTGAACGCCACCGGACCCTGCGCGCGACGATCGAGTGGAGCTATCAACTGCTCAACGACGACGAGAAGAAGCTATTCGCGCGACTCGGCATCTTCCCCGGCACGTTCACGCTCGAGGCCGTCGAGGCGATCTGCAGCGACGGCGGCGACATCCTCGAGGACTTTGCATCGTTGCTCGACAAGTCGATGGTGCGCGCCGAAGTCGAGGCCGGTGTCGAGCCGCGCTTCACCATGCTGCGCACGATCAAGGAGTTCGCCGTCGAGAGGTTGCTCGCGTCGGGAGAAGCGAACGCCGTCCGGGAGGCGCACGCGCGTCATTTCCTCGATCTCGCTGTGGGCGCCGGCGAGGGGTTGCGGTCGGCCGATCAGCGTCGCTGGACGCATCGCCTCGAGGTAGAGGTCGCCAACCATCGCGCGTCGATCGAATGGGCTCTAGAGACCGGCGAGATCGCGCTCGCGGTCCAGGTGGGATGGGCCGTGTGGTTGTTCTGGTGGGCCGGCGGCTACCTCGAAGAGGGCCGGAAGTGGATGGAACGCGCGCTCGCTCCCCCGGACCTGGATCAGGAGACGCGCGCCCGAGCGTTGTGCATCTTCGGGGTGATGGCGTTCTGGCAGGGCGATCTGGCCACCGCGCTACCCGCGCAGGTCGAGGCACTCGGCATGTTCGAAGATATCGACGACCGCGACGGTGTCGTGCTGACGGGACTGGCCCTGGGGATCGCGACCGCGTTGATGGGCGACGTCGAAGGCGGCCGGGCGCGGCTCCGCGCGTCGCGCGAGCATCTCGTCGAGCGCGGCGACCGGTGGGGGGCCGTCATGGCGCTGAACGGTCTGCTCTGGCTCCAGGAGCTGCTGGGCGATACCGAACGCGATGAGGAAGAGTACGCACTCCTTCTCGACGAGGCGTACGCGGTGGGCGCCGATATCGACGTCTCGAACGCCCTCGCCAACAACGGCTACTACTGGAACTTCCGCGGCGATCTTGGGAAGGCGGCGTCCTACCTCGCGCGGAGCCTGGAGGTGTTACTGGCCCTTCGGAACAAGGGCTCGGCCTGGTACATCCTCGACCGGACGGCGGAGATCACCATGAAGCTCGGCGATCCGGAGCGGGCCGCGTGCGTCCTCGGTGCCAGCGACGCGATGAAACGCCAGATCAACGCGCTGCCGGTGGCGACGGCATTCGAGAAGCTCGAGGAGATGCGCTCGCAGATCATCGCCGCCATCGGACGGGACGCATTCGACGCGGCGTTCCGACGCGGCGCCGAGATGAGCTTCGACGATGCGCTGACCTACGCCCGGGAAGGGGTGCCGGCGGCGGCCGGGTGACGCCTTCAGCCTCTTGGCAGGAACTGGTAAGGGACCTGAGTCACATTCGGGACCATCGCGGCTATGGTCGAAGCCTCCCTGTTTATGACTATTCCCTGGCGGGCACAGAGGTGAGATGGCCATGAAGGACGACGTGGAGCTTGACCGCGAGCCGAGATCGCGTTTCGCCGCTCTTCGCTACCGACTCGGCAACCTGACGAGCGCCCAGCAGTTCTGGGTGCCGCTCGCGATCGTCCTCGTTCTGGCGCTGGCCGGGGGTGGGATCGCGGCCGTTACCAACGGCACCGACCCGGTTCCGATAGCTGGTGAAGAGGACGACGACGGCGGTGTCGTCGCCCCGGTCGAGGAAGCAGAGGCGCCCGGACCCGACACGGTCTTCGACGACCCCGGCAAGTACGTGGGACAGGAACTGACGCTGTCGGTCGTCGTGGAGAAGGTTGTCGACGCCAACACGTTCAGGGTCGTTTCCGAGGACCCGACCGACCCGAGCCTGCTCGTCGTTTACAGCGGTCTTCCCGTCGTCAAGGAGCAGTCGATCGTCAAGGCGACCGGGACGATCACGGCCTTCACCGCACCCGAGGTGAACAAGGCCCTCGGCGCGAAGCTCCCCGTCTCCACCTTCGATCTCTCCGATGACGAGTTCGCGCTCGTCGCGCGCTCAGTCGAGATCGTTCTCGGCGCAGGCGGCGGCAAGCCCGATGCATCCACCGACACGGCCGCAGTCGGTACCGGTACCACTGCGGTGGCGATCGCCCCGCCCGCACCCGCGCCGGCTCCCTACGTGCCGCCCACATCGTCGGACACATCCACCGGCTCGACGTCCGGCTCCGGCGATGGAACCTCATCCGGTTCCGGAACCTCGGGGGGCTCGAGCGGCGGCGGTTCGGGCGGCTCGTCCGAACCTTCCGGCGGCTCGGGTTCGGGTGGATCCGGCGGCTCGAACGAACCTTCGGGCGGCTCCAACGGCTCGCCCGCCGCGACGAGCTCGGAGCTGACGTTCACCGATCGCAACGCGTCGTCGGGTCAGTACAGCGACGCCACCTACTTCGAAGCGCTGCTCACCGAGAAGGACGGCACGCCGCTACAAGGTAAGAAGCTGACTTTCGTGCTCGACGGCACCGAGTACGCGGCGCGGACGAACTCCGATGGTGTCGCATCGACGACCCCGACCCTGTCGAGCGAGCCCGGCAACTACCAGCTAGAGGTGCTGTGGCAGCGTGGTGACGAGACGCGCGCCAAGGACAAGACGAACTTCGAGGTTCTCGAGGACGACTCCGTGCTTCAGGTCTCGATGGAGGGCAACGGGAAGGACGCGCAGCTCGTCGCACATCTCACCGACGGAGACAACGAGTCCACGGGTCTCGCGAGCCGGCAAGTCGATTTCTTCGCCGACGGTGAACTCATCGGATCGGCGACTACCGACGGAAGCGGTGTCGCTCGCCTCGACCTTTCCGAGAAACACAAAGGGAAAAGGGACGACTTCTCGGCGACCTTCAACGGCGACGATTACTACCTGACCTCCAGCGACAGCACGGGATAAGCGCGGAGGACTCCGAGGGCGTCCGGCGAATCCCTAGTAAGGGATGACGCCAAGGAGGACGCCATGAAGATCCGTTCGCTTCTGTCGATCGCGCTCGTGATGAGCGCGGTAGCCGCGATCGCCGCGCCGGCCCCCGCGTCCGCGCAGGGCAAGGGTTCCAAGCCCAAGGTGCTGGCCACCGACCCCGCCGACGACTGGGGGACCAACGCCGATCCCACGCTCGCTCCGCTCGGCGGTCCGCTCGGTCAGGAGCTCGTCGAGGCATCGATCGGGATGGCCGACCCAAAGACGGTCAACTTCATCATCAAGGTGGCGTTCCTTCCACCGTGGGGTGGGTGGCCCGAGGTATCCCGGTACAACTGGGACTTCACTGCGAATGGTGATGCGTACCAGTTGACCGGTGCTTTCACCGAGTACCTGCGCGGCATCTGCAACCCGCTGCACACGAACTCGTGCCCGCCGCCGCAAGATCCCGGCCCCCAGGCGTTCTTCCTGCGACAGGGCTCGTGCACCGTGGGCGCCGAGTGTCATGTCCTCGGCATCGTGCAAGCGAGCTTCGATCCCGCTGCGGGGACGATCACGATCCCCGTGCCGCTCAAGTCGATCAAGGCCAAGCCGGGTTCGAAGATCGGGCCGGGTACGTCGACGTTCGGTGGCTCGATCTACGCCGCTCCCGCGGCAGTGGTGAGCTACGCGTCGGCGCCGGCCGACACCATGACGATCACGAAGACCTACAAGATCCCCAAGTAAGACTCTTCGTTTCGCGTAGGTCCGCGTCGACTAAGCGCGGCAGTTCTGAGACGATCGTCGGGTGACGACGATCGAGGCGGTACGGGAACTCGCCTTGAGTTTGCCGCGTTCCTACGAGGCTCTCGTTCGCGATCGCGTCAAGTTCCGCGTCGGGCAGATCGTGTACCTCGCGATCTCGCGTGACGAGACCATGATGGGGTTCGCGTTCCCCAAGGAGGAACGGGAGGCGCTCGTCGCGTCGGAGCCCGACAAGTTCCTGATGCCGAAGCCGTCGGACCTCCGTTACAACTGGGTCGTCGTTCGGCTCGCCGCGATCGACGACGACGAGATGCGCGCGATCGTGACCGAAGCGTGGCGCATGGTCGTGCCCAAGAGTGTCGCGGCCGCGCACCTAGAACGAGACACGCCCCTCTAATTAATACGCGCAGCGAACCGATAGCACCGGCGGAAGATAGCGCGCGACCGTCGACCATGTAGCGGCCCCGTCGGCGGAACCAAAGACGTCGCCGGAGGTCGCCCCGAAGTAGAGGCCCAACTCGTTGCCGCCGCGCTCGTCACCGCAGAACGCCTGGCGAAGGATCGTTAGGTACGCGTTCTCCTGCGGCAAGCCGTCACCGCGCGGCGTCCAGCCATCGCCACCGTCGTTGGTTTCGTAGACGCGAACGACGCCGTCCGGGGTGGTCCGATCCTCTGCACCGGTCAACGGGATCACGAAGGCACGGCGGTCGTCGGTCTGATCGATCACGAGCGGGAAGCCGAAGTCTGAAGGGACGCCGCGACCGTCTCCGATGTCGTTCCACGTCTCACCGGCATCGTTCGAGCGGTAAAGCCCGCCGTGGAACTGCATGAAGAGCGTCTCCGGTGTCACCGGGCTGCGTTTCATGTCGTGGACGCAGAGGCCGATCTCCTCCTCGCGCGCGTCCTCGGGCACGTATTCGGGGACGAGTCCCTTGACGCTCTTTCGCCACGAGCCACCACCGTCTTCCGACAGCCACACGCCCGCGGCCGAGATCGCGATCGCGAGCCGCGATGCGTCGTCGGGCCACGGACAGATCGAGTGGAGACACAATCCGCCCGCGCCGGGTTGCCACTTCGGACGCTCGGGGACCTCCCACAGCCCGCGGTTGAGCTCCCACGTCTCGCCACCGTCGTCGCTGCGGAACAACGCCGCCGGAGCCACGCCGGCGAACACGACGCCGTCCTCGATGCCGGGCTCGATCGTCCAGATCCGGTCGACCTTCGCGTCGGCGTCCTTCGGGAACACGGGGCCGCTCGTCTGCTCCCACCCCTTGGTGGGGTCGTCGCTGCGGAACACACGCGGCCCGAAGTGCCAGTGCGTCACCGATGCGTAATAGGTGTTCGTGCGCGGGTCGCGGATCGCGTACTCGGTCTCGAAACCCTCGAACGCGCGGCCGACGACCTCCATGGATCCGCCGCGGGGGCCGCGCAACACGAACAGACCCTTACGCGTTCCTACGAGGAGCTCGGTCTCGTCGGCGCCGCCCGAGATCGACGGCAGGATCCGCACGTCGTCGGATTCAGTTACGGGGTCGTCGAGACCGACCATCTCGCCGTTGACAAAGATCTTCACGTGCGGCCGCAGCACACCGCGCTCGTCCGTGACGCGTCCGTGAAGGGCGGGGTAACGCGTCTCGAGCTCGGCGATGACCGTCCTGATATCGGGAGCCCGGAGGGTGATCTCGCTCGACGTTCCGGCGAGATCCCTCAGGATGCCGGGGAGATGGACCGTGGTCATGGCGGGGAAGCTAGCGCATTCGGCGTCGACGGACATAAGGCTGATGCCTCCTCTCGCAGCGCGGCGGCCTCGGGGCCGGTTATCAAGAATCTAGACCCCAGCGCGGACGCATATTCATCGGTCACCGGTGCTCCGGGTTCGGGTGGTCCAACCGGGTCCCGGCGTCCCACTCCGAGCGCTGGTTGCCGTACGCGGGCATCCCGCCGCGGTCCTTCAGCATGCGGGCGACGTGCAGCAGGTTCCACGTCATGAACGTGGTGTTGCGGTTGGTGAAGTCGTTGTTCAGACCGATCCCGTCGTCCCCGTAGGAGGGACCCGGGCCCGCTTCGCCGATCCAGCCCGCATCGGCCTGCGGTGGGATCACGTAGCCGAGATGCTGCAGCGCGTACAGGATGCTCATCGAGCAGTGCTTTATGCCGTCCTCGTTGCCCGTGATGATGCAGCCCGCGGTGCGGCCGTAATACGCGTACTGACCGTTCGCGTTGAGCAGGCTCGAGTTCCCGTACAGGCGCTCGATCACGTGCGTGCAGACCGACGACTTCTCGCCGAGCCAGATCGGGGATCCGATCACGAGGATGTCGGCGGCGAGGACGCTCTCGAAGATCCGCGGCCACTCGTCGCTCGCCCAGCCGTGTTCGGTCATGTCGGGCCACACTCCGATCGCGAGGTCCAGATCCACGGCGCGCAACAGGTCGACCTGCACACCCTCGCCCCGCATGATCCCGATCGACCGGTCCATCAGGAGCTGCGTGTGCGACGGCTCGGGCGACCTCTTGAGCGTGCAGTTGATGAAGAGCGCGCGTAGATCGCTGAAGTCCCACTCTTGGGTGTGGACCGCACCTGACTCCGACATCGCTATCTCCTCTCCCTCAGACGACCCGCTGATCGGTGGCGACCTTGCTTTGTTACGGAAAGTCGCTACCTGGGTAGACGTTGGTCGCGACTTTCACACAGACACGGAGTACCGGAGGCGAACCATGAGCGGTGGAGCGATAGCGATGACCGTGGTCATCGTCATCACGGTCGGCGTGACGGCATATCTCGTCGGCGCCATGGCGCGCAGCATCGGCAACGAGAAGAAGACGTCGATGCGGCTGTGGAAGAACTTCGGGTTGAGCCTCGGGTTCTGTGCGCTGTTCTTCATCACATGGGTCGGCCAGGGGATCGCGCAGTGGCAGACCGACACCGAACCGACCCTGCGAAAAGATCCCATCCGCCAGAGCGAGACGCTCCACGTTGTGCCCAGTCGCTTCGAAGGCTGGATGCTCAAGGATGAATCTTCCTCTGAGCCTGAGGGGTACTACGACACGCAGGAGGACGCGATCCAGGGGGGCCGCGAGCTCGCCTCCAAGTAGAACGTGGCGCTGGTGTTCCATTCGTCCGACGGCAGCCCGCGGGACACCGTGGGTGATTCGCGCTAGAGACAAGAAACGTGGCTTAGCGGATGCCGCAGGTGGGGATAGGGACAGGGACAGAAGACGCCGAAGGGAGGCCGACATGAGGGTGGCGATCTTGGGAGCCGGCAACGTGGGCTCGGCGGTAGCGCGGGCCGCCAGGAACACCGGCAACGACGTGATCGTTGCCGCCAAGACGAACGAGAAGCTCGAAGGGCTCGCAGACGATCTCGGTATCGAGACGACCACGGCGAACACCGACGCCGTCAAGAACGCGGACGTGGTCGTGCTGGCGGTGCCGTTCGATGCGGCCGAGGAGGTCACCGGGGAGATCGCCGACGTCGTCGCCGGCACGATCGTGATCGACGTGATGAACCCGCTCAAGGACGACCTCTCCGGGCTTGCCACGGGCGAGCGCTCGAGCGCGGAGGTGGTTCAGGAGCGGCTGCCGGGAGCGAAGGTCGTCAAGGCATTCAATACCGTGTTCGCCTCGAACCAGGCGGACCCGACCGTCGACGGCACCCAGCTCGATGGCTTCGTGGCCGGCGATGACCCCGACGCCAAGAAGCACGTCTCCTACCTCCTCGAAGAGATCGGCTTTCGGCCGATCGACGTGGGCCCGCTGTCCCGAGCGCGTTTTCTCGAGGGCATGGCGCTGCTCAACATCGCTCTGAACGCGACCAACGGGTGGTCGTGGCAGTCCGGGTGGAAGCTGGTCGGTCCGACGAAATAGCCGGAAGTGGGAAGAACTCGTGACCTCGGGGGTTAGTGCTACTAACCCCCGAGTCGCGTGAGGAGGAAACGATGGTCGATCCGGTCACACCTGATGACCACGTCTACGGCCCGGCCGATGCGGCGGTGACGCTGATCGAATACGGAGAATTCGAGTGCCCCCATTGCGGGCGTGCTCACTTTCAGCTGAAGCAGCTGCGCGACAGGCTCGACGAGCTGGACGCGCGCGTCGTCTTCCGGCATCTCGCTCGCGATGAGGTGCATCCGTTCTCGGTGCGCGCGGCGGTGACCTCGGAGGCCGCCGCCCGCCAGGGCCGGTTCTGGGAGATGCACGACCATCTCTTCGAGCACCAGCATTCGCTGGAGTACGACGATCTCATCCGGCACGCGACGGAGGTCGGGCTCGATATCGAGGCCTTCCGCGCCGATGTACGCGACCGCGCGCTGCTGGTGCGGGTCAAGCTCCAGGGTGAGACGGCCCTGGACGCCGGCATCACTACTACTCCGACGTTCTTCCTCAACGGAACGCTCTACGAAGGACCTCATGACGTGGACTCGCTGGTGAGCGCGATCGAGGCCGCCAGCGAGGCACGCAGCGCGGCGCACAGCTAGAAACGGCGGCACGGCGAGCGCGACCTCTACGATTGCGTCGTGAGCGATCTCCTCACCGGCTTCGTACTGCTCTCCGTAGTACTCACGGCTTCGGCGTTGCTCGCCGGTGTCGTCGAGCGCGCGCCGCTGTCGTTCCCGATGCTCTTCCTCGGCCTCGGGTTCCTCTTCGGTGCGAACGGCCTCGACATCATCCACGTGGGCATCCACGACCTCGCGCTCGAGGTCGTGGCCACCGCAACGCTCGCGCTCGTCCTCTTCCTCGATGCCGTGAACCTGGAGTTCGCTCGCGAGCGACACGAATGGCTGGTCCCCGCCCTGTCTCTCGGACCCGGAACGTTCCTGATCGTCCTGCTCGTCGCGGGGGCCGCGATCCTGCTGCTGGATGTGTCGCCGATCATCGCCTTCCTGCTCGGTGCGATCCTGTCGTCTACCGATCCCGTCGTACTGCGCGACGTCGTGCGCGATCCGCGGCTTCCGCGCTCGGTCCGTCAGGCCCTCAAGATCGAGGCGGGTACGAACGACGTCATCGTGCTCCCGCTCCTGCTCGTCCTGGTCGCGATCGCCAACCAGGACGTCGGTGGAGCTACCGAGTGGGCGTTGTTCGCCGTGACACTCCTGATCGTGGGGCCCGCGACCGGTTTCGTCGTGGGGGCCGTGGGGTCGGGGCTCATGGCGCGCGCCGACAAGCGCTTCGGGATCAGGCGTGAGTACCAGGCTCTGTACGGCGTAGGCCTTGTCCTCGGTGCATACGCCGCCGGGGTAGCGGTGGGGGGCGACGGGTTCCTCGCCGCGTTCGCGGCAGGGTTCGCGGTGACGATCCTCGATCGTGAGCTCTGCGATTGCTTCCTCGAGTTCGGGGAGGCGGCCGCCGAGATGCTGATGTTGATCGCGTTCGTGATGTTCGGCGTTGTCCTGTCCTCGGCGCTGGGCGTTCTCGAGCTGTCCGGTGCCCTGTTGTTCGCAGTCGCGGCGATCTTCGTGATCAGGCCGCTCGCGATCGGCGGCGTCCTCAGCCTGCGCGCGGCGCGTCTGAGTCGAGCCGCGAAGGGCTTCATCGCGTGGTTCGGCCCCCGCGGGCTCAACTCGATGCTGTTCGCGCTTCTTATCGTGATCGCCGGCGTGCCGGGGAGCGACCTGCTGTTCGCGGCCGCGGGCCTGGTCGTGATCGTCTCCGTCGTCGTGCACGGAGTGTCGGCAACGCCACTCGTGAATCGTTACGCGAAGTCGGTACTCGCGGAGACCCTCGCCGAAGAGCGAGAGGCGACGGCGACCGGCCTCTTCGCGTCCACCCCCGAGACGATCGAACGCGTGAGCGTCGAAGAACTCCGCGCCATGCTGGACTCCGATGATCCGCCGATCGTGCTCGACGTGCGGAGCCGCTCGCAATACGACCGCGACGAGGGCCAGATCCCGGCGAGCATCCGCCTGCTTCCCGATGAGGTCGGATCGTGGGAGCCCGACGAGGCGGCGCGCCTTGTCGTTCCGTACTGCACCTGACCGAGTGAGGGGACGAGCGCCCGGGTGGCGCTCCAGTTGCAGCGGCGGGGCATCGTCGCGCGCCCGCTGGGCGGGGGCTACGACGCGTGGCGACAGCGTTATGCCGTGGAGCCGAAGACCCCGATGGTTACGCAGCCCGTGATCTCTATCGGAAAACCGCCGCCGCCCCTTGGACGAGCGCGTTGAACGCAAGCTCGATCTGTCGCTGTTGCGAATCTGCACCGGTGAGCTTCGGCGCGATGTGTGCAAGTTGGATGTGTCCGACGTAGACGTACGCGATCAGAACGGCGCGATCGCGCGCGTCGCGAGCGTTCCAACCGAGCGCCTCCAATTGATCGGATAGGTAGCCGATCCTGCGCTCCGTCACCCGGCGTACCGCCCGGAGCGCGGCCGGGTGCCCGGGGTTGGCGAGCAGCGCGATCTCGGCACGATCTGTGGGCCCCAGTTCGAAGCCCCCCTCCAGCAGCAGCCTCAACCGCCGTGTGGGATCGGGCTCGTGCTCGAGATGTTCGATGACCGCGTCGGTGCGACGCTGCTCCCAGCGCTCGAGCGCCGCGTCGATCAGGGCGTCGCGGTTCTTGAAGTGCCAGTAGAAGCTGCCCTTGGTTGCGCCCAGCTCCGCGGCGAGCGTTTCCACGGCGACGGCTCCGACGCCACCCCGGGCGATGGCATCGAGAGCGGCCCGCGCCCAGTCGTCGGGCGTGAGGCGGCGCTGGTCCGGTTTGCGCATGTCCATACGCTATCGTATGGTCGCCATACGGCAGCGTACGGCGGAGCGAGAGGACTCCGATGAGAGCGGCGGTAGCGATAGCGGGATTGATCACGGTGGCGCTCGGCATCGGCCACGAGACGCTCGGGCAACTCCGAGTCCTTCCGAGACTCGGTTCGCAGGAGCCGATGTCGAGCTCGCCTTCGATGATGGATCTCATGATCCGCGTGACGTGGCACATCGTCACGCTGTTCGCACTCACGTCGGGCGGTCTGCTGTTATCGCTGGCGCGGGCTCCCGACGTCGATGCGGAAACGCTGGTGCTGCGGTGGTTCGCCGCGATGTGGGCGGTCGCCGCGGTGATGGCGTTCGTGATCGCGCGGCGTGGACGTCACGACATCCGGCGTCTGCCCATCCCGGTGGTCTGGGTCGTCGTCGCGGTCCTGTGCTGGGTGGCGTCCACGTGATCTCCCCGGATCTTCCTCGTCCAAGCCGGATCGGTTCGGGGTTGTTGACGCCCCCGCACGGCGAGCCGATCGAAGCTTGAAGTGAGGTTGCCGAAAAGCGCGCATGCGGCACAGCACTGGCGCATCGATGGATACACCGCTGATTTCGAACTCGAGGACGTGTGGGCGCTGCCGACACCGGGCGGCGAGGACGACTTCCCCGACCTCGTAGAACTCATCGCGTCGTTCGACCCGGCCCGTGACACGCCGCATCTCGTCCGGACGCTCTTCACCGTCAGAACGAAGCTCGGTGAGATCCTCGGATGGGACGGCGCGGGGGGTGGGATCGGCGCGAGGGTGGAGTCGCTGGGCGAGCGATTACCGGATGATCTCAGTGACACGGCGCTCGATCTCCAAGTCGAAGGCGCGCCGTTCACGCCGCTCTACAGGACCGACAACGAATTCGCCGCTGAGGTCGCCAACCGCACGGTTCATGGCGTCATCCATCTTGGCTGGGTTCCCGATGGAGCCGCCGGGTACCGCGGGCAGATGGCCATCTTGGTGAAGCCGAACGGTCGCTTCGGCCGCTCTTACCTCGCGGCGATCAAGCCGTTCCGGCACCCTGATCGTGTACCCGCAGGCGATCCGCGGCATCGGTCGGGCATGGTGTGAAGTCGAGGGTCACGACGTTGATGCCGAAGCCGCGCATCGCATCACGGGAGGCAACCCTTTCTAAACGGCCCGTGACCTGGGCTTATGCAGCGCGCCCGGAGGGATTCGAACCCCCGACCCTCGGATTAGAAGTTTGCTGGAGGCCTGTTTCGTGACCTGCGCTTTCGCGCCGAAACCGCCCCTGACCTGCACTTTCGCTTGCGGGCGTTTGCCGGCGTTTCTCGTTGTTTCGTGACGCCTCGCGGCCTTTTTGCGTCCCAATTCGTGTGACCGTTCACCGAGCCAGCACGTTTTCGCTAGATAGAGGGCCATGACTCCTGCCCAAACAACGTCAACCCGCAAGCGCCCGCGTTACGGTGTCGCCCCGGGCAGCTCATCCGGTTCGCCCGACTCGAGAATCACCTCGCCGTCTGCCATAACGAAAATCGGGTCTGACAAGAGCGACATATCGCGGCGCACATTGCCCGCCACGGCAATGAGGTCCGCGGGCGCACCCGGTGAAAGAGAGCCCACGCGCAAGCCCAGGGCCTTGCCTGCGAGTGAGGTCGCGGAAGCCAAGGCTTCTTCGACCGAGAGCCCCGATCGTTTCATCAGCTCCAGTTCAGTGACATCGATGCCGAAGGGAATGCCCGCATTTCCAAGATCGCTTCCATACAGGAGCGTGCCTCCGGCCGCGACGAAAGCCTTCGCATTCCTCATGGACGCGGGACACCCCCGTTGCACGTGGAGCGTGGCGACCACGTCTATGCCTCTGGCGACTGCTTGGCGGAGAAGATTTGTGGGTACTTCGAAGCATGGGATATGGGCCCATTCGTCGACCCCGCCCTGCAAGGCGCGCCGAACGCCTGCTGCATCGTCCAGGTGTGCCGTCACGATCAGTCCGCGGGCGTGAGCTTGTTCCACGATGGCCCGGGTCTCCGGGACCGAAAGCGTCGGCCAGGATCCTTTGAAACCTTCTGTGATCGCGATCTTGATGACCCCGGCTCCCTTATCTGCGAGGCCGCGAACCTTCGCGCGCGCCTCGTCGGGTCCATCAATCGGGGCCGCGATGGTCGAACCCCATACTGGAATGGGATAGCCACCGGGCACGGTGATGATCGGACCCGCAGCTATCACCCTCAGCGTGCGAGGCTCGGGGGACGCAAGGATGTCTTCGGTTGCGAGATCCCGGACCGTTGTCACGCCCTTCTCGGGGAGGTCGTCGTAGCTGTAGACAGAACCGAGATGGACATGGAGATCGATTACACCGGGAAGCAGCGTTGCTGCTCCGAGGTCGACCGTCTCCTCCGTTCCGTTCCCGATCTCATCAGCGGGACCGACGGCCGAGATGACCCCTTCATTCACCAACACCGCGTAGTCGGAGTGGAAGTCCGCACCATCGAACATGGTACGGACCCGGACCAGCGTTCCGCCCCCGTCGCCGCGTGCTGGCTCCCCACTTGAGGAACAGGCGGGGAGGAGTAGCAAGAAGAAGGCGACACACCTGCCCAACCGCCGCTTCGGCCGCTGCATCCGGCAAGGATAGCCATCCGCTCTCCGGGCCTCCTTGATGATTCCGTTACAACCCGCGATGCTGTTGCGCACAGCTATCACGTCGCTTCAAGGAGTGCAGGATGTCTGAGAGCGCCAACAAAGAACCTGCCGAACCACAGCCGACGCAGGAGAGCCAACCCGACCAGCAAGCAGTCCCCGAGGGAGCCGACCCCGGGTCGCCCACGATGGATTACTTCGAGAAGGACGAAAAACCTTCCGGGGAATCCCGCTGACCAAGGAATTCGCGGGACTCGCTTACGAGGCGCTCATCCAGGAGCAGCTCGGCGAGGAACGGGCTCGGAAGGAATCACTGCAACAGCGGGGCTTGGCTGTTGTCACTTCATCAGGCACGCTCGTAACCCTCTTATTTGCGATCGGAGCGGTAGCGACCGAAGCGACAGATTTCACGCTCCCCGGACCGTCCAAGGTCCTTTTCGGCCTCGCGCTCGTTGCGTTCGCCTTCGCAGGCATATTCGGGATCCTGACGAACCGTCCCGATTTCTACGAAGAGGTGGACGCCGCATGGCTACGAAAGACGCTGTCGCCTATCGCCTGGAACTACGAGGACGTTGCTCTCGGTACGAGACGAGCGTCCGAAGCCAGAGTCAAGAGCATCGAGTCCTTTCGGGAGCGCAACCCGCACAAGGTCAACCTTCTCACCAGGGCGATTGCTGCGGAGGTCGCTGCGGTTGTCCTGGTCGCTCTCGGTATCGGAGTTCTTCTCTTTGAATAAGCCCCAGATTGGTCCCCATCAGCATTAGGATTATCGGCATGCCGGACGAACCGCGTGAAGAGGTCCCCGCTTCCCCCGAGTCGCCCGATCCCGGCGAACCGGTGATGCAGGCCGTAGGTGAATCCGACCCGGGTTCGCCTGACATGCAGATGATCGCCGGCTCCGCGGCTCGTTCGGGCAATGAGGTCACATTGATCTTTAAGGACTCGGAGGACACCGAGTAGCTGAGTTGTCCTAGGTGACTGAGCTACCTCCTCTAGGAAAGTAGGCCCTGCTCGCCGCCCCACCTGTAAAGGTCAATGCGCCCCTAGTTCGAGGTGGCCTGGCCAACCGGATGTGACTGGGCAGCGCTCGAACGTCTCACCCGGACCCTTATCAAATCGATTTCGCCTGTCTTAGGTCGGCGGAGCACCAGCGCTTGTAGGCGCCCACCAAGACTTCTTAGAGACTTTTCAAAGACTTCTCCAATGGAGTTTGGCCCCTCTACGGGCTTGAATGTCCCTCGTTAGGAAGAAGTAAGGAAAAAGTCAGCTTGGCGTAATGGACTTACGGAGCTCCCGCGACTGTGATGGCCCTCACATGAACGAATGAAGACCCCGACAGACTGATCGCCCGATCCACCTACTTC
>JBOGWY010000051.1:0-11439 GCA_050694015.1 Actinomycetota bacterium | reverse complement strand
CGCGCCGCTCGGTCTGCCTGCGTCCCATTCCATCTGCTCCCGCACGTCGAGTAGCTGGATCTCATCGGCGTCTAGGCGTCGCGCGGCCTCAGCGCTGCTGATCTCCGAATCGGGAGAACCGTGTGGTCGTTGCATGACGAGAGCCTAGACGGCGACGGAATGTGCGAAGCGCGTTGATAGGCTGCCCGGCGGGTCGCTAGCTCAATTGGCAGAGCAACGGACTCTTAATCCGTAGGTTCAGGGTTCGATTCCCTGGCGACCCACGTTAAAAGCTCTGAGCGCGCTGGCTCTAGCCGATGGCTGGCGCGACGTCACGCAAAAACCTGCCGATACCGAGCAATGCTGACGAGTGCTGCGCAGCAATTCACACTACCTAGGCTCAGAGCTGTTTCTGGGTCGGCCTGTCCGACTTCACCCACTTGATCGGATCGTCGCCCAGATCGGGACTGCTGTTCTGGCTCGGGTTCTCCCATGACCACAGGTTGCGCGCCAGGATGTAGCCATTGTCGGTCACGGAGTAGGACGCCAGCCCGAAGGGGTGGTAGTTCGCAGTGGTCGGGAAGGTGAGGAACGACCCCAGGATGCGGATGCGACCCTTGCCGTACCGCATCTCACCAAGCGCCACCCGATCGATGCTCTCGGCGCCTTCGCCTTCGGTTCCGACGATCTTCCCGCCGGCTTTCCGCCACGCCACCGACGAGACGTTCCACTGCGGGAAGTCACTTCCCAACTGGTAGCCGAGCGGCACCGGCTCCACCATCTGACGCCGGTTGTTGATGCCTTCGGCCGCGCCCGGCCGGTCGATCCCCTTGGCCAGCTTGTGGCCATAGGTGTCGGTCTGCCCTGCGTCGGTCGTGAAGGAAACGTTGCCGGCGTAGACGCCGCGGGTGCCGACCGTACCGTTGGGCACCACGCCCATCCATTCGAGCCCTCGCAGGGCGTCGTCGCTCAGGACTAGGTTCCCGCCGGCTCGGACGAAGGATTTGAGGCGGGACGCGATGGCGTCGCGGTCCCGTTCGTTGTAGGTCGTTCTGGGCAGGTCGAGCACGCCCTGGTGAGCCTTGTCGCCCTTCTCGCGGTAGCCGGGCAACAGGGCGTCATCGACGATCACGATCGTGTCGAAGTCCGCGAGCGATCTCTTGCCGGACAGAACGCGGTTCACGTCGACGGCCGTAAGGCTGCCCCTACTTCCGATGAATGGCTTGAGCTCTGCAAAGAAGTCCATGTTGGAGACATCAAAGGGCTTCTGGATGGGTTGCTCCCAAGTCGGGTTCGCCGCGAACTCCACCTGCCACTGCGCCGTGACGGGGGCAGCACCCGTGATCACGACGCGATATTTGCCGTCGGCCGGGTAATTCCAGTCGGAACGGAAGCCAGGTTGCCGGTAGCCGGCCCCCGACGAGTAGACGGGGCGGGTCTCCCACTCGCCGGACTTCTTGTTCTCGTACTGGATCCGGATCTGGTTCGAGGCCTCACCGTGGCTCTCGCCCTGAACGTTGCTCCAGCGAGCCTCCGCGGCGATGCCTCCGATATAGCGGTTGCCCCTGTTGTCGACCTTGAACTTGGTAAGCACGGTAGTCGCGCCGGCAGCATGCGGGGTGGTCCCCGACCGCGATTTGGGGGCCTTGGCGCGCTTCCGGATGCTCGGTGTCCGAGTGCCTGGATCAACGAGCCGACGGGGGTTCACGAAGTAGCCGACGTTGCCGTCCACGTCGAACTTAGCCGGCGGCGGCTGCAGAGAGAAGTTGAGCATCGCGTAGATCAGCGACTTGTTGCCGTCTACGTGAAGCTGCTCGAAGTCGGGTACGTAACACGTGCCCGTCCCGCAGTTTCCGAGGTGCGACATCATCATCTCGTTGTCGATCCCGTCGGCGTTGAGTCCGATGGGCGAGTCGATCCAGTTGCCGACCGCCCCGGTCACCGTGTACTCGATCGTGTCCCAGATCGTCCCGTACTGCACCCCATAGGAGCGCTGGTCGCAGTCGGGCGGGTCGTTGGTCTCGCCGGTCGGGGCAACACCGGCGAACTCCGCGCACTGATCGGGGGCATCGTTGGGCTTGATCATGGGGGACCACAAGAGCCGCCGCTCCGCGTCGTCCCAGGCCTGCTCCACGAACTGCATCACGCGCTCGTTCTTGTCGAATGGGCGCTGCGAGCCACCCACTAGGGTGTAGGAGAAGGCGTTCGCCACCACCATCCCGTGGAGGTCGATGCCGCCCGTCCAGTTGTCGGTCAGGTTCTGCAGCACCTTGCCGTAGGTGCGGCTCTCCGATTCCGACCAAGGCGTGTACTCGGGCTCGGTGTAGCCGAGCTCGGGCCAGTCACGGTTGAGGTCCATGCCGTTGCCGTTGAACCTCATGAACGACGATCCGCCGCGCTCGGGATCGCCGCGTCTCCACCCATCGGGGTTGCTCAAAATGAAGTAGCTCACCGAACGCATAAGCACTTCGCCGACGCGCAGGTTGTCGGCCTTGAGACCCTTGATCGTTTTGATCTTGCCGCCCGCATAGGTTTCGAGCAGCGGGCGCTTGGGCTCCCTGGAGCCCCAGGTGGCCAGGTCCTCGATCGCCCGGACCCCGCCCTCGACCCCAGCTCGCTCGATACCGTGCATCGACAACGACCAGACGAAGTGATCGCGCTTCGCCTCGGGGATCACCTTCACGCCCTTGACCAGCTGACGGTTTGGCGCGGTGACCTTGATCAGGTAGAGCGGAGCTTGATCCAGGTCTCCGGTGGCGGTCGGCAGGCCTTCCGACCAGCCGTCCCCCAGCTCCTTCTCAACGACCGCGCGGATGCGCGGGTCCTTCGACTTGGTGATGTCGATGATGTCGATGAAAGGTCCGGTGTCACCCCTCTGATCCAGGTAGGTCAGTCCCGATATGGCCTCCCTATAGGTCATGAAGGTGCGCGCCGCGCAGGGGGCGTTGCCCTTGGCGTAGGGAGAGGTGCCTTCGCCAGGATGCGGGGTGTCCTCTTCGGAACCGGGGTCCTGGTCGGCCTCGGGGACCCAGTACGCCTGCGGATCGGGGAAGACTCGGCCACAGAGCGCATAGGTCTCGTCGCTGTCGGCGACCGGCCCGGCGAAAGCGGGGGCCGAGTCGGTGAGCTGAGCGAGTGCGGCGATTATCACCGAGGCGAGAACGACCGTAAAGGTGCGAGAGTGGCGCAAGATCGAGGCAGCCATGACGCTCCCTTCTCCCTCTTCTATCCTTTGTTTGGACGCGCAGGCGTAACGTTCGCCATCCGGCGGCAGTCCCCTTTAGCCCCGGGCCTCTCGCCCGTGCCCACACGGTCGCCATCCGTGTCGTAGACACGAAGCGCACCAAACGCGACCTCCACGCCTCGTTGAAGGTGGCAGCTCGAATCTGGAGCGTACGAGAAGCTAAGAAAGACCTCCTAGCTCCTGGGAACATCGCTCGCACAGACCGTATATCTCGAGATCGTGACTGATCTCGAGAAGCGATATCGCCGGGCCGCTCGCTGCGTCACAGGTCACGCGCAAAATCCTTGTTTTGTCTTACCTCCTGATTTACGTGAAGTCGGCAATAAGTCCGAAAGACGGCGGCGCGATTTCAGGTGGTGCCCCTACACAGCCAACTGACGAAGCAACTGTCCCAGATCGAGCACGCGCACCGGGGAGTGGACAACACCGAGCCCGTCCAGATGCGCGACCCAGAGCGCGAGCTCGCCGTCGTCAGGCACCTTGAAGGCGAGGTGATCGAGGCCCGTGCGGCGGTGGTCGAAGGCCTCGGGCGAACCGTCTTCGGGCTGACAGAGGCTCACTGCAAAGAGATCGGAAGGGTCGAACAACAATATGCGCGGGTGCTGCTTCGTCGGGGCCATATCGGCGCAGTACCTGCCAGCCGAACACGCGCTGATACCACTCGGCGCTGGCTTCCATATCCCGCACCGTGACAGCGATGTGCGACGCGCCTTCGATAGATGGCGTCGCGCGATCCTCGCATGATGGTCGGACCGCGTATGAGCCTCCCGGACGTAGGCTCAAGCCCTTATGACCTCGGCGTCGACGCTCGGCGAGTTACGGGGGGCCGGATACCCAGACCGCTCCGTCAAGGACGAGCTGCGCGCCAACCTCCTGAACCGACTGCGCTCCGGCGAACGCCTCTTCCCCGCGATCGTCGGTTACGAGGACTCGGTCATCCCCGCGATGGAACGGGCCGTGCTCGCGGGCCACGACATCATCGTGCTCGGCGAGCGCGGCCAGGCGAAAAGTCGCATGATGCGCTATCTCGTCGAGCTGCTCGACGGGCGCGTGCCGGCGATCGCGGGCTGCGAGGTTCACGACCATCCCTACCATCCGATCTGCGCGCGTTGCCGGGTGCTTGTGGCGGAACAGGGTGACGCGACACCGATCGTGTGGGTCGAACGCGACCTCCGCTTCTCCGAGAAGCTCGCGACTCCCGACGTGTCGGTCGCCGACCTGATCGGCGACGTCGACCCGATCCGGGTCGCGGAGGGTCGTTACCTCGGTGACGAGCTGACCATTCATTACGGGCTCGTGCCGCGCACGAACCGGGGCATCCTCGCGCTCAACGAGTTACCCGACCTTCCCGAACGTATCCAGGTCGCGCTGCTGAACATCCTCGAGGAGCGCGACATCCAGATCCGCGGCTACAAGATCCGCTTGCCACTCGACCTCATGCTGATCGCGTCGGCGAACCCAGAGGACTACACCCATCGGGGACGCATCATCACGCCGCTCAAGGATCGTTTCGGCACGCAGGTGCGCACGCACTACCCACAGAAGATCGACGACGAGATCGCGATCATGGATCAGGAGGCCACACCGGCCCCCGAGGGGATCGCGGTCCACGTCCCTCACTACTTGAAGGAGATCCTCGCCGCCGTCGCGGCGGAGCTGAGGTCGAGCCCGCAGGTCAATCAGCGAAGCGGCGTGTCGGTGCGCTTCTCGATCGGCGGGCTCGAGACCGTCGTGGCCTCCGCGCTTCGGCGGGCGGTGATCAACGGGGAACCCGAAGCCGTCCCTCGCCCGACCGACCTGTACACCGTGATCGAGACTTCCCTCGGCCGCATCGAGTTCGACACGCTGGAGGAGGGGCGCGAACCCGAGATCCTGGAACGCGCCGTGAAGAACGCGGTGCTCGAGGTGTGGCAGCGCAACCTCGCCGGCGAGGACTACGGCGATCTGCTCGAAGCGTTCGACCGCGGCCTCCGCGTGGAGACCTCCGACGAGATGGGCTCCGAGCAGTTCCTGAGTCAGTTCAAGTCCGACGAGCGAGTCGTCGGCTCGCTCCTCGGACGCCTGCAGAAGCGTCTGCGCGAGGACGACACGGAGTCACCGTTGCAGGCATCGGAGCTCGAATTCTGCCTCGAAGGCCTCCACCTCAACAAGCGCCTCAACAAGTCCGGTAGCCGGCACGGCGCCCGCTTCTCGGCACGACGTTCGTGAAAGCCGAGTTCTCGCGCTGGGACGGATCGCAGGATCCATTCGGCGCGGACGTCGATGTCGGTGCCGTGCTCGACGAGATCTCCGACGAACTTCTGTCCGGATACGGGCTCGACTGGTCGCTGCGCGAGCTGATGCGGCGCGGGATGCAGGGTCGGAGCGGGCTCGACGACCTCCTACGCCGATTGCGCGAGCAGCGCCTGCAGATGGCCGAGCGTGCCAACCTTGCGGGCCCCCTCGCCGAGGTGCGCAAGGAGCTCGACGAGATCGTGGCGCTCGAGCGCAACTCGCTCGCATCCGATCAGAGCGACGACGCGCGCATGAAGGAGATGGAGCTCGACACCCTCCCGAACCATCCCGCCGGCGCGCTCAAGGGACTCGACAATTACGACTTCTCCTCCGGCGAAGCGAGGGCGCGCTTCGAAGCCCTCAAGGAGAAGCTCAAGCGCGACGTCCTCAACTCCTACTTCAAGAACATGGTCGGCGCGATGCGCGACATCACGCCGGAGGACATCGCGCGCATCAAGGACATGCTCGCCGAACTCAACGAGATGATCGCGGCCCGCGACCGCGGAGACACACCTGACTTCGAGGGCTTCATGTCCCGCTACGGCGACATGTTCCCGGAGAACCCAAAGAACCTCGACGAGCTCCTGCAAGTAATGGCCCAACGCATGGCCGCGATGAGCCGTCTTATGGCGAGCCTCACGCCCGACCAACGACGGGAACTCGTGGAACTTGCAGGGGCGCTCCTCGACGACATGGATCTCGCGTGGCAGCTCGACCAGCTCGGCAGCAACCTCCGTCAGTTGATGCCGGAGCTGCCATGGGACGAAGCGTCGGAGTTCTACGGCGACGACATGATGCCGATGAGCGCGGCGGTCGACGCCATCGAGCGGCTGTCCGAGATGGAGGACCTCGAGGACACGCTGCACATGGACCATCCGGGAGCGAGTCTCGAGGACATCGACGAAGAGCAACTGCGACGTTCGCTCGACGAGGGCGCGGTCGAGGACCTGAGGTGGCTGAAAGAGATCGAGAAGGCCCTCGAGAAAGCGGGCCTGGTCAAACGTTCGGGGAAGTTGGAGCTGACCGCACGCGGCGCACGGCTGATCGGCGAACGATCGCTGACGCGCGTACTCGAGAAGATCCGGCGCGAGCCGACGCACCGCGCGTCCGGGGGCCAAGCCGAGCCCACCGGTCAGACGCGTCGGTGGAGCTTCGGCGACCCCGACCCGATCTCGGTCGAGAAGACCGTCTACAACGCCGTGCTGCGGGGCGGTCCGCAGAGGCGTGTCGCCCTCACGCCGGAGGACTTCGAGGTGATCGAGACCGAATCCCGTCCGCGCACCGCGACGGCACTGCTGCTCGACCTGTCACTGTCGATGCCGCTGCGGGGGCATTGGATCCACGCGAAGCGTATGGCGCTGTCGCTCCAGGCACTGATCGATTCGAAGTATCCGCAGGACGCTCTCTACCTGATCGGCTTCTCGGACTTCGCGCGTCAGATGGAGCCGGTCGACCTCGCCACCGTCGGGTGGGAGCACGTGCAGGGCACGAACATGGAGCACGCGTTCATCCTGGCCCGCCGAGCCCTCGCGGACGATCCGCGTCCGATCAAGCAGGTGATCATGGTCACCGACGGCGAGCCGACCGCGCACCTCGAGAATGGCTACGCCGCGTTCAGCTGGCCTCCCACGCGAGAGACATTCGAGCGAACGTTGCGTGAGGCGATGCGGCTCGCCAGATCGGACATCTCCATCAACGTCTTCCTCCTGGAGGAGTCTGAGGGCCTGCGCGCGTTCACGGACCGGTTGTGCGCCCTGACCGGAGGAGAGGTCTTCCGGGCCGAGAGCTCGGGGATCACCGGGGCCGTGATCGACAACTACGAGCGTGCGCGGCGAGCGATCTGGGGGGCCTGGTCCTAGAGTCAGATTCGGAGCATCAACCCGCGTGACGGTGCTTGCCACGGTCATCTCGGGACATACCCGGGCCCGACGACCTTGTGCCCTATTTCTACGGGTGAAAAGATGCAGCTTGGTCTGATGGAAGGGGGGCAAATGCAGAAGCAATTCACAGCGAAGCGCATGATCGGACTGGGTCTTCTCACCGTGGCGGTGATCGCGTGGATGGTGTGGATGGTGCAGAACCGCCCGCCGATCAATCCCACGCTCGACGCCCCACCACCCCCGTTCGACTGGTCCGGCTACGGCGGGATCGCATTGGCCTCGATCGCCTTCGTCGTGATCGTCGACGCGGTCTTCGTCGTCTGGACCCTGCGCCGCGCCAAGGGATTGTCGCCGGAAGAGAAGCAGCCATTCGGGCCGACCGAACAAGCCGCGCAAGGGAAGGGACAGATCCTCGCGCGGACGGCGGTGGAACGCGTGGTGGCTCGTTCGGTCGAGAAGGAGGCGCGCCGATGAGCTCTTCCGTCCCGGCACAGGACCGCGGCATCCAGAAGTTCGTTCCCAACATCCTCGACCTGCAGCGAGTTCCCCTCAGGGTCATCCTGATCACCGGCGTCGCGTCGGCGTTCCTGTACGCGGGCGGCGAAGCCTACGGTTTCCCACTGTGGGGGAAGGTGCTGGCGGCACTGATCCCGTGGTTCCCCGTCTTCTACTTCGAAGCCGCGTACAAGTACGAGAACTACGGTTTCTACTCGCTCGTCGGCGTTTTCGTCGTCCTTCAACTCGGACACCTCGCCGAGCACACCGTCCAGGTACTTCAGCTCCTCGTCTCGGGCGGTGACGTGACCGTGTCGCACGGCGTGTTCGGCGAACTCGACCGGGAGCTCGTGCACTTCGCGTGGGACTCGCTCGTGTGGCTGGGGATCGGGGCGGTTCTCGTGAAGCTCGGCCCCCACAACAAGTGGCTGTGGATCTCGTTCATCGCTGCGAGCTTCCACGAGGTCGAGCACACCTTCCTCTACTACATGGATCTCTTCGAGCCCGCGGCGTACGAGGCGAGCGGCGCGACCGGGATCCTCGCGAAGGGGGGCATGATCGGAACCCCGCTCCAACGTCCCTACCTGCACTACGTCTACAACTTCTTCGTCGTGGTTCCCCTCGTGATGGCGTTCTGGGACGAGACGAAACGCGCCTACAACATCTGGCTCGGAAAGGCGCTTCCCGACCTCACCCAGCAAGAGCGCGTCAGCGTCACCGCTCAGCTCGATCCGTACCGCTTCAAGGCCGGTGACGTCATCGTCCGCGAAGGGGACAAGGCCGACCGCTTCTACATCATCACCGACGGTGAGGTTGAGGTCGTGCGCACGAGCACCAGCGGTGAAGAGAAGGTCGCCACGCTCGGGCCCGGACAGTTCTTCGGCGAGATCGGGTTGCTAACCGGCAAGCCGCGCATAGCAACGGTGCGCGCGACGAAGGACACCGAGCTGATGTCGCTCGATCAGGGCGAATTCTCGATGCTCGTTACTCGGTCCCACGGGGGGGCGGCCGATCTCGACTCGGCGATGCACCAGCGCATGGCGGAGATGGCGGGGCGCTCCGGGTAACGGTCCGCCGGATGGCGGTCGAGGTCAGCTCTCCAACGCCGCCGACGTAAAGCCGACGCTGAATGCTCGGCACCACACGACGGCGAAGGGGAATCGTTCGACGTCGACGTCCGATGGGATGTCGTACTGCTGGTTGCCGACGTTCCCCTTCAGCGCACCAAGATCGACGAAGTCGCCGATGTCTCCGCCGTCGGCGGGATCACCCGCGGTGAGATAGACGCGTAGATCCGGTCCGTTGTCGGTCTCGAAATCCGTCAGCGTGAGCTTCCGCTCGCCGGTGTCCACCTCGATCACCGCCGCCGTGCCCGACCCAGGATGCGAGAGGGGAACGAATCCGCCGCTCGCGATCAGTATGTTCCCCGCAGCATCGCCGTTCCCCGCAGTCGCGGCGGTGACAACCTCTTCGTCAACCTCTCGATTGCCGACCATGGGGGCCCCGAGCAGGATCAACGCACCGGCCGCCACGAGCGTGTAGGCGACGGTCATCGGGCCGAGCAGCGCGGGCCGGCTGCGTGCGATCACGATCCCACCGATCAGCACCGCGAGGAACCACACAGCGGTGAAGAGTAGGGCCGCCCGATCGGTAGCGGCGAGGCGGCCGAGAACAAAAACTCCCGCGATAAGGACGATGGCGATCGTGACCCCAGCTCCGAGCCGCGCCGCGGGTGAGGCCTTCACTGGTTCCCGTCGGGCGTCCTCCGTCTTGTCCATCGCGCTCCTTCTCGATGGGCCGTCGTGCGTTCGATCGAGTCGATCGAACGAAGGCTAACGGAGGGCAAGACGACCAGTTGATGGCTGTTGTGGCAGAAGGGCTTGTTGCGACTCGCGCCGCAGCGACACAGAGCAACGCGACTTCCTTCGCGCACGTCGCTCATTCGTCCTCCCGAGGGTCCAGTTACCATGGGTAGAGGATCAGAAAGCTAACGAAGACGAACCTACCCGGTAGATGCACGGGAGGACCGAAGGAGGACAGGACTACCGCGGCCTGGTGAAGAAGCTGGAGCTGCCAACCGGTTACGTCGCACCGACCGAACTGGCATACGAGGACGTGCGCGCCAGAGCCATCTCGCGAGCCGATCTGGCGGAGGACGTCACAGGCATCAATGCCAGCCTCGAGCTGATCCGGAAGACGCGCGGAGGCGCGTGGCCGACAGAACCGGTGACCGAGGACTACAACTATGCCGATCTCGTATGGCACGAGGTCGAGTTCCGCGAGGGAGATTCCTTCGCCTATGCCGTCTACGACACCGAGGGGCGCTACCTCGGATGTTGCTACCTCTACCCGCTCGGACGACGCACTCCGTTGACGGAGGAACTACTGAGCTACGACGTTGATGTCAGCTGGTGGGTCATCCCTGTCGCGTACGAGCAAGGCTATTACGAGAAGCTGTACGCGGCGCTGCAGTCTTGGATCGAACACGACTTCCCGTTCGAGACCGCGTATTACTCGAACGCTGAGGTTCCGGGACGTGGGGGTTGACCTGGAACCGGACTGCTACGATCGAGTGACCACCAGGTCGGCGCCTAAACCTTGTCGTGCTTCAGCAGGTAGTCGACGTAGATGGGGCGCAGCGAATCGGCCTCCTCGGGAGTATCGGGGTTCACTAGGTCCTCGACCCGCATCGCGAGGCTCATCACATCTTGCTCGGCCTCGCCCAGATGTCCGGCCGCGGCCTCTGCGGCGGGGATCGCCTTGAGCAGGTTCCAGAAGAACCCTGCGTCTAGCCGCCGTCGCGCGAGTGCGAACGAGCGGTCGTGAAGCTCTTTCGTAGTTAGCAGCTCGAGTTCTTCGGTCGTCGTCACGCGACGCATCCTAAGTGCCGGTCAGTTACAAGTGGGAGCTTAAGGGAGACACCCTCCTGCTCACCGCCATCGATGACGATTGCAAGATCACGGTGGTGCTCTTCAAGGAACCGCTTAAGGCTGCCTGAGAGCAGCCCTCACTAGAGCGCATCCCTCCGTTTGGACTCTTGATCTATGGATTCAGGGTCCGAGTCCAGGCGACCCATTCACACCGTCGTGATACGGATGAAGCTTCAGTTCCCAACCGATCACCGAACGCGGATAGGTGGCCCGACTGCGTGCCGTGCAGGAAGCTCCCCGCGCGGTTCCGGATCGAAATACCGCTCGAATCCCGCCGGGGTGCACACGACGAGATAGGACGCGGGGGCGTCGCTCAGGTTCGCAAACGTGTGATGTGACCCGGCGGGAGCGAAGGCCGTCTCACCTGCTGTGCGCGCGATGATCTGCTCCCCTACCTGAAAAGTAAGGTCGCCCGTCAGAACGTAGAACGCCTCATCCCAGTCGTGGTGATGGAGCGGCGGGCCTTCCCACCCGGCGGGCACACTGTCCCGCAGAACCGCCACCCGCCCGTCGGTGTCCTCTGCGCGCAACAGGATCCTCATCGAACCGACCTTCCCGTCAACCTGGTGTCGTCACACTCGGAGCGGGCGCGATGTTTTGGTTGAGCCGGAACAGGTTGTGAGGATCGTATTTAGCC
>JBOGWY010000050.1:0-11682 GCA_050694015.1 Actinomycetota bacterium | reverse complement strand
CGGCCCGACCTGCGATGGCGTTCGCCCGATCGAGCCCCTCGCGGAGCTCGGCCCGGCTCGGGGGCGCCTCATTATCGGGAGGAAGTACGTCCTTAGCCACATAAGGAATATATCGAACATACGTTCGCCTGTCAAGGCAAGCAAACCGACAGAACGGCTAGAACTGCGGCCTTCGGAAGTGGGTCGCGGCGAGGCACTGGAGGTAGTCGGCCCCGTGCTTGAGGGCCACGAGCGGCTCTCCCGCCCTCAGGCGCTTGTGAGCCAGCCCTCGGGCCTTGTGGCCCTCGAACACCCTCAGCACCCATCTGTTAAGGGGCGTGGTGGGGTCCGTGGGGCCGGTCTCTGAGTAGCCGTAATAAAAGGAGTCGCAGAGGGCCTCCTCGGACCGGGGTGGCGCCGGTGAGTCCGTTTCGATCAGCTTGGTGAGGTGGAAGGCGAAGGCCGAGAGGTCCCGGTGGACGGGAGCGATGATCTGCTCGGTGGGTGGGTCGAGCAGATAGAGCACGTCGTCGGCGCCGAGGCGGAACTGGTGCACCCCGAAGTCGCCGAAGGCCGGGGCCTTGACCAAACGGATCTCGAGCTCGTCGACGATCCCCTTCTCGAGGCGCATGGCGTGCGCTACTTCGTGCAGGCCGTCGGCGCCGCCACTCTCGACACGAGCCGATGAGTGGAACACGCCGAGCGCGCGCCCACACTCCCCCGCTATCTCGTCGGGCGACCACGTCGTGGAACGCCATGCCTCGTGCGCGGCGTCGCGCATCATGAAGAACAGATCGGTGCCGTCCACGTGACGCGACAGGACGGCGGGTGGATTCGTGTCCCACCCCAGGGGAGCCGGGACGCGCGCGGCGCAACGCCCGGACGAGAGCATCTGGTCGAGACGCGTCGTCGCGTCGAACGCATCGAACGCATCGCTCGAGTGCCACCCCTCGCCGACCTTCACGACTACGTCGGTCGACGCTCCCGCGCCCCGGCACCGATACAGCGTCGCGGTACGGCTGTTCCACGACCCCACGACGAGGAACGGTGCATCGTTGTCACCGGGACGCGGTTGCACGACTCGGCGCAACATCGCATCCAGGGTGTCGGGCTCGACGGCCACCGTCGGTGTTTCGTCGGACGCCCACGCCGCGGGCGTGCGTTTATGGGAGCCGGATCTCATCTGTCGTCCCGTCGGCAGTGCCGCCGCGCAGGACGAACCGCTTCAACTTCCCGGTCGGCGTGCGCGGGAGCTCCGGCACGATCTCGAAAGCTTTCGGGATCTTGAAGGTGGCGAGCTTGCCGCGGCACATGCGTCGCAGCTCCGCGATCAGGGTCTTGTCGTCACGCTCGGACAGCACGAACGCCTTGAGCGTGGGAACCCCGACTTCGTCGTCCACGGTGACCACCGCGACGTCGGCGACGTCGGGATGGGTCGCGAGCAGCTCCTCGACCTCGGACGGAGACACCCATACGCCGCCGAGCTTGATCAGATCGTCGAGCCGGCCCTCGTGGAAGATGCGACCGTCGACGACACGCACGAGGTCGCCGGTGCGCATCCACTCACCCATGAACGCGCGCGAGGTGAGATCGGGACGGCGCCAGTAACCCGCGAACAGCGTTGGGCCCTTGACCCACAGCTCGCCGCTGCTGCCGTCGGTGACCGGCTCCTGCTCACGATCGAGGACCTTGACCTCGTAGCCGTCGAGAGGCCGGCCCGCGCTGCCCGGCACGACATCTCCTGCTCTGTTGCAGGAGAAGTGGTGCAGAGCCTCGGTCGAGCCGAGCCCATCGAGCAGCTCGAGACCGAAGCGCGTCTTGAAGGTGTCGAACAGACTCTGTTTCATCGCCTCCCCGGCGGAGAGCACGACGCGGACCGACGACGGGATCGTCGCCTCGTCGAGGTTCGCGTAACCGGCGAAGAACGCCGGCACGCCGAACAGGACGGTCGGTTCGTGTTCGTCGAGCAGAGCGGCGATGCGGGCCGGGATGCTCGGCCCGTCGTGCACGATCACGGACGCACCGGCCGACGCCGGCAGGTACACCGAGTTGCCGAGCCCGTAGGCGAAGAACATCTTCGAGACCGAGAAAACGACGTCGTCGGGGCCGAGCTCGATGATCTGCTGTGCGAGGGCGTTCGGCGCGGCCTGGAGATCCTGATGCCGGTGGATCACGGCCTTCGGGAGGCCCGTCGTGCCCGACGTGTAGAGCCACAGGGCCGTGTCGTGACCGGTTGTGGGAGCAGCATCGAGCGAGCCGGGCCGTCCGCAGACCTCGGCCCACGTACGTGCTCCGTCGCGCACTCCGCCGACGAAGAGCACCTCGACGCCGGCCTTGGCTGCGGCAGGGATCACGGCGGACGACGAGGGAAGGTCGCAGACCGCGACCCGGGCCTCCGAGTCCGACAGCATGAAGTGGATGTCGGCACTCGACAGACCGGCCGCGACGGGGACCGGCACGAGCCCGGCCTTCATCGCGCCCCAGAACGTGATCACGAACTCGGGCGAGTCCTGCAGCGCGAGGAGCACGCGGTCGCCGCGGCGCAGCCCGAGCTCCAGGAGCCCGGCCCCCGCGCCGTTCGCGGCCTCGATGACCTCTCCGTAGGTCCACGTCCGCCGCGGTGTGACCAGGTAAGGCGCATCGGCCCGCACGGAATTCCGCTCGAGCAGGTCGACGGTCGCGTTGTAGACGGAAGTCTCGATGGTGACCACTTAAGCGATCTCCTCCTGCAATAGCGGGCCGGCTCCGAAGCCGAGGATGCGCTCCCACGTCGCGATCGGCAGTGACTCGATCACCACGAACACGACGCGGCCCTCGATCACGCCCTCGTAGCGCCGCCACACGTACGGCTCGGGGGCCTCGTCGGGGAAGTTGGCGCGGAGCAGTTCGTCGATCTCGGCAGCGTCGTCCTGCGTCCCGAACTCGAACGCTCTCTTGACGATGCGGGGGTCGAGGAACAGTTGGCCGAGGTTGAGTTGACGGCTCTCGAGCAGGATCGCGATCGTCGGGTCGATCTGCTCGAGGTCGACGTACGCGATGTTGCGCGACAGACGGACCCCGCCGATCTTGTAGCTGGTGCACCGGCCCGACAGGTCGCCCCCGCCGGCGAGCGAGCGGGACAGCCATCCCGGGGTCGGCGGCGACACCCTCCACTGCGAGACAACCTCCAGTTGCGGGGCGACTCCGAGCCGCGACTCGATCACGAGACCGAGCGTGCGGTCGGTGATGTGCAAGAGCGCGGCCGCGTCGGTCGCGTCTTTCCCGTCGTGGCGCGGGACATGACCCATCGAGCGCCCGACCGCCTTGGCGATCGGCTTGAGCTCGGTCATCAGTGCGTTGAGCGTGACGATGTCGATCGAGGTGCCGTCGCGATCGTCGGCGGCCTCGGTCGCGACCTCGAGCACGAGACCGTCGGCACCGGCGGCCACCGCAGCCCGAGCAACCCCCGGGATGAACCGGGCGTGCTGGGTCGAAACCGCGGGATCGGCGAGTACGGGGAGGTGCGTGCAACTCTTGATCAGCGGTACCGCGTTGATCTCGAAACGCGTCTTGCGGGCGGAGTCGAACGTGCGGATCCCCGACTCGCACAACGTCACGCGTCCGTTGCCGTTCATCAGGATGTACTCCGCGGCGAGCAGGAACTCCTCGACGGTCGCTCCCCCGCCGCGCTTGAGGATCACCGGCATATCGATGCGGCCCATGCTGCGCAGCAGTCCGAAGTCGTGCATGTTCTGGCTCCCGACTACCACGATGTCGGCGAGGCGTTCGGCTACTTCGATCTGATCCGCGTCGGAGATCTCGATGCAGAGCGAGAGACCGGCGTCCTTGGTGATCGCTCGCACGCGCGCGAGCGTGGCCTCGTCGATGCCGGGGATCGGATCGTGCTCGTTGACCGCGAGGCGTCCGGCGTCGAAGACATTGCACCCGGACTCGCGCAGGAGTGGAGCAAGGATGGAAAGCCGCGACTCGCTACCCATCGCCCAACGAGAGCGGACGATCAGACCGATCGAGCCGGAGCCGCCGACCGTCACCTCGTCGGACAGACGAACCTCCATACCGCGGCCGAAGACCTCGCGCGCGGCGAGCCGGTATGGGGCCGCGATCGAAGCCACGCGCTCCACGCCACCGAACCCCTCGAGGGCGACAACGTCGATCGGGTGGGTCCCGTCGCCGACGGGGATCGCGGTCCACGTGTCACCGCGCACGACGTGCGCGCCGGGGATCGACTCTTCGGCGGCGGCCAGCACGATCGCCGTCTGCGCGTGCGTGGCGCCCTCGTCGAGCACGACCACACCCGCATCCACGACGCCGGCCATCAGATGGTTCTCCCCATGGCCACGGCCATCGCCCCAACGCGTTGCATGAAGCCGGGGAAAGCCTCGGTCGACAGTGCCTGGTCCCCATCCGAGAACGCCGTGGCCGGGTTCGGATGGACCTCGACGATGATCCCGTCGGCCCCCGCCGCGATGCCCGCGACGCCCGCAGGGGTAACGAGATCGGTTCGTCCCGTGCCGTGGGAGGGATCGACGATCACCGGCAGCTCGCTGCGCAGCTGGAGTTCGGGGATCGCGGCGATGTCAAGGCTGTTACGTGTCGACGGCTCGAAGGTACGACTGCCGCGCTCGCATAGCACCACGGCGTCGTTGCCCTGAGCGACGATGCCGTCGGCCGCGCGCAGCAGCTCGTCGACGGTCGAGGTGAGCCCTCGCTTCAGGAGGATGGGCCGTCCCGTCGCCGCGGCGCGTTGCAGCAGCGCGGAGTTGTCCATGTTGCGCGCGCCGATCTGGATCATGTCGGCGTAGGTCGCGACGAGCTCGACCTCTTCGATCCGCATCGCTTCGGTGACGATGCCCATGCCGAGCTCATCGCCGATCGTGCGCATGATCTCGAGGCCTTCCTTGCCGAGCCCCTGGAAGGAATACGGGGAGGTGCGCGGCTTGAACGCGCCGCCGCGCAGCAGGGTCGCGCCTGCGGCTTGCACGGCCACCGCGGCGGCACGGAAACCGTCGAAGCTCTCGACCGAACAAGGTCCCGCGATCACCGCGATCGGGGCGCGCTCGCCGACCGTCGTGGACGCGACATGGACGTCGCCGGTCTTGGTTGCAGTACTCACGACGCCTGCTCCCTGCGTCATCGTCACGACGCCTGCTCCCTGCGTCATCGTCACGACGCCAACTCCTTCACGGCGGCTTCCCGCAGCTGCTTCCAGGTGCCCGGCCGCAGGAGGTTGTTGGGGTCGTTGATGACCTCCTCGTAGGCCTCCTCCATCACGCCGAGGATCCACTTCGAACGTTCCTGGTTCACGGGGTTGTAGGGGTTGCCCTGGAGGCTACGAGCGATCGCCTCGCGGTAACGGCGGTCGAGCGCGAAGCGCCCGAAGAGGCTCTGGAGCTTGTAGAAGAGCCGCGTAGTCTCGTACCAGACGTCGACGCCGTTGTTGACCTTGGTGTCGTAGGCGGAAAGCGTGGTCATCTCGTCGGCGCCGGCCCAGACGGCCGTGATCGCTTCGTGTGCGAACTGTGCCGAGTTCAACGCGACGTCGACGCCGGAGGAGAAGATCGGGTCGACGAAGCGGAACGCGTCGCCGATCATCAGCCAGCCCGGCCCCACGATCTGGTCCATCCGGTATGAGTAGTCGCCTTCGATCTCCCAGTCGCGGGTGCGCTCGGCATCGGCCATCGCGTGCTTGAAGGTCTTGTTGCGCGCCACGAGGCTGTCGAAGAACTCCTCGTGGCTACGGCCGGACTTGTTGAAGTCCGCCTTGTCGGTGACGATGCCGACCGAGGTCGCTCCCGGTCGGATCGGGATCTGCCACGCCCACGCTCGTTCCAGCCCAAGGAAGTGGAAGATCACCATGCCCTCGTGGCCGGGGGGCGGGTCCTCGACGCCCTTGAACCAGCTCCAGATGCAGAACTGCTTGAACTCCACGTCCTTGCGCTTCAGGCCCAACTGGGTTCCCAAGAGACAGCGGCGGCCCGATGCATCGACGACGAACTTCGCGTACAGGTCCTTGGTGTGACCCGCGACCGATACGCGCACGCCGATCGCCCGGTCGCCCTCGAACAGCACTCGTTTCACCTGGGCCCCCTCGAGGACCTTGGCACCGAGTTCGTGGGCATGGCGCAGCAGCATCGCGTCGAACCACTGGCGATCGACGTTGTAGCTGTACTTCTGCACCGCGTTGGGAGCCGGGAAGTCGGAGGTCTTGATCGCGACGAGGTTCCACAGCCGCGACTCGGGAGCAGTCCAGCCGACCCCTTCCTTATGGATGAAACCGGTCTGCTCCATCTTTTCAAGGAGACCAAGTCGGTGCAGCACGAAGTTGTTGCCCGGGACGAGCGACTCCCCCACGTGATCGCGCGGGTGGATGTCGGACTCGAGAATCAACGCCTTGTGCCCGTCCATGCCCAGCAGGGCTCCAAGGGTCGAGCCCGCAGGGCCTCCTCCGATGATGATGACGTCGGCGTGCAGTTCGCGTTCGGTGGTCACTGACACTCCCTTAGTTCGATCCAACGGCGGTGAGGTGCTTCGCGTCGCTAGAGAGACGTTCGAGCACCAGGGACATGACTTCTTCTTGGACCTTCACGGTCGCGAGCCCGTGCACCTCTCCTTCGAGCACGACGAGGTCGACCGCGCTGCCCTTCTCGAGCACCTTGCCCAGGCCCCCCTCGCGCGCGGTGACGAAGTCGCGGTAATGCCAGTCTTCGGTGCCGTAGATGAAACTCACGGGCAGCGCGCGCTTCACGAGGTCCCGCAAAGGGTCGACGAAGTGCGAGCTGATCGCGGACTCGGTCGGCGTGGACCCGGTGCGGGCGATCGCCTTGATCGTGTCGACCTTCACCTTGATGAAGTGGCGATACGACTGACGGCGTGACGGGTGGAACAGGCCCTTGAGGGTGCGGAAACGCAACGCCCGAGCGACCGACTCGCGGAACGTCAGCGTGTGCGCGAGCCGCGTGGCGGCTTCCTCGCCCAGCTCGATGTCACGGAGCGGAGGTGAGATCAGGATCAGCGACTCGAGGTCGTGTGCATCGGCCGCGTACGAAAGGGCGGTACGGGCGCCGAAGCAAGCACCCACCAGCACGAAACGCTCGATCCCGCGTTGCCGCACCCACTCGATCGCGCCGGCCAGGTCCTCCAGGTAAGGCTCGTCCACCTTCGGGGGGCCCGACAGCACGCCGGTGCTCTCGCCGATGCCGTGGTAGTCGAAACGGAGCGTGTGGTAGCCGTGCGTGGCGAGCTCTCGAGCGAGATGAACCGACATCCGGTTGCGGTTCGTCGCCGGGGCGGTCGCTCCGCCGCCCGACAGGATGATGACGGCAACCCCGTTCGGATCGACCGGCGGCACCGTGAAGATCCCGAAGAGCGTGTCGCGCTCTACCGGGAAGTAGACGGGATGCTCGTGGGCACTCGTCACCTTCACTGCACGGGCTCCATGGCCGTCAGGTGTGCGGTCGCCCATGCCACGGTCGCGTCGACGAGTTTCTCGGTCGGAGGATGGGTCTCGTGGACCGGCCACCGGTCGCCGGAGATCCACCATGCCTCGCGGTCGACGACGACCTCGGTCGTCACGTCGGCTCCCCGTGAGCGCATCCCGGCCGCCAGCGCCACGTACTCCTTGCGCAGGCTGCGGCCGACACCGATCTGAACCAGCAGAGCCGGAGACGTCGAGTCGTCGACGAGCCCGGCAAGGCTCGTTCCGGCGGCGCTCTCGAACAGCGACAGCTCGAGGGTGTGCCCGAGGACGTCCACGTTGCCGGTGAGGTGCAGCTCGTCGATCAGATCCTGCTGCACCAGCGACGACGTGGGATCTTCGTTGATCTCGCGCATGAGACGGAACCTGAGGATCTCGTCGAAGTAGCGGCTCGCTTGCATGACCGGCTCCCACATGAGCAACGGCGCGCCCCGGGTGGCGGCAGCGCGTGCCGCGACGACGGCCCCCCACCGCGTTCCCATGAACGCGATGCGACCGACACCGTTGCGCTCGAGCTCCGCGGCGGCGGCAAGCGCATCGTCGACCATGGTCTGCAGGGTGACGGCCGAGGTCGCTCCGTCCGAGTGCCCGGAGCCCCGGTAGTGGAACCGCTTTACGGCGATCCCCGTCGCTGCGAGCCGTCGGGCCAGAAGAACCTCGCGCCGGTAGTTGCGCAGGAGCTCGGCCTGCAACGGACCGCACACCACGACTCCGGTGGCGGGCTCATCCGCCGGGAGGTGAAGCGTCCCGAACACGCGATCGTGCTCGGGCCCGAAGAAGGATGCGAACTCGCGTATGCCGTTGTCGATATCGATGCGCTTGGCGGTGATGGCGCGCTCCCTAGGGTGAGGTCCGTCCGGCTCAAGCTATCCACGCGAACTACTCCGGTCATGGGTCGCGGAACGTAGAGCGCATACGGCGTAACCACGGGGCCAAAGTGGGACATATCGACTGTCGGCGAGCGCGAAGAAAGCGCCCCCCAAGGGGCGCTTTCGGTGGAGTAGATGCAGCGTTGTCTAGCAGGGACAGAAGACGAGCGTTCCGCTTCCCGTCGGGCCCGGGCAGCACTCCTGCCCCTTCTTGATCACGGAGTCGGTGACCGTGTAACCCGCCGGAACCGTGATCGTCACGCAGCCGGTGGTGGGATGCGGGCCGGCCACGAGGAAGCCGAGGATGTCGCCGTCGGTCGCGGTGCCGTCGGCCTCGTAGAGCCCCTCACAGCCCGGGGTGGCACCGGGGTCGCTCTCGAAGCAGTCCTCGGGAGCGATACAGCCCTCGTACTTGATGGCGTAGCCGGTCTTGTTCCTGCCCTGGCCCGAGGTGATGTTCATCGCGATGTAGGACGGGCCGGGATCGTCGTCGTGCTGGCCGCTTACGTGCGCGGCGTAGGCCTTGGTCATGCCGATGCTCTGAACGACGGGCGTGGCCCAGAGGAGGGTTCCGCCCAGGGCAGCCCCACGCTTCAACGCATCCCTGCGGGAAACGTCCTTGGTTATCTCGGGCATACGAACCTCTTCTTGGTCGTGGATGGTGTCATGACTCTAGGAGGGTGGGCAATGTGGGTCATACGGTCGGCAACGTAGGTCTTTTGCATCCTTCCGCGGAGACTCGCTAGTGCCCAGATCGAGTACGCGAAGTAGGACATAACGGCTACGGGCGCGGGACGGACAGGATGCGGATCCGAGCGCTGCGCCCGGCTACGTGATCCTCGTCCTGCGCCTTCCAGATCACGCGGAAGACGCGCCTCCGGTTCCAGGAAACCTTGAAGGTGAACCGGAACTGCGAGGTGTCGTCGAGGGTGGCCCTGCGGATGTTGCGCCATGTCCCATCGGCACGCCGCTGGAGCGTCACGCGGGTGCCCGGATGCCCGGGCTCGACAATCCCGACGATCGCACCCTGCATCCCCTTGGGAACGCGGTCGGAAACCGCCCTCGCGCCGACCCGCACCCGGACGAGAACGGTCACTGGCTTCGACAACTCCGCCGTGCAATCGCTGCCCCGGTTGTCCATGATCGCCTCGTAATCGGCCGACACCTGCCCGGGGACGGTGCCGGAGAAGTTCCCTTCCTCGTCGGACACGTCGAGCGTGAAGCCGTCCTGAAGGCCGGTCCCGTGCACGGTCCGCTGCACGAAGATCGTCTTGCCTCGGACGCATTCCTGTTGTGGGGCGTGGAGCACGCCCGACAGCGTTATCTCCTGGCCGGCGGTCACCCTGGGTGCGGATGCCTCCAGCGTGATCGGGACCTCCGATGAAGATCTCGGAACCGGCCGAGGCCGTTCCTGGGCGGTCGCCGGTAGCTGCCACGCCAGCGCGACAAGGCCGGCTACGAAGAGCAGTATGCCCTTCACTAGAGCCCGAGGCGCCGGGCGATGTTGCGCCGCTGCATCTCGGAGGTGCCGGAGTAGATCGTCGACGCAAGCACGTCTCGAAGGGTGCGCTCGATGCCGAATTCCGTCATGTATCCGTAACCGCCGTGGATCTGCAGTGCGTCCATGTGGGTCTTGACGCTGGCTTCACTCACGTAGGTCTTGGCGACCGCAGCCTCCATCGTCGTGTCGCGGCCCTGGTTCATCAGCCAGCCGACGCGAAGGACGAGACCGCGCGACGCGTCGATCGCGATCTTCATGTTGGCGATCTTGTCGGCGATCGACTCGTACTGCGAGATCGGCTTGCCGAACTGACGACGCCCCCGCGCGTAGGCGATGCAGCGCTCCATCGTGCGGCGCATCGCGCCGACCTGGCTCGCCATGATGCAGGCACGTTCCCAGCGCATCGACGCGGTGAAGATCTCGCCGCCCTGCCCCGGCTTGCCGAGCATGTGCTCTTTCGGCACGAAACAGTCGGTGAGGATCACCTCGGACATCGGTGAGGTTCGCAGGCCCATCTTGTCGAGCTCGTTGCTCGTCGAGATCCCCGGCGTGCCGGCTTCGACGAGGAACGCACTGATCCCGAAGGGGCCGATGCCGTCCGAGGTGCGGGCGAAGATGATCAGCAGGTCGGCGATCGGAGCGTTCGTGATGAACGTCTTGTTCCCGTTCAGCACGTAGCCGCCGTCGACCTCCGTTGCCTTCGTCGCGAGCGCGAACGCATCTGACCCGGCCTCGGGTTCGGTGATCGCGTGGCAGCCGACGTAGGTGCCGTCGCACAGCCCCCGCAACCACTTCGCCTTCTGCGCGTCGCTCCCGTAGGTCCAGATAGGCACGACCGACGTCCACATGTGGGCGTTGATCGAGAAGACGAGACCTCCGTCACTGCACCCGTAACCGAGTGCCTCGAGCGCGAGCATTGTCGTGATGACGTCGGCGTCGCCGCCCCCAAACTCCTCCGGAGCCGGCAGGCCCTGAAGCCCGAACGCGCCGCACCGGTTCCACGACTCGCGATCGAAGATCGCGTAACGGTCGCGGTTCGGGAAGTCCGACTCGAGCGTCAGGGAGAAGCGCTTGACCTCTTCGTAGTACTCGGCCTGCTCCGGGGTCACCCATTCGATGACGTCCGGCGCGGCCGCAACGCGGCGAGCCACCTACGCGATCTTGGAGGTGATGAGCCCGGCGATCGAGTCGATCGTGGAGAAGTTCGCCTTGTTGATCTCGACATCTTCGATCTCGACGGGGAACTCTTCCTCGATGAAGGCGACCAGCTGCATGAGCGATACGGAGTCCATGATCCCCTCGAGGAGCTGGGTCTGATTGGTGAGCGTCGCGTTCGGGTCCTCGAACATGACTTCGCTCATGATGAACGAGCTGACCTCACGCTCGATCGCGTCAGGCGTGATGGTGTCGTTGGACATGCTGTTGCCTCCTTCTAGTTTGGATCTTCTCTTTGCGTTGCCGTGCCAGGCTTCGGATGCTAGGGACGCCGGGTGCGGCGGGCATGGGTACGGGTGCGTGTTTCCTCTACGACGAACGGCGTAGCGTTCTCTCTGCTTCTCTACCGACCGCTACTCGGGACCTCCTCGCGGCTCATGAGGGCCTGACGGTCGATCTTTCCCGTGGAGGTCTTGGGGAGCAGGGACTCGAAATGGAACGCGTCCGGGATCATGTAACGGGGAACCCGCTGACTGATGAAGCGAACGAGCTCGGACTGCTTGATGTCCTCCTTGACGACGACGTGGGCATGGAGCTTGTTCGTAACGGTGTCGTCGGGCACCGGGATGACGGCGCATTCGACCATCGCCGGATGGGCGTACAGCGCGGTCTCGATCTCGCCGAGCTCGATGCGGTAGCCGCGG
>JBOGWY010000049.1:0-13438 GCA_050694015.1 Actinomycetota bacterium | reverse complement strand
GTGCCATCCCCGCCGCTGATCGCGTCGGCCCCCTCTGCTGCGATTCCTTGTGGGAACGTGTCGTTCCCGGCGGCACCGCTGATGGTGTCGTTAGCTCCCGCACCGGTGATGCTGTTGTTTCCAGCGTTCCCCGTGAGGGTGTCGGTGGCGCTGGTCCCCACGACGTTCTCGATGGCCGCGATGTCGTCGTAGTACGCGCCACCCGTGAGTTGGAATCCCGCGAACGCGAGATCGACGGTGACCGCTTCCGACACAGATGCATACGTGACCGTGTCGCTCGTCGACGTGTCCGATCCGGCCGCGGTTCCCCCGCGCAGCGCGTCGTAGGCGTTACCCGCATTGCCCACGCCACCGTCGAGGACGTCGGCGCCGTCGTCACCATTGATCGTGTCGTTCGCGGGACCGCCGGTGATCGTGTCGTTATCGGCTCCCCCGTTCATCGTCACCGCTCCGTTGAACCCGCTTCCGGTGGCGGCGCTTCCGGCCGCCGAGATGGTGTCGCTGCCGCCGGCTCCGGAGAGCTGGTAGTTCTCATTGTTTGCGGGAACGGCCCCGTCGGCGTCGGCATCGCCGCTCAGGTTGAAGCCCCCCGTTCCCAAGGTGATCACGTCGGCACCCGAACCGCCGAGCACCTGGAGCGCGTCGCCGTTGCCACCGCCGAAGTCCAGGGACCACTCGATCTCAGCCGTCGGATCTCCGACCTCATCCGCTCCCGGAGCGAAAGGCCCGTTCGTCGTGTCGATGACGAACGTCTCGGAGCGGTTCACCCCCGGATTGGGGAAGACGATGGTGTTCGTGCTCGTCACGGTGGCCGTACATGCAGCCCCGTTGACGGTGATGGTTCCGCCGGCGGTCCTCGCGACCGTTACGGTCTCGTTGCTACCCGAGGGAGCGATCGTCAGGGTTCCGCCGCTGAACGTCCCGCACGTGGCGGCCGCCGCAGGGGTCGCGGTCAGCAGGACGCCGGTAAGGGCTCCCACGATCGCGATCGCGAGTCCGCGCCTCGAGACCCTGTCGAGAACTGCTCCGCTCACCTGTGCACGCTCCTCAACCCTTTGACCTATTTCTCAGTCGATTGTTCCCTTTTCGGGTTGCGAGGCCAATACGTATTTATAGGTAGACAGAGCTACAGACCGAGTTCTTGCAACTAGACGGTGACTAGTCACAAAAGACGATTATCTACCCGCGGCACGGGTTGCTTCCTATACTCGAAGCACTATGCGAGCGGCCCCCGGTATCCACGTTGAGTGGGTCGAGGACGAGGCCGTCGTTCTGAATGCCACGACCCAGGAGCTCCACTACCTCAACGGTCCCGCGGCGGTCGTCTACGCCCTGATCCTGGAACACGGCGTGGAGAAAGCACTGGAGGAAGTGGCGACAACGATCGAGGGCGTCGACCAGCGCGAGCTGGAGGAGCTCCTCGACGGGATGCGCGAGAACGGTCTCTTGATCGATGACTGAGGCTGCCGAGGAAGAACACGGGCCCGTTCCCGACGCGACCAAGGGCTGACCGGATCCCTTCGACGGCCTGGTCTGGGCCGACTCGCGGTGGATCGGCGATGGGACGAGCTGGCTCGAGCTGCGGG
Source organism: Actinomycetota bacterium (assembly GCA_050694015.1). Classification (GTDB taxonomy): domain Bacteria; phylum Actinomycetota; class CADDZG01; order CADDZG01; family WHSQ01; genus JBOGWY01. Next base: position 11,852 of record JBOGWY010000049.1, on the reverse strand, counting down.
CGACCCGCGCCGGCTTGCTGCGATCGATCGAGGTGCCCGAGGTGAAAACCGATCCCGGCGCACCGCGCTTCACCGGCACCTTCAGCGTCGTGGTCGATCACTCCGATGCCGGGTTCCGCCGGTTGCCCACGCTCTACCTGGGAAGCGCGCAACTCTTCGCCGACCGCAGCGTGGACACCGTCGTGGACAAGACCGCTGCGATCGTCGCCTCGACCATCGAGGCCCCGAGACGAGCGACTTTCCTGCTTACGCCGTGCAGGGTGGCAGATCGCGTCGGGCTCTACGGGCGCGACGTCTTCAACCGCTCGATCTTCCGGATAAAGCTGGAACGTGAAGGGGTTGAGTTCGCGACCGATCCGTACGTCGTGCTCGACGAAGACGGATCGTTCCTCTCCACGGACTGGGGACGCATCCGCCCGGCGTTCGTGGTCCTGAACGGTGCCGGCGAGACACCGGACGACGTGATCCGTTCCGAGGGTGCGTTGCTCGCATTCAGCCTTGCGACGTTCCGGATCGGCCGTTTCGGTGCCGCAGATCTGACCGCTCTCACCCGTGCGGTTGCGGGCATCGGTTCCGTCGCGGCGCTGGAACCCGCCGCCGTGGTGCGGGCGCTCTCGCCCTGATGGCGCACGCACTGACTCTGAAGGTTCTCGCCTCGTATTTCACGATCACCTCGGATGACCCGGAGTGGGATCGCGTCCTACGCCGCCTCTGGATCGCCTTCGAAATCACCGACGAGCCGGCGCACGCGTCGGCGATCGCGGTCTCGGCCCACGACCTCGGCTGGGCGGCTTCGTTCGAAGAGAAGGCGCCGGTCACGGGGCCCGACCCGTGGCTCCTCGCCGACGAGATCAGGCACTTCATCGTCGATACCGCGCTCGACGGAGCGCGGGATCGCTTCGTGGACCTTCACGGCGCGTGCCTCGCGAAGGACTCGCGCTGCGTCCTGCTCGTCGGTGGTACGGGATCGGGCAAGACGACGTTGACGGTCGCGATGGGCGACGACGGATGGGACTGCCTGAGCGACGACATCTCGATCATCGATCGGTCCTCCGAGATGGTGATCGCATTCCCGAAGCCCGTCGGCGTACGCGACATCGGGATGTGGGAGCGCTTCAAGGATCGCTGGGACGTCCCAAGCTGGCCCGTCCGTCCAGCCGGCGCGTTGCTCATGCCTCCGGACGTCCTCGAGCTCGGCACGCGGGACCGCGCCGCTCCCACCCACCTGGCGTTCGTGGAATTCAGTCGGAACGCGGAGACCGCCATGCATCCACTCAGCACGGCACAGGCGGTCGCGCGTACCGGCCCGTTCACGAGGCGCGTCGACCCGCCCACGCTGTCGTTGCTCACGAAAGTCGTCTCGAAGTGCGAGACAGCAGGCCTCACGTACGGCGGCGTCGAAGAAGGCATCGCCGCGCTTAATCGGTGGATCGAAGCTGCCGACGATTAGGATGACGCCATCGATGAGGGGTGACATGGATCAGACGACAAGCGGGGCGGATCGGGCCACGGTAAGCAGACGTAGGTTCCTGCTACGGGCCGGGACGGTCGCGTGGGCGACTCCCGTGATCGTGACGCTGCTGACCGAAACCGCCGCGGCCTCACACCCCAGCGGCTGTATCCATCTCGACGCCCAGTGTGGTGTCTTCAGCACGAGCGTCACGCCGCGAGGCTGCGTCGACGTTCCGTCCGGTTCCGGATCGACTTCAAACTGTTGCGCGGGCGGTTCGTGTCGCCCGACCGTCAGGGTCAACGGGCAGCCCTGCACCTGTTCCTAGGCGCTATAGCTTCGCCCGGAACACCTGGGTGCACATGAATCCGTACGGCCCCCGATAGATCCCTATCCCGACCTCGTCGAACTCTCGGCGCAGGATGTTCTCGCGATGGTCGGGCGAGCGCATCAAACCATCGTGCGCCTCCTGCACGGTCGGTGCGATAGCGAGGTTCTCGCCGGCCGAGTCGTAAGGGATGCCGGCTCGCCGCATGCGCTCGAACGGATCGGTGCCGTCGGGCGCAACGTGAGAGAAGTAACCGTTGCGGTACATGTCCTTCGAGTGGCGGCGCGCGACGTCCGCGCACTCATCGCACCACTGCAGAGGATCGAGCCCGCGTTCGGCGCGCTCCTCGTTGATACCTGCGAGCATCTGACGCTCGCCTTCGAGGGCGGCCAACAGCTTCTCGTCCGTTCCCTTGAAGTCGAGGCGATCGGTCGGGATCCGCTCGCGCAACGTCGACCGCTGGCGTACCCACAACGTCAGTGCCTGCAGATCCGACGACCGGTTCAGGATCGAGTCGTAGAACACCACGAACGGAGCCGACGGCTCGGCGAAGACGTCTCCCGTGTACGAGTCGTCGACGATCTGTACGAAGCCCGGAGCTCCCCGCGCGGACAGCGCCACCACCGCGTACAGCGAGAGCGTCACGACCAGCACGGAGCGCATCCCGCCGAGGACCGCGCCGCCGGCCGCGTCTAGACGGCGAGGTCCACCGAGGATCAACTTGCGCGACAACCGGATGCCGATGACGGCGCCGGCTATCGAGATCACCCCGACGATCGTCCCGAGCGCGATCAGCCGCGCGATGTTGACGTCGATCGACGACAGCGCGGTGATGAGACTCGCTACCGGCCCGACGAGAGCCACGGCTGCGAAGAGACCGACGAACAGCCCGAGCAGACCGAACGTCTCCCGGATCGAACGGTGGCTCCACCCGCGCACGATCGCGAACACGATCGTCGCCACGATGATCAGATCGAGAACGAGACTCGGATCCACCGTGCTTAGTTCGACGCGGATCGGAAGCCCGGCGAGATCAAGATCTCGTTCATCGACCCGGACCGGAACCCCTTCGGATCGACGGTCACCGCGCGGAAGCCGAGCGCGACGAGTTCGTCGGTGATGGCATCGCTCAGCTCCAGGGCCCGAGGGATCTCGTCGGGGAGTACCTCGAGGCGCGCGACGTCACCGTGATCGCGTACTCGGAAGACGTCGAAGCCGTGCGCGCGAACGGCCTCCTCGGCCGCATCGATCCGTCGCAGCCCTCGAGGGGTAACGCGCACGCCGTACGCGAAACGAGAAGCCAGGCACGGCGATGCCGGTTTGTCCGCGGTCGGAAGCCCACGTGCGGCCGACAAAGCTCGAACGTCGTCCTTCGTTAGTCCGGCGTCGGCCAGCGGGGCGACGACGAGATTCTCGCGCGCGGCGCGTAGACCGGGCCGGTAGTCGCTCCGGTCGTCGACGTTCGTGCCCACCGCGATCGCGCCGCGGTGCTCTGCAGCGATCGGCCCCAGCACCTCGAAGAGTTCGGTCTTGCACCAGTAACAACGGTCCCGGTCGTTGACCGCGTACTCCTCGCGGGCGACCTCGTGAGTACCGACCAGACGGTGGTTCCACCCGAAGCGTTGAGCGAGGTCCTGCGCCGCGCGCCGCTCACGGGTGGCCAGCGACGGTGATACCGCGGTCACCGCGAGCGCGCCGTCGCCGAGGTGATCGTGGGCGACCGCGGCCAGAAGCGCCGAATCGACGCCGCCCGAGTACGCCACCACGACTCGGCCGAGGGCCGTGACGACCTCGTCGAGACGGTCCCGCGTGGCTCCCAGGGCGCGTTCCATATAGCCATCTTCGCAGCCCCCACGAGCAACTCGACGTCGAAAGTGGTACCCATTTGCTTCCTATGAACACGGCCGCGACCGGGCTCGTCGAGTTGGCACAGAAGCCGTCCCTGGCGGAGTTCTTCCGCGACCCGTCCCTGACAGTGGCGTGCGTGCTATTGATCGTGGTGTCCGTGGGATGGGTCCTCGTGACGAGGTTGATAGTCCATCAGATGAAGCGAGCCGCGAAGCGTGGTCTGAACACGCCGACGCTCGATTCCATGAGAGGCCCGCGCGACATCTGGCAGATCCCGCCGTAGTGGGCTGTCTTGTGATCCGAGGTCAGATTTGGCGTCGCGAAACGCAAGCCTCGCAAGGCCGCAGGGAGCGTCGCGTACCTGAAAGGTACGTGAGCGACCGAGAACGCCGCGAGGCGCCGCGGCTTCGCCGCCAAAATGGCTGAGGGATTGCGAGACAGTCCACTAGTCACTCGATGTAGCCGAGGTCCTTGAGGTGCGCGGCGACGGCGTCGGCCTCCTCGTCGCTGAACGCGTCGTCGCTCGACGATGGCGCGGGGGCCGCATCGCCGAACCGGACCGGGCTCACCTCCTTGAACGACGCGCTCAACGCGTCTTCCGCGACTGCACCGTCCAGACCCGAGGGCACGACCTGGTCGAGCAACGCTAGCGACGTGGGGCAAACGTCGTACAGCGCGAGCTCGCCCGCGGCCCCCTTCTCGATCCGCGGGCCCGCCGCCGCGAAGATCCCGAGCGGGCGGTGATCCGACGACCACGCTTCGTCGACGCCGGCGAGCGATGCGGGACCAACCACGACGTCGTCGCTATCGTCCCGTCCCGGAGCGACGCGGTACCCCGCCGACCACGTATCGAGCATCAGGTCGGGTGCCATGTCGGCATGGGGGCCGGAGAAGATCTCGTCACGCGTGTGCGCGCCGGCGAAGACATCGGCGCCGGTGCGCGGATCGGTCAGGGTCAGAAGATCGTTCCGGAGTTCCTCGACGACGGCGCTCGCGTCGGCCGGCGCTACGGTCCCGTCCGGCTCCCGTCCCTGCAGGTTGAGCCACAGATCCGAATGGAAGCCGAGGAACGCCCGGGTCCGCGTCCAGTCGAACGGGGCGAGCTGCCCGGTGAGCTTGGCACCCATCGCGCGACGAGCGAGACCGGGCGCAGCGCGGCGGCCCAGCTTCCTCACGCTGGGCGGCATCGCCCACGCGACATCGGATAGACCCTTGCGACGCCCGCGCGCATATGCCGCATCGCCGCGACGAGCAAGCCACGCGCCGAGATTGACGTCGCCGTACAACGGTCCCGCGCCGTGGTCACTCACGACCATGACGTCGGCATCTGGGAACGCCGCGACCACGGCCGCGGTGGCCTTGTCCATCGCCTCGTACACGCGATCGACGGCGCCGGATAGAGGATGCGAGGTGCCGCGGAAGCGCCAGAAGAAGTGCTGCGCGCGATCGACGTGCGGCCACACCGCGACGACCGCGTCCGCGCCTACCTCGCGCGCCGCCCACGGGACGGCCTCCGCTTGCGCCTCCAAGCCCGCGAGCAGCTGGTTGAGGAAGGCCTCGAGCGAGGCGTGCGGCGCCCGATCGAGGAGATCCTCGATGCGCCAGCGTTCGGCGAGTTCGTCCTGGAATGATGCGGGCGCGGTGAAGCGCGCCCCTGGTGGCGCGCCGTACCCCGCCACCATGACGCCGTTGACCGCCGCGGGAGGAAACGTCATGGGGACGTTCCACACGAGCCAGCGAAGGTCCGGCGTCATCTCCCACACCGCCGGCGCGCGGCGATCGCGCGCCGAGAAGTAGCGGCACGCGTAGGCACCGGGTGCCCGGTACCAGGACCCAAAGATCCCGTGGTGACCGGCGTTCTGGCCGGTGAATGCGGACGTCCACGCGCAGTCGGTCATCGGCGGCCACGTCGATCGCAGCGGCGCCCGGAAGCCTCGTTCGAGCAAACCAGCGAGCGCGGGCAGCCGGCCGCGCTCGATCAACGGATCGACGACGTCGTACGTCGCCGAGTCCCACCCAAGGACGACGAGCCGCGGCGGCACCGTGAAACTCCTAAGGAGTCGGGACGGACGGTGTTGGGGTCGGCGTCTGCGCCGGCTCGGGTTCGGAGATCGCGCCTTGATCGGGCGCCCGATCGATGCATGTGCTCCTGCAATTGTCGGAGGCGAACAAGGTGGTCGCGTACCAGCGGTAGATGCGACTCTCGCGGCGCCGCAGCTCACGAAGGCCGATCCTGATCGTCAAGCTGCGGCGGTCGGCGCGGTCGACCCGCACGCCGCGCAGACGACGATCCGGCTTCTTCTTCCGGTCCCGATACAAGGATCCGTGGAACTTGCGACCGTCGGAATTGACGATCGCGTAGTAGTCCGCGCGCCGGGTTCCGAACGTATCGATCTTGACGACCAGGAAACCGGTGTCCCACATCTGCTCCGCGGTCCACCGGGCCCCCGTAGCGATCGTCCATGTCGGCGCGCGCCGCGAGCCCGCGACGGTGACACGCCGGATGTCCAAGAGCCCCTTCGTGTCGTCGGGATCGGTGAGTTCGACGTGGCGCGCGAGCGCGAGCAAAGGCAGCGAGACGGCGGCGGCCAGCGCGACGAGAAGGACCTTCTTCATCGACGGTGTCCTCTACTCATGAGCGCAGCCTGCCACGCGACGAAGCCGATGAACACCACTCCCAGCACAACTAATCCGGCGGGAAGGAGTTCACTCGCCCGCGGCGGCGCGAAGCCGTGAAGGGGGCTTCCCCCGTCTGCGCGGATCATCACGGCGGCCGCGGCGAGCCCCAGCACGGCGTTGCGCACGAGCATCAGGCGGTAGTCGCGGGTCTTCATCCCGCCGAAGCATCCGCACGGAACGCGGTCTCCGGCGATCGCACGGGCGCGTACGACCGTGGCCGAGAACGACGACACGAGCGCGAGCGCGACGGCCGCGCCGGCCCGGGCGTACGACGTGAGAAGCAATGCCGCCGTGCCCAACTCGACGATCGGCAGCCCGATCAACACGAACGGGAAGAGGCCGCGGGGAAGGCGGTACCCCACGAGGCTCGAACGCCACGGGACGAACCGAAGCGCCTTGGCCAGGCCCGCCCAGCCCAACGTGAGGGCGAGGGAGAGGGCGGCGACGCGAGCAATGGAATCCGTGGGATCTCCTCCAAATGTGAGTTCGTGTGACTACGGAGCGCATCCTAGGCGGTAGGTTCGAGCCCTCATCTCACGAGCGAAAGGCCGTGCGTGGAGGGTTGGTGGGCCGCGTCGTACGCGGTGCTCTGGGTCCTCGTGCTGGTTCTGGGCGTCATGGTCGTGGCCCTCGCCCGCCAGATCGGGACCCTGCATCTCCGTCTCGGCCCCCGCGGCGCGCTCGAGATGGACGACGAAGGCCCTCCGCTGAACGAGGCTCCGCCACCCGTGGAGGCGACCGCGCTCGACGGGACGCCGGTCACCGTCGGCGGGCCGGGGCAGTCTCAGCTGCTGATGTTCGTGTCCCCCGGATGCCTGGTGTGCGATCGCGTGCTGCCCTCGGTCCCGGTGATAGCCCGATCGGCCGAGTTCGAGGGTGTCGTGATCACCGATGTCGACGCGCACGAGACCGTGGCCGCGTTCGGTAGCAAGAGCGGGCCGCTCCCGATGGTCGCGTCGCCGGAGCTGACCCAGTCCTACGCGGTGCCGGGGACTCCCTTCCTCGTGATCCTCGACGACAAAGGACTTGTACGGGCGAAGGGCACCGTCAACAATCTCGAACAGATGGAAGGCCTCGTGGAGACGGGCTTGCGGCGCGTACGTGCTGCACAACTAGAAAGGGTCGGCTGAGTGTCTTTGCAACGATCTGTAGAACACGCAACCGTCGGTCTCGCGGGCAGCACGAGCCGTCGTTCGTTCCTCGGGAAGGTCGGCACGGGTTTCGTCGCGCTCGTGGGTGGCCCTCTCGTCGCGCACTCGCTCAAACCGGAGAGAGCCGAGGCGACGCACATATGCGGCTACACCGGTTCGACCGAGTCCTGTCCGCATCCGTTCGCACCGCAGACCCGCATCGACCGCTACGGCTATCCCGTGCACCCGCGTCACGGATATCCGGTAGACGACCGGGGGAACCTCTACACCTCGAAGACGCAACGTCGCCGCAAGATCTGCGAGCAGCGCGTGCCGGACCGCTTCCCGCGCGTTAAGCGTCCCGCGTACGACGGGTCGTGGTACCGCTGCTGTAACGGCCGCATCCGCGAGATCGAGGACTGCTGCTCGGAGTACCGCTACCGGATCAACGGTGATGGTGGCTCGATCCGGAGCTATTGCCACAGTGGTCGGTGGCTCTTCTGCATCGCTTACCGCGACACGAACATCAGGTGCTGATCGCAACCCTGGTCATCGCCTCGGTGGTGGCGGGGCTGTCCACCCTCTTCTCGCCCTGAGGACTCTCGATGGTCGACACCATCGGTGCCGTGGTCAACGGCGAGGGACGGAAACGAGCGTGGCTCTCCGCGTCGTTGCACGTCATCGGGGCAACGACGACCGCGGGCCTTCTCGGGATAGGCCTGGGGATCGTCGGGTCGCTCCTCGGGGCACCGTGGGGGCCCATCGGTCCGGCGGTTGTGGTCGTATTCGCGGCGCTCTATCTGTTCCGTGAAACCCTGAACGTGCCCGTCCCGATACCTCAGAGCCGTCGTCAGGTCCCGGACTGGTGGCGCAGCTTCTACACGGCTCCCACGGCCGCGTTCATGTTCGGAGCCGGACTCGGTATCGGGTTCCTCACCTTCCTCAGCTACGGCACCTTCGTCGTCGTCGCAGCGGCAGCCGTGGTCTCCGGCGATCCCGTCGTCGGCGCCGTCCTGTGCGGACCGTTCGGACTGGCTCGCAGCGCGGCGGTCGCCGTCACCGCGCACCGGAAGATCGAGGTGCGCCCGTTCACCCACCGGCTCGAAGCCCTGGCGGAAACGCCGGTGGGGCGCGTCGTCAATGCGACGAGCTTGGCCGCCGTCGTTCTCGGAGGCGCTACTCGCCTGCTCTGATGCTCCGAACCTGCTAGTGGGCCGTACGAACCGCGCCGATAGCTGTTAGCAACCTGCTAGTGGGTACTAGGGTAGGCCGCAACATCGACACCGAGATCCCACGAAAGGAAGGCCCGGCCATTGGGCTTCGACCAAGTCCTGTTGCTGGCCATCGCCATCGGCCTCGTCGTCATCGGCGTCCTGTTGTTCCGTTCCCGGGGAGACGCGGCGCGTCCGACCATCCGGCTCCGCCGGGGCGCCGAAACCCAGCACCTTCCCCCCGCCGCGGCTGAGGAGCGCGCGCCCACGGCCGAGGAGGCCGTGATGGATCTGGCCGAAACGGTCGCCGCGTTGAAGCGGCTGGCCGACCTGAAAGACGAGGAGATCGCCAAGGACGAACAGCGACGATCGCTGCAGAAGACGGGGTGGCGCCCGATCGCGGAACGCGACGACGACGGAGGCGGACCGTTCTCGCCCCCCACGAAGGATCCCGCGCGCCGAGATGAGCTGCCGCCTCTCGTCACCGAGGTTTCGCAGATAGACATCGATGCGTCTACGAAGATGGAAGCGGACTCGGCGGCAGAGCTTCGTGTCAAGGTGGGGCAAGCGTTCACCCCGGCAGCTCCCGTCGCGCGCCGCGATCTGTTCGCGGGTCGAACGGAACAGCTCGAAGCCCTTGTCGATGTCGCGTTCGAGAAAGGGCAGCACGCGATCATCTATGGCGAGCGAGGGGTGGGGAAGACCTCACTCGCGCGGATCCTCACGCTGATCTTCGAGGAAGACTCGAGCAGGGTTGCCGTGCGCGTTAACTGTGACGCCACGGACGATTTCAGCAGTGTGTGGAAGAAGGTCGTAGACGAGCTCGACGTTTCCTTGTCCCCCACCGGCCGAGGACGTCGTGCGATAGACGACCTTGCAAACAAGGACACCCTTACCCCCAATGACGTGCGCCGCGTTCTTCAACAGGTCGCGGTCGAGAAGGAATGCATCATCCTCATCGACGAGTTCGACACGATGACGAATGCGGAAGTCACACGTTTGTTCGCCGACACGATCAAGACACTTTCGGACCAGGCGGTACCGACGACGCTGGTCATCATCGGTGTCGCCGACAGTCTTGACGAGCTCCTTGCGGAACATGGCTCGATCAACCGGGCGCTCGTAAACATCCACATGCCGCGCATGTCGACGGAGGAGCTCAAGGACATCGTGCGCCGCGGCCTGCAACTCCTGACGATGGACATCGAGCCCGGCGCGCTCGACCTGATCGGTCAGATGTCGCAGGGTTTCCCCCACTTCGCCCACCTGCTGGGCCAAGCCGCAACACGGTCGGCGATAGATGCACAGCGTCCCCTCGTGACGATGGACGACGCGCAGGCCGGGATCCGGAAAGTGGCCGACCGGGTCGAAGCCTGGATCCAGGAGACCTACGAACGAGCCACCGCCACCACCCACGGGGCGAAGTACGCCGAGGTCCTGCTGGGAGCGGCGCTCGCACCCAACGACGACAAGGGGTACTTCGCCGCCGCCGCCGTACGCAAGCCGCTGACCGCCGTGATGGGCAAGAAGTACGACATCCCCAGCTTCAACCGGCAGCTCAACGCGCTGACCGAGGACGCTCGGGGCCCCGTCCTGGTCAAGACCGGGGCCGAGAGGAAGTACCGCTATCGCTTCATCGAGCCCCACATGGAGCCCTACGTCCTGATGCGGAGCTTCACCTCGGGGCTCCTCGACGCCTCACTCCTCGTCCCCGACGAGACCGTTTCCTGACCGCCCCGGGGAGTCGTTTGCGCGACCGGCGGGGGCGGCGCTATCTTTAGCACTCAGAGACCGAGAGTGCTAACCCATATCTAGCCGGATCGCAGGGTCCACAAGGAGGTTGAGATGCCGAAGATCCTCTCTTTCGAGGAAGAAGCCCGGCGGTCGCTCGAGCGGGGCATGAACCAGCTCGCCGACGCCGTCAAGGTCACGCTGGGCCCCAAGGGCCGCAACGTCGTCCTGGAGAAGAAGTGGGGCGCCCCCACGATCACGAACGACGGGGTCTCGATCGCGAAGGAGATCGAACTCGAAGACCCCTACGAGAGGATCGGCGCCGAGCTCGTCAAGGAGGTCGCCAAGAAGACCGACGACGTCGCAGGCGACGGCACCACCACCTCCGTCGTGCTCGCCCAGGCGCTCGTGCGCGAGGGCCTCCGCACCGTCGCCGCAGGCGCCAACCCGATCGCGCTTAAGCGCGGCATCGAGAAGGCCGTGGACTCGGTGGTGGAGACGATCCGCTCGCGCGCACGCGACGTCGAGGGCCGCGCCCAGATCGCGCAGGTCGCCGCGATCTCCGCCAACAACGACGCCGAGATCGGCGAGGCGATCGCAGAAGCGATGGACAAGGTCGGCAAGGACGGCGTCATCACCGTCGAGGAATCCAACACCTTCGGGATCGAGCTCGAACTCGTCGAGGGTATGCGCTTCGACAAGGGCTACATCAGCCCGTACTTCGTCACCGACACCGAGCGCATGGAAGCGGTGATGGAAGAGCCGTACATCCTCATCGCCAACCAGAAGATCTCCGCGGTCAAGGATCTCCTGCCCGTACTCGAGAAGGTCATGCAGGCCGGCAAGTCGCTGCTGATCGTCGCCGAGGACGTCGAAGGAGAGGCTCTCGCCACGATCGTCGTCAACAAGATCCGCGGCACGTTCAAGGCCGCCGCGGTCAAGGCGCCCGGCTTCGGCGACCGCCGCAAGGCGATGCTCGGTGACATCGCGATCCTCACGGGTGGCCAGGTCGTATCCGAGGAAATCGGACTCAAGCTGGAATCGGTCGGCCTCGAGCTGCTCGGTACCGCGCGCAAGGTCGTCGTCACCAAAGACGACACGACGGTCGTCGAGGGCGGCGGCACCGCCGACGACATCACCGGTCGCGTCAACCAGATCAAGGCCGAGATCGACCGCAGCGACTCCGACTACGACCGCGAGAAGCTGCAGGAGCGCCTCGCGAAGCTCGCGGGTGGTGTCGGCGTCGTGAAGGTCGGGGCGGCCACCGAGGTCGAGCTCAAAGAGAAGAAGCACCGCATCGAGGATGCCGTCCAGACCACGAAGGCCGCGGTCGAGGAGGGTGTCGTCCCCGGCGGCGGTGTGGCGCTCCTGCGGGCGCAGAAGGCCGTGCTCGCATCGGCGGACAAGCTCGAGGGCGATGACGCCACCGGGGCGAAGATGGTGTCGCGTTCGCTCGAAGAGCCGCTCAAGCAGAT
>JBOGWY010000048.1:0-29276 GCA_050694015.1 Actinomycetota bacterium | reverse complement strand
GAGGGCCACCTTCCCGTTGGACCAGGGCTGCTGCGCGGCCCACTCCACCGCGGCCTTCACCCCGGCCTGCTCGCGGGCGCCGCCCCAATCGTTGCAGCCGGCCGAGCCGCCGTCGCCGGGGAGGTCGACCATCACATAGGTGTAGCCCTTGTCGAGCGCGCCGCTCAGATCGAGGAAGTCGTAGAAGCGCGGGTTCGGGCCCGTCCCACCGAGGTCGTTGGGCGAGGTGGAGCCGCTGTGATTCGTGTACGGGCTCACCGTCATGATCACCGGAGTCGGCACGTCCATCGACATCCCGACGGGTCGCAGCACGTCGGCGTGGAGCATCGTGATGCCGTCCGAGGACGGGAAGTAGAACTCCCTCCACTCGGCGTCGTCGCGCTCGGCGGCCGTCGCGATCGGCGCGACAACCATGAGTAAGGCGATGAAGCCGACGACGATGCGAGAACGCATGGCGTAGGCGTTCTCCGCTCGGCCAGATTGTCCTGTTCGTAATGTATCGGGTAGGAATGGGCGGCCGATCGTCCGAGAGAGGAGCTCGCTGTGCGTAAGGTGAGGATGTTCTTGGTCGCCCTCGGGGTGGCCGTCTGGTCGCTACCCGCAGCTCCCGCCGGGGCCGTGATCTGTCACGACCAGCCGGGTATGTGCTGCGACGACCCAGTGATTCTAGGGAAGCCGGTCGATCTCCCGATCGACTGCTAAGAGCTAGCTCGACGCCAGAGCTGCTTCACTGATGGAGCGTCGGAAGCCTCGGCCTGAAGCGAAGCCACACGTACGGCCGCAGCCACGGGATCTGGTCATCGGGCCACGTCGCCCGCGCCTTGTAGCGCTTGCCGTCGAGCTTGAGCACAACGTCGTATTCGAACGGCGGGCTCCCGAGCTCCGCGGCCTCTAGACCTTTATCGTGGGGCCCGTTCCAGTAGAGCGATCCTTCTGCCACGCAGCGCCGCCGGCGTTTCGTCGCATCGAACGTCAAGCTGTTTCCTTCGGAGGAAGTGACCGTGATGGTGGCGCGGGCCTTCTCCGGCGTCTCCGACATGTTGCTGATGGATAGCTCCACGCCGTAGCTGTCGACCTCACCGTCGTTGTCCGACAGAACCCCGATGTAAGCCTTCGGCTTCGGCAGAGGTCCGTCCACCGGCGTCGTCCACCGGAACGTCACGAACAGGTCGCCGTCTCCTCGACCCGTGAGCGTGACGTCGTAGGTCCCCGCGAAGCCCAACGGTCGCACGACGAAGTCTCCGTTCTCGGTCTCGTCGAGCTTCGCCGACTGGCTTCGCCCGCAGCGCTTGCCGGCGGGGGTGAAAGACGCTCTGAAGGTCCAGTCCTCGAGCGGATAGCCGACGATCACTTCCTCGGGGCTCCCGACGTCGACCGGGTTCTCCGGAGGCGCCCCATCGGCGCAGCCGTTGCCGTAGCAATAGGTCCACGGCTCGAGTTCAGCCTCGTCGCCGTCGAAATGGATCGTGACCGGCGGGGGAGCATCGGGCGGGCCGCCGGAACCGATGAGCTCGGCACACGACCCGAGCACCAACGCACCCGCGACGGCACCCAGAAGAAGTCGGTGACTGACCCTCATGACCTTTCGACGTTAGACGACGGCCTTCTTGTTCCCGGGCCCGCCGGCGTCAGGCGTGCTCCGTTCAGGGGGCCAAGAAGAACGGACTCGCGTAGGCGATAGCGTTGCCGAAGCTCGCCCACTCACCGACCGCTCGCCCGTCGGCGGGCTCGCTCGGGTCGGAGATCCTCAGCACCACCCACTCGCCGTTGGTCGCGTCGATGTTGGTGCCGAAGCTCGAGACCGGCGCGTTGCCCGGAGCCACGCGGATGTCGACCGAATCGACGACGGTCGGCATCATGGAGCCGGACTGCAGCACCTGCACGTTGAGGGGCCTGTCCCACCACTCCTTGCCGCGGTCGATGTCGATCTTGAACTCGACCGGCCCGCTGCCGTGGGCAAGAGTGCCGCCCATCTGCACCCCGTTCGCCGACGCATCGACCCGTAGACCGCGGAGCCGCGTCGAGAAGAAGCGCCGTGCTTCCATCGCCTCGCGCACGCCCGCGCGATCGAGCGACTTCACCCACAGGCCCGTGCGCCCCTTGCCGTCGGGGTAGCCCCAGTCGGTCCCGTGCTCGTCGGTGACACCGAGGAGCCCAACCCGCCATCCCGCGTTCAGACATTCGTTGATCGGGGACTGCGCCCCCTCATCGGTTCCTTCGAAGATGTAGTCCTCGCGGCGGTTGAAAACCTCGACCGACACGAGTCGGTCGCGCAGGCGCGGCTCGAACTTGAAGTAGCCGAACCGTCCGACCTCGCGGCCCGGGTGGTTGAAGCCGGCGATGCCGTCCAGTCCGCCGGGGAAGACCGGATCGTGGGGATCGGAGTCGAGCCAGCGGTAGAACAGCGACATCGAACTGCCCGTCGTGGGGAGCGTCCGCACGACGGTGTCGAGCGCGAGCGAGAACTCCTGTGGGAAGCGCCCGTCCGACTCGCCGTGCATGAACTGCCCGGCGCCTTCGCCCGAGGTCCCTCCGGCGGTGTGCAGCGGGTCGACCCACCGCTCCGAGAACCACACGTTGACGTGGCCCATCGAGGGGCTCGACCACTCGAAGCCCCGGATCGCGGTGAACGCGCCGTCCTCCTGCGCCGCGTCGGCGAGCTCACGTGTGCGTTGCCACTCCGTCTCATCCACACCCAAAAGGGCCGCGCATTCCGAGCACGAGGACAACCCGGGGGGGTCGGTGAGTCCGAGCGTCGTGTGGTCCGTGAGGGCCGCGATGTCGAGTCCCGCGCTCCGCATGGACGCGAACGCGGCGGCCGGATCGCCGGCACCGTCGGACTGAAGCGTGTGGTTGTGGAGGTCGGCGTGGGCCAGCCACAGATCGGGGAACAGGCGCGACGTCCGGGGAGTGGCGAAGGGTTCCGGGCCGAGCGGAGCGCCGAGGGCTCCGAGGGGCCGTGCCACGAGGAGCGCGCCTGCGGCCGCGCCGGCCTTGATGAATTCGCGTCGATCGATCGCCACCCGCGCCTCCGTGAGCCTCGCCTGACGGAAGGTTCGGTCCGGTGGCCCCGACTCCTGCGGCAAGGAAGCATTTCAAGCACTTGGAACCCGAGGTTTCGACGATCGAGTTCGCTGAGCGAGTTGAATCGTCCAAACCTTGCCGCCCGACTACGCTTACGGCGTGAAGGTCCTCTACATCCTCGGCCGAGGTCGCAGCGGCAGCACGATCCTCGGCAACGTCATCGGAGCGGTGCCCGGGTTCTTCTCCGCGGGCGAGCTTCGTTACCTCTGGGATCCCGTCGTCATCTGGCAGTCGCCGTGCGGGTGCGGCGTGCCGATCGCCGAGTGTGCCGTGTGGGCGACGATCCTGGGACGTCTCGACGACGTCGATCTCGAACAGGTCGTCGCGTGGCAGCACGAGATCGTCCGGGAGACCAACATCTACCGCCTGCTGGATGCCCGCGGCGGGCGTTCGTGGCCCGCGTTACGGCGTTACGCGGCGGTGACCGAACGGCTCTACCGGACGATCGTCGACGTGACCGGATGCGACGTCATCGTGGATTCGTCGAAGCGCCCCTCCTACGCCGCATTCATCCGCCGGCTCGAAGATTGCGACCCGTACTTCATCCATCTCGCGCGCGACCCGCGCGCATCCGCGTACTCGTGGCTCGGCCGCCGTTACGTATCGCCGCACGGCGGCGAGGTCCCGCGTCGCAACGCGATCGACAGCACGCTGAGGTGGAACCTGCTCAACCTTGGTTCCGAGACGTTGCTGAAGCGCGTCGCGGGCGAACGCCAGATGTACCTTCGCTACGAGGACTTCGTGGCCGCACCGCTGGAAACGGTGACCGACGTTTGCGCACTCGTGGGGGAGAGCGACAGGCCGTTGCCGTTCATAGACGAGCGCACGGTGATGCTCGACGCGAACCACACGATCGCCGGGAACCCGTCCCGATTCAGCAGCGGGCGACTCGAGCTGCGCGACACCGCCGAGTGGAGGACGCAGCAGGATCGTGTGTCACGTTGGCTCGCAACCGTGGTGGCGTTGCCGTACCTACGCCGCTACGGCTACTCGATGCGAGTCTGAGGCGCGTCAGGCCCAGGTCCACCATGTGAGTCGGGTCGGAGTGATCCGGATGAGCGCGTCGTGGCGCTCGTCTGGTTCGTACTGCGAGTAGCGCGCGTTGATCGCGTGCATGAGTTCTTTCGTCGAATGGTCGTCGACCGCAGCACTCCCGCGCACCATGAGCCATAACAGGTTCGCCCACTCCTCGTCCCAGTGATGGACCAGAAGGGTGACGCGATCGTCTCTCGCGAGGTTCTTGACGCGCGCCATCACCTGACCCGACTTCGGCTTGTGATCGATCGGGGACACGATCTCGTTGCCGACCGCGGCGAAGACGACCGGGACGGAATGGGCCGTTCCATCCGCAGATAGTGTCGTCATGACCGCGAAGCGTTCCTCAGCAAGGAGCGCGGTGATGTGCGCAGGTAGTTCCTGGAGACTATCGGCCCGGCCGGTGGTCACTCGCTAACGTTACGTTCCTCGTCTACCGCTTCTCTGGCCCGGCGGGCCTCCTCCGCCGTCGCAACCGGCAGGCCCAGGATCCCTTTGAGCAGGCGCACGAGGCTGCGGAGGACCTCACGCATCAGGTCGTGTCCGGCGGGCAGTGGGCCGGGCGTCGCTCGCGCGGCGGATCGGGATGGCCCCCGAAGCCCACCTCGATCTTGCACTCGTCCCACGGATCGCTGCCGCGGCCCGCTTCGAGCAGTTCCACCTGCGTGCCCGTCACCTTTAGGTACGTGTAGCCGAGGTTGTCGCGCTCGTTCGATTCGAGCACGCCCTTGACAGGGTCGGCCCACATCCGGACGACGTAGTAGCCGTCGGCATTCAAACCGAAGTCGATGTAGTTGCCGGGGCGGTCCCACTCGTAGATGTCGCTCCACCCGGGCAGTAACCCGAAGCCCTGCATCGTCGGTGTCGGATAGAAGTGTTCCCAGTCGCGCAACAGCTCGTTGCGGTGCGCGAACCCTTTCATGCGCTTCGCGCTCGCGGGCTCGAGCTTGCCGGTGCGCCGGTCGGTCACCCGGTAGAGGCGCAGTCCGATCGCGTTGTGGTGGTGATGGTGAAGGTGCGTCTTGTGCCAGCGGGCGACGCCGGCGACGCGATCGAACGTGCTGCCGTCGACGCGATGGACGCGTTGGATCAGCTCGCGTTCGAGCTGGTTGCCGCTGCCGAGGATCAGATCCATCGGTCCCAGACCGGTGTTGCGAACCCCGTAGCTGAAGCGCAGGCAGCGCACCGCGCCGTCCTCACCGTGCTCTTCGGCATGGCACCCCGCGCCGAGGTCGACGCCCATCGATGCTCCGCCGGTGCCGCCGTTCGTGATCGGCGTCATGAACGACGCGTCGTGCGGGGGCAAGATCTGCAGGTTGGGAAGCACGGGTTCCTTGCCGGTGCCGACGAACGGCTCACGCTTCTCGAGCTTGGCGCGCAGACGGAACGCGGAATCGGTCACCGATTCGGCGCGCACCACGATGCGCCACACGCCCGGCAGCGGCTGGAGGAGTTCCTCCGCGGAGTAGATGTCGGCGGGCGGGCCGAACGACGCGACCCGGTCGTTGCCCGGCGCGAAGACCTCAAGCTCGTAGACGTCCTGCAGCTCCGGGTGATCGATACCGATGCGGAGACGCTCGCCGCCGGCAGCGACGTCGAAGCGGTACTCCCAGCACTTGGCCTCGCCGCACGAGCTGCCGCTGGAGGAGCCGACGACGGGGCCGTTCCAGAACGCCGCGCGCCCCGGCTTCAGTTCGACCGGCGACGCGGCGCCGGCGAGCGCGGAGATCGGGATCAGCGCAAGGACGACTCCTATCGCGGCCCGGAGCGCGACGACACGCGAGATGCGGAGGGTCATGCGCTGAAGATTCGACCCACCCGCCCGCGCCCCTCCCGACGACGGTTTGACCTGTTCCGTCCCTTTTGACACAAATACCCATTTGGTGTACATGAACGTTTGTTCATATACGCGGGGATATGTGACGGGGGGGGGCTTGCGATGGGGCGCTGTGCGGAACTTCGCTGGGTATTCGTGATCGCGCTGGTGGCGCTGTTTGCCACCGCGGCGTGCTCCGGGGAGCCACGTCCCGAGGCCGAGTCGGAGCAGTCCGGCGAGATCGTTGCCGACGGAGACGGCCTCTCCGACGGCAACGGCAAGGACAAAGGGGAGGGCAAAGGCAAGGCCGGGACCAAGAAGGGCTCCGCGGCCATCGGTGGCGGCGGCACGGGTGGCTCGAGCGGCTCCGGCGGCGGCAGCACATCGGGCCAGACGGTCACTACGACCGGTCGGGTCGTGAGTGAGAGGGAACAGGCGCAGCGCGCGCGGCGACTGGCGAAGGGTCTCCCGGACGTGAACCTGTGGCCGTCGAGCACCGCGCAGATGGGCTTCCACAAAGATCGCATAGTCCTGTGCGGCCATGCCGCGCTCACATTCGCCGAGGCGTTCGACACGCGGCCCGAAGACATCAACGTGTACTGGTCGTGGGTGAACGACCACGGCGGCGTCTACGGACGCAACGTCGAATTGACGATCGAGGACGACGCGTACCGGCCCGACAACGCCGTGCAAGCGGCGGAGCGATGCAAGGCTAAGGAACCGTTCATGTTGATCGGAGGGATCGGCTTCGACCAGATCCCCGCGGTCCGTGCGTGGAACGAACAGGAGCAGAACCGTCTGCTGTACATGCACCACATCGCGCGCGCCGACCTCAACAAGCGATACAGCTTCAGCTTCCTACCGACCGTCGAGCAGATGGGAACTTTCGCAGCGCGGTGGATCCTGAACAAGCACCGCAAGGAGAACATCGGCGTTCTCTGGCGGCAGAGCGAGGCGTGGCAGCCGGGGCATCACAGCTTCCAGCGCACGATGGAACGTGCCGGCAAGGAACTCGTCGCCGATCTCCCGGTGCAGAAGGACCAGGCCGTCTATTCGCAGCAGATCGCGGAACTGCAATCGCGCGATGCAGAGACCGTCTTCGTGTGGGAGAACGCGCTCGCCGCGATCGAGCTCATCAGGCAGGCGAAGAACCAGAACTATCACCCGACCTGGGTCGTGTTCCCGTTCCAGATAATGACCGACGCACTGAAGGACGACACCCTCAAACCGCCGGTCGAGGGCATCGCGACGTGGCCGGCGTACGTCCCCGGCGCAACCGGTGGGCCGTTCGCGCCGTACGCGGACGAGATCCGTCGTTTCGAGGCAGCGCAGCGGAAGTACGGGCGCGCGGAGAAGGGCAACGACATCCTGTTCATGACATGGGTGGCGATGAAGCAGATCCACCAGTGGCTGCTCGATTGCGGCCCCAACTGCAACCGCAACCGCCTGGTCGCGCTGCTGATCTCGGGCCGGCACAAGTCGGTCTCACCGAACTGCCCGATCGACTTCCGTAAGAACCAACACGTCGGAGGGTTCTTCGGGAACATCTTCCGCGCCGCGGACGTGCAGGGCTACGGCGCGGGCTGGATCCAGACGCATACCTGCGTCCGTATCTGACGTCAGTTCTCCGAAGCGAAAGCAGGTATTCGGTGGGTCAAGCGATCATCTCCGGTCTCGCCAACGGCGGCATCTACGCGCTGCTCGCCGTCGGCATCGTGCTCGTCTACAAGGGCTCTCGCGTCCTCAACTTCGCGCAGGGTGAGATGGGCACCTTCGGGTTGTTCGTCGCCTTCTGGTTGATCGAGCAGAACGACATGCCGTGGCTCGTCGGCGCCGTCGCTGCGGTCGCCGCCGTCGCGCTCATCGGCCTGTTGTTCGAGCGCATCGTCGTCCGCAACATGGGCGAGGCGTCCAGATTGACCGTGGCGGTCGCGACGATCGGTCTCCTGTTGTTGCTGTTCGCGCTCGAGCTCAAGATCTTCGGGCCGAGCCCGCGCATCCTGCGTCCACCGCTCACCGGGCTCGGGATCCAGATCGCCGGCTTCTTCGTGAGCCCCACCCAGATCCTGGCACTGCTCACGGCCATCGGCCTCGGCTTCGCGCTCGCGGCGTTCCTGAAGAAGACCGACTTCGGCCTGGGTGTTCTGGCGGCGTCGCAGGATCCGAGCGCGACGCGGCTCGTCGGTATCAAGGTCGGCCGTGTGTCCGCGTTCACGTGGGCGCTCGCCGGCGCGGTCTCGGCCGTTGCGGCGCTCTTGATCCAGCCCACGATCGGAATCTTCGCGGCGGGCTTCATGACCGGTCTCTTCGTGCGCGCGCTCGCGGCGGCGTTGCTCGGTGGGCTGACGAGCCTGCCGGGAGCCTTCGTGGGCGGCGTTGCCGTAGGGGTGATCGAGGCGTTGATCGGACAGCGCTTCGTGCAGTCGACGTTCCCCGGCATCCAGTCGGTTGCGGTGATGGTCGTCATCGTCCTGGTTCTCCTGCTGAAGCCGAACGGCCTGTGGGGGAAGGCGACGACATGAGCCTCCGAGAAGAGCTCAGGGGATGGCCGTACGAGACGGCCGGCATCAACTTCCGTCTCACGCGCAGGAAGGTCTTCGGCACCGCATTGTTGATCGCCGCGCTCGTTGGTCCACCGATGCTTTCCCGCGGTGGGGTCCTCACGAGCGACGTCGCGTTGATGCTCGGAGGTGGCATCTGCTTCGCCCTGATGGCGATGTCGCTGAACGTCCTTCTGGGTTACGCCGGGCAGATCTCGCTCGGGCACGGCGCGTTCCTCGGGGTAGGAGCGTTCGCGAGCGGGCTCATCACGATCAAGCTCTATGCCCCGTTCATGATCGGGCTCGTAGGCGCCGCTCTCGCCGGCGCACTGTTCGCTCTGGTCCTCGGCTTCCCCGCGCTGAGACTGCGAGGTCTGTATCTCGCCATCACGACGATCGCCTTCGCCTTCATGATGGAGGAGTCATGGTTCCGGTGGGGACCCCTGACCGGGGGCTCCGCAGGACTCGAGCTGCCGCGACCGCGCGCCGGGACCTTCGTTTTCGCCGAACACGCCGACTATCTCGCGCTGCTGCTGGTCGTGCTGGTCGGGTTCTGGTTGTTCGATCAGAACATCACCAAGACCAAGGTGGGCCGCGCATTCAACGCGATCCGATGGGACGAGCGCGTGGCGCAAGGTTTCGGTGTCCCGGTCGCCGGCTACAAGATCCTTGCTTTCGTCCTCTCGGGCGCACTCGCCGCGGTCTCGGGAGCGCTCTACGGACATCTGATCGGCTTTATCAACTCGGAGAGCTTCGCCTACAAGGCGCAACCCAACTTCTCACTCCTACTCGTGATCATCATCGTCATCGGGGGCCTGGGGAGCCGGCCGGGTGTCGTCATCGCGGCGATCTTCTATGCGCTGATCCCGCGCCTTCTGGAGTTCCTCCAGGGCTGGGAGATGATCGTCGGTGCCGTCGCGCTCATCGATGTGATGGCGCGCCATCCCGGAGGGATCGCCGGCGCTGTTCGCCACGGGAGAGAGAAGCGGGGCGAGAAGAAGGCGCGCGCCGCGCTCGACACCCTCGACGAAGAAGAAGAGCTGCCGAGGCTCCCGCGCCTACCCCGGCCGGCAGGCTTACCCGACCGACCAGAAGTGCTGAAGGGGAGTCCGCTCCTGACCGTCGAGGGCATCTCCGTCACGTTCGGCGGACTCAAGGCCGTCGACGATGCGAGCCTCACGGTCCGAACCGGGCAGATCGTCGGCCTGATCGGACCGAACGGCGCCGGGAAGACCACGCTGTTCAACGCGATCTCGGGTTTCGTCACCCCGAAGGCCGGCAGCGCGAAGTTCCTCGGGACCGAGCTGATGACGCTCGCTCCTCACGCCCGCGCGCGGCTCGGCATCGGGCGCACCTTTCAGCAGATCGGACTAACCAAGGACCTGTCCGTTTTCGAGAACTTCCTTCTCGCGCAGCACGTCGCCGCCGACTATCCGATCGCGAAGGGGTTGGTCTACACCCCCGATGCGGCCGGGATCGAACGTTCGATGCGCAAGCGCGCCACCTCGGCTATCGAGGCGCTGGGATTCGAGAGATTCACGAACACACCGGTGAAGAACGTGTCGCACGGACAACAACGGCTGGTCGAACTGGGCTGTGTGCTCGTCACCGCGCCGGAGCTGCTGCTCCTCGATGAGCCCTCCGCGGGGATGTCGCCGGCGGCGGTCGAGAACCTCGGTGAGCGCCTGCGAGAGATCCGCGACTATCTGGGGCGCACAGTGCTGTTGATCGAGCATCACATCCCGCTCGTGCTCGACGTCTGCGACTACATCTACGTTCTCAATTTCGGGCAGGTCCTGGCGCACGGTACGACCGAGGAGATCGCCCAGAGGCCCGAGGTCATCGGCGCCTACTTCGGCGAATCCGTCGAGGGGGTCGCATGACCGAGCACCTTCTTGAACTCGACGGAGTCAGCGCCGGTTTCGGCGCGAACACGGTCCTGCACGGATGCTCGTATCACGTTATGAGCGGCGAGATCGCGGCCGTCCTCGGTCTCAACGGCGCAGGAAAGAGCGTGTCGCTCAAGGTCGTTGCCGGGCTGCTCCCCGCGTGGTCGGGACGAGTCGTCTTCCTCGGTGAGGACGTGACGAAGCAATCGGTCGAAGACCGCGTCGCGCGGGGGATGGGACACGTGCCGCAGGGACGGCAGGTGTTCCCCGAGTTCACGGTGGAAGAGAACCTGCGCGTCGGTGCGTACCCGCTTCGACGCCGCGACAAAGGGCGCTACAAGGCAGTCCTCGACGGCATCTTCGATCGCTTCCCGGTCCTTGCGGAGCGTCGCGACCAGCTCGCGGGGACAATGTCGGGTGGCCAGCAGGCGATGCTCGCGGTAGGTCGTGGGCTGATGTCCCAGCCGAAGCTGCTCGTGATCGACGAGCCGTCGGCAGGGTTGTCTCCGGTTGCCGTTCAGGAGTTGTTCGAAACGCTCCGCGTGGTCCACGGATCAGGTGTGACGATCCTGCTCGTCGAGCAGAACGTGAAGTTCTCTTTGAAGCTCGCGGATCGGGTGCACATCATGCAACGCGGACAGATCGTCTACGACGGCGATGTCTCCAACCTCGATGTCGACAGGGTCGCGGACCATCTCGGGGTGGGACGATTGCTGTCTCGGAGTGTGCTGGGCGATGGGCCGGCGGGTACACCGGAGGCGGTGAGCACGCGATGACGGCGATCGAGAGCCAAGACCTACTCAAGGGGGCCAAGGAGGGCGCCCCGCATACGTCCAAGCGGATCCAGGATGCGGCCCTCAGGTTGTTCTACGAGCGGGGCTATCGGTCCACGACCATGCGCGAGATCGCGCTCGCGTGCGGTCTGACCCCCGGGGCTCTTTACAACCACTTCTCGTCGAAGGACGAGCTTCTCGGCAGCATCATGATCGACATCCATAAGGAACTCGAGGCCACGACCGAGGAGGCCGTCGAGGTTGCCGACGGCGATCTCGTTACCAGATTGCGCGCATTTCTGCGCGCCCATGGGGTGTTCCACACCGACCACATCACTGAAGCACGCGTCGCGAATCGTGAAGTCGCTTCTCTCACAGGAGACGCGTACGAGGAGGTCGTCCGCATCCGGAAGAAGGTGACGCGTCAGTTGCGCGACATCCTTGCTCGAGGACGCGACAAGGGTCTCTTCGAGGTAGCGAACGTCGAGGCGGTCTCGTATCTGATGTTGACGATGGGTATCTCGATCGCGAATTGGTTCCGGCCCGATGGAGAGCTCTCGCGCGAGCAGATGGCTGACCTTCACGCCGAGATGGCGATACGGATGGTCCTAGTGCAAGGAAGGGAGGGTGGGCGATGACGATCCCAGGGTTGATGCAAACGACGCCGCTGACGATCACGTCGATCTTCGATCGCCTTCGGACGATCTACGGGGACGGCGAGATCGTGTCGCCGGAGCGGCGGATGACCTACGGCGAGTTCACCGAGCGTGTCCTGAAACTCTGTTCCGCTCTCAGGGAACTGGGTGTCGGGCCCGGTGACCGCGTCGGGTCGTTCGGCTTCAATCACTCGAGACATCTCGAGCTCTACTACGCGGTCCCGCTACTGGGAGCCGTCCTGCACACGATCAACGTGCGTCTGTTCCCGGAACAGATCACCTACATCACGAACCACGCCGAGGACAAGGTCGTCTTCTTCGACGGCGAGCTGGCGGAGAAGCTGGCGGAGGTCGCGCCGGGGTTCACTTCCGTCACGCGCTACGTCCAGATGGGCGACGGCCCCGATGCCGGTCTCGCGCCCCTGTACGACCACGACGAGCTGGTCGCGTCCTCCCTGCCGGTTTCTGATCTCCCCGAGCTGGACGAGAACGCCGCCTGTGGCATCTGCTACACGTCGGGAACAACCGGCATGCCGAAGGGCGTGCTGTATTCGCATCGCGCGCAGTGGCTCCATGCGATGTCTTTCTGTCTCGCGGAGAACGTCGGTATCACGCAGCTCGATCGCGTCTTCCCCGTGGTGCCGCTGTTCCACGCGGTGGGCTGGGGGATCCCCTACGCGGCCCCCTTCGTGGGTGCCGAGCTCGTGTTCCACGGCTCCGATAACTCCCCCCAGAACATCGGCCGCGTCATCGATGAGGAGCGCGTGACGGTCTCCGCCGCAGTCCCGACGATCTGGAAAGAGCTGCTCCCGCTGCTTGAATCGGGCGAGGTCAAGGCCACAACGCTCGACCGCCTCACGGTCGGGGGTGCGGCGACACCACGAAGCCTGATCGAGGCCTACGACCGCTTCAACATCAACCTCGTGCAGGGCTGGGGCATGACCGAGACCGGTCCGCTCGTGTGCCTGTCGAAGCCGCGCCGCAACCAGCAGCACCTCTCGTACGAGGAGAAGCTCGACCTCCGCGCGAAGACCGGCACGATCTTCCCGGGGATCGAGATGCGGATCTGCGGAGTAGACGGTGAAGAGCTGCCGTGGGACGGCAAAGAGGCCGGCGAGATCGAGGTGCGGGGGCCGTGGATCGCGTCGGACTACTACAACGACGACGGCTTGCAGGAGAAGTTCCACGACGGCTGGCTACGGACGGGCGACATGGCCGTCATGGAACCGGACGGTTATTTCAAGATCGTCGACCGCGCCAAGGACCTCGTGAAATCCGGAGGCGAGTGGATCTCGTCGGTAGATCTCGAATGCGCCATCCTTGCGCACCCACAGGTACGCGATGCGGCCGTCGTCGGCGTGCCGTCCAAGAAGTGGGACGAGCGCCCGGTCGCGGTCGTCGTCCCTCTCGACGGTGGCGCACCAACGCTCGAGGAGATACATGAGTTCCTGACCGGGAAGCTCGCCAAGTGGTGGTTCCCAGACGAGCTCGTGATCGTCGACGACATCCCCAAGACAAGTGTCGGGAAGATCGACAAGAAGGCGATCCGCGCCAACCTCGCGGGCATGGAACTCGAGTAGGAAAGGCGGGTACATGAACGACTACCTCGTGCCGGAACGATTCGACGTTCCCACAACAGGTGGAACCCTCCGGGTGGGGCAGTGGGGCGATTCCGGCCCTGCCGTCCTCGCGCTGCACGGCATCACCGCGTCCCACATGACGTGGCCGTTCGTCGCGCGCGAGCTGAGTACCGACGCGCGCTTCATCGCACCCGACCTTCGAGGCCGCGGGGGGAGCCGCGACCTACCCGGTCCCTACGGGATGAAGGTTCATGCCGACGACTGTGTCGCGATCCTCGACCACCTCGGCATCGACAAGGCCGTGGTCGCGGGCCACTCCATGGGCGGGTTCGTCGCCGCGATCCTCGCGTTGCACCATCCCGAGCGCGTGGCGGCCCTCGTGCTGCTCGACGGAGGCGTTCCGCTGGCCGTCCCCCCGCCCGACGTCGTCGACCCCGATCAGCTCCTCACCGCGATGCTCGGCCCGGCGATGCAGCGCTTGACTATGACGTTCGCGTCGCTCGACGACTACTACGACTTCTGGCGCGTGCATCCCTCGGTCCAAGAAGAGGGCGCGTGGAACGAGCTCTTCGAGTCCTACCTCGCCTACGACCTGATGGGGGAGGAGCCGGAGCTGCACTCGAAGACGAACCCGGATGCGGTGATGGGAGACGGTCGCGACACGCTCGAGAACAAAGATTTGCGCGTCGCTCTCGAGAAGATCCAGGTACCGATCACATTCATCCGCGCCCCGCGTGGGATCCTGAACGAGACCCCCGGGCTGTACGCCGACGAGGTCGTGGCGGATCTCCGCCGAACGCTTCCGAGCCTCGATGATCACTTGATCGACGACGTCAATCACTACACGCTCACCACCTCCGAGCGCGGCGCGCTCGCCACCTCGGCCGTGATCCGCAAGGCCATCGAGCGCGTCTCGGCCTGAGCCGATGAGAAGAGCCCGCACCATCGTCCTGGCCACCGTCGTGGCGCTGTCGATGGCGCTGCCGGCGGGGGCGGATCCGAAGTGGAAGGGGACGTGGGAGCGCCGCGAGTACAGCAACGACGCGGGGACGCGCGCGTACATGCTCTACATCCCGAGCAAACTGAAGAAGGACGTGCCGGTCCTCGTCTACCTCCACGGATGCACCCAGACCGCCGAAGACGCCGCCCTCGGGACGCGCTTCAACGCTCTCGCCGAGGAGGAGGGCTTCGTCGTCATCTACCCCGAGCAGGCGCCGGAGGCGAACGGGAGCAGGTGCTGGAACTGGTTCCTGCCCGAACACCAACAGCGCGACCTGGGCGAACCGTCGCTCATCGCCGGGATGACCGAGTCGGTCCTCGAGGAAGTCGACGGGAGCAGGAGCCACGTCTTCGTCTCGGGCGCCTCGGCCGGCGGAGCGATGTCTTCGATCATGGGCGCGACGTATCCCGATCTCTACGCGGCCATCGGCATCCTCGCCGCGCCCGCCTACGGCGGCGCCGATGCGACGGGCGATCTCGCCTACGCGGCCATGGGGGAGTTCGCTCGGGCGATGCCCACGATCATCTTCCAGGGAACGGCGGACTCGCTGGTCGTCTACCCGGCAGGACGGACCGCGTTGACGCAGTGGTTGGAAACGAACGACCTCGCCGATAACGGGTCGCGCGACGGGTCCGTGTCGCGCGTGCCCGAGATCGAGAACCGCGCGTTCGAGCAGCAGCCGAGTCCCGGCAGCGGCGAGCCGTGCGTTCCGCCACCACCATCGTTCCCATGCGCCGGAGGAGTGATCGGCTTCCAGGAGCAGTACCCCCACACGATCGAGAGTTACGCGGGGGGCGATGGTGAGGTGCTCGTGGAGTTCTGGTCGATCCACGGGCTGGGCCACGCGTATCCCGGCGGGGATCCCGAAGGTTCGTTCACGGATCCGTTGGGTCCCGACGTCACGACCTCGACCTTCGAGTTCTTCATGGCGCACCCGATGCCGGAGTCAGAACCATCCGGCTAGCTGTTACGGCCCTCTATATCCGACAAGTTCGAACCGCTCCCGTCCACCGGCGAGGCTCCTCTCCCAGATCAGACCGATCCCCGGCGCGTAGAACTTCTCGCCGACCACGCCCGGTTCGACCGGCGACCACTCGAGTGTGTGGATCACGTCGTCGAAGCTTCCGAACGGAACTTCTTTCGTGACGTTGGCTTCGACGATCCAGTACATGTCTTCCGCCTCGCCGCGGTAGAACTCCTGTCGGTGGGCGTCGTTCACCTGAGGGTCGGCATTCATGATGATTCCGGGTAACGCGCCGTCAACGCCGGCTTCCCACGAACCGTGGGTGCCGACCTTCTTACCGTCCTCGTACTCGGCAGTATCTTCCCCGAAGTACCAGACGTTGCCGTCGACATCTTGCGCGTACCAGTCGAGCGTCTTCTCAGCGAGCTCGCCGTTCAGAGTCACGACGTCCTCGACGACCGTCGTCGTAACACCCATCACCACCTTGGTGCGATCGGTAACGGTGATCGTGTCGATCTCGTTACCTTCGTCGGTGACACCTTCGAGGCGTCATGTGCTTCCGGGTCTGAGCGAGAAGTAGGGATTTTTGATCTCCTCGACGAAATCCGCCGGATCGATCGCCACCCGGTAGGAGCCGCGTTCCTCCACGATCACGGGGCCCGAAGCAGCGCGCGTTGCCGTCGACCCATCGGAGCTGCACGCCACGGCCAGCACGATGATGGAGATGCCGGCGGCGATGCTCGGTGCTCGCTTCATGATGCTCCTCCCGTTGACTGGTCGTCGAAGCATGCAGCGCAGGCGCTGAACCACCTCTGAACCCGTCCTGAACGAGCGACTCAGCTTGTTTTCAGGCAATCTTCAGGAACGAAACGCGACCGTGGCCCCCGGAAGGGAGATCGATGCGCGTACTGGTCGTCGAGGACGAGAAACGACTGGCCACCGGACTGAAGCGCGGACTCGACGCTGAAGGCTTCGCCACCGACGTCGCCCTTACCGGAACCGACGGTTTGTGGATGGCGCGGGAGAACCCTTACGACGCGATCGTGCTCGACATCATGTTGCCGGGCGTCAACGGGTTCAAGATCTGTGCAACGCTCCGCGACGAAGGCGTCTGGACGCCGATCCTGATGCTGACCGCGAAGGACGGCGATCTCGACGAGGCCGAGGCACTCGACCTCGGGGCCGACGACTACATGACCAAGCCGTTCTCGTATGTCGTTCTCGTTGCTCGGCTGCGCGCCTTGATGCGTCGCGGAGCGCGCGAGCGCCCCTCGATCCTGGAGGCGGGGAGCCTGAAGTTCGATCCCGGCTCGAAACGTGCGTGGAGAGGAAGAACGGAGGTCGACCTGACCGCGCGCGAGATGTCGTTGCTCGAATTTCTGCTGCGACGCAAAGGGGAAGTCGTGTCGAAGCGAGAGATCCTGCAACACGTGTGGGACTACGACTTCATGGGAGACCCCAACATCGTCGAGGTCTACATCGGGCATCTGCGCAACAAGCTCGATCGGCCGTTCGGTCGCGATTCGATCCAGACCGTCCGGGGAGCGGGGTACAGGATGAGTGCCGATGGCCGCTGACCGAAGTCGGCGCGGAACCGTTCGTGTGCGCACCACGGCCGCCGCCGTCGCGGTCGTCGCAGTGGTCCTCGTCGTCGCATCCGTCGCGATGGTCGTCCTCCTGCGTCGCTCGTTGACCGGTGACGTCAGGCTCGCGGCCCAACAGCGCGCGGCTGCGATCGCGGACCTCGTATCGGCGTCGGCGTCGCTACGGGTGGATCGGGTAGGAGACGACGAGTTCATCCAGATCGTGGATGGCGAGGGCCGGGTCGTTGTCGCCAGCGACAACGTCGCGAACGAGCCGTCCTTTGCAGGACATACCGGCGAGAGCCTCGAGGTGCCGTTTGACGACGATCCATTCCTCGTGGCGACTGCGGAAGCAGGCGAGCGCACCGTCGTCGTTGGGAGAACCTTGGATACCGTCGTTGAATCGAGCGCGGCGGTCGTCGGGTTACTCGCGATCGGCGTCCCGTTGCTGCTCGCAGTCGTCGCGGCGATCACGTGGCGAGTGGTGGGAGCGGCCCTCGCGCCGGTCGAGTCGATCCGAAGCGAGGTGCTAACCATCTCCACCGAACGTCTGGACCGCCGGGTACCGGTGCCGGCCACGTCCGATGAGATCGCGCGCCTCGCAACGACGATGAACGAGATGCTCGAACGACTCCAGGCCGGGACAGAACGCCAGCGGCGGTTCGTGTCGGACGCCTCGCACGAACTGCGATCCCCGGTTGCCACGATCCGCCAGCACGCGGAGGTCGCGCTATCGCACCCGGAGGGAACCTCGATCGACTATCTGGCAGGCGTCGTCCTTGCCGAAGACCTCCGGTTACAACGCCTTGTCGAGGATCTGCTCCTCCTGACAAGGATGGATGAGAACGCCACGCACCCTCGAGCCCAGATCGATCTCGACGATGTGGTGTTCGAAGATGTGGCGCGCCGGGATGGAAGGTCGCACATCGACGTTCGCGGCGTTTCCTCGGGGCGCATCGCGGGCGACCGGAATGCCATCGGTCGCCTGGTCGCGAACCTGTTGGATAACGGGTGCCGGCATTCGCGCGACGGGGTGACCGTCGCACTCTTCGAGCACGGTGACGATGTCGTCCTGCAGGTCGATGACGACGGCCCGGGGATCCCACCCGAGGAACGGTCGCGTGTGTTCGAGCGCTTCGTCCGTTTGGAGGAGGCCCGCGATCGCGACTCGGGCGGGGCGGGGTTGGGCTTAGCCATCGTCGCGGAGGTTGCTGCCCGTCACGGCGGCACCGCCGAAGTGTCGGAGTCCCCCCGAGGCGGGGCCCGGATCGAGGTTCGCTTCCCTCGGGCTCAGTGATCGTTCAGGCGATTTCAGCCGAGCCTCAGCGAGGGTGGGTAAGTCTCCAACCATCGGTTACACGACACGACGGAGGTTTGAGATGGAGAGGAAGAGATCGTTGTTGATGGGAGCGGCGGTCGCCGTGATACTCGCTCTGGGAACGGGAGCGGTCCTCGCCGCGTCGAGCGACGATGAGCCGCTCCGCGGAGATGCTCGGCAGCGGGCGACGGAAGCCGCACTCGAGCACGTAGGTGGCGGCGAGGTCATCGAGACCGAGACGGGTGACGACGGCGCCGCTTATGGCGTCGAGATCCGCAAGGACGATGGCTCCGTCGTCGAGGTCAACCTCGATGAGAACTTCGAGGTCACCGATGTGGAACGCGACGACGACGGGCCGAACGATGTCGAGGACGGCAGCGACGACGACGGGCCGAACGATGTCGAGGACGGCAGCGACGACGACTAGGCGCCCAGGAACGTTCTGATCTTGTCGAGCTTTCCGTCGACGCGCTTGCGCACCTTCGGCGTTAGCTTGTCGAAGGCTTCGACGCGGGCGCCCTCCTTGTGTGTGTACGTCCACAGCCCGACGACCTCTCCGTCTACGAGGATCACCGGGTTCCCGTCTCCGGCGAGGCCGGTCCCGATCGGCGTGTAGACCGGTTTCTGCACGTCCGGATGCACGAAGCGTGCCCGCCCGTCGGGCGCGTATCCCATCGTGTACGCGTCCCACTTGGGAAGGAGGACGACGCTCGACGTGACCGGCTTGTCCTTCGTGAACGCGGCCTCGTCGCGCGCCGGCAGGAGCAGACCGTCACCGATGTCGATCGTGTCGTGGTCGGCCACGGCCATCTTCGCCTTGCCTTTCGGAACGCCGGCCCACCACGCGAAGTCCGCGACGCGCGCGGGGCCGTAGGCGCGGAGGTACTCGCCGGCCAGGAACGCCAGCGCCGCGTCCTGGTCCCCTGTATCGAGGTCGCCGGCGAGCCACGCAGACGCGGCCACGTAATGATGAGCGCTCATCATCAAGCTGTCGCCGGCGATCGCGACGAGACGGCCCTCGTAGCGCAGTACGCGCAACATCGCGCTCATCACTTGACCCTTGATCTCGGCCACGTCCGCGAGTTCCTTCGAGGTCCGCGGTTCGTCGGCGGCCTTGAGGATCCGCTTCGCGACCCGTTCGTACTCCTTCGCAGAGAGCTTGTGTCTTCGTAGCGTGGAGTTGACCTGGCTCGCCGTCGGCTTGACCGCGGTGTAGATGCGCGGCGCGGTGGCGGCAGGAACGAGGAACAGCGTCTTGCGCATCGCGGGGATCCGGACGCCCTTCCGTGATGAGTCGATCCGCCGGTAGCGGGTGGGGGTGAGTCCGGAGGTGCGGACCCACAGCGCGAGCGGACATGTGGGATGCGTCGCGTAGACCGCGACCACCGCCTTCAACGCCACTTCCGGGCTCTTCGCGGGGTGCCGAGGCAGAGACGCTGATGCGTCCATGCCCTCAATTGCTCGACCAGGTCCACGTCGGGGTGCCTAGGTCACCTCGGTGCGGCGCGCGAACGAGACCGAGTACGCGGGGGAGCGCGCGTGCAGGATCGGGTCGTCGGAACGTTCGATCCCATCCACGAGGTTGCCCGGGTCGAAAATGATCGGCTCGCAGTCGAGGCCCACGAACTCGTTGAGCACGAGGCGTCCCGCCGGGACGAGCGTGCGTTCCTCGGGCCACGGGGTGGTCGGGTCGTTCGGATCGTCGCCCTCTTCGGCGAGCTGCAGGAACAGCTCGAAGCCGATCTCTTCGGTCGCGAGACGACGCTCGAGCTCTTCTCTCAAGTACTCCTTTCCGAGCGCACGCGTCTCCTGGTCGGTCAGCGTGCCTTCGCCCGCGTCGGGTATCCAGCGATAGCGCACGAACCGCTGCGTCCCATCGGGCGCGGTCATCCTGAAGGCATGGATCCCGTGGAACGTGCAGTTGGCGTAGCTCGCGGGCGCCGGCGAGAGCATCACGAAGCCGATCGCCTTCTGCGTCTCTGGATGCGTGTTCACGAACGCGCCGACGCGATCGAGATCGGGCTTGCCGGTCTCCGGGTCCGGCTCCTGCGCTTCCAGGAACGCGAGGAAATCCTCCGGGGTCTTCACGAAGAATGCCGGCAACGTGAGGCAGACGATGTCGGTGTTCTTTCCGTCGGGGAGGTGGAACTTGACCGCGAAGCCGCGTTCGTCCTTGGCGCCGTCGGCCCGGGTGGGACGGCCCCCGCCGTTGGAGAACCGCCCCGTGACCGGGATCTCCTCGCCTTGGAGATGAGGCGCGATGCAGAGCTCGCGGGCCTCCGGTGTCGCCTTGAACGTGCCCTTGCAGCACGAGCCCTTGGCGTGCACGACCCGAAACCCGGTGTGCACGCCATGGATCTTGTTCATCGCATCGACGATCCGCTCGGCCTGATCTGTCACTACGTGAGCGTACGTCGTGGGAAGGTCCGGGGTCATGAGCGTAAGGATCGAGATCCGTGTCGCCGGAGAAGAGGATGGGCCGTTGTTGGCTGAGCTCGGGGCCAGGGCCTTTGCCGAGGCCTTTCCCACGACAGACCCCGACGATCTCGCGCTACATATCGCACACGAGTACTCGCTCGAAGCCATCGCGGCAGAGCTCGCGGCCCCCGGCTCCCGTTCCTTCATCGCTGATGTCGGAGCCGAGCCCGTGGGGTACGCCTTCCTCCAGAAAGATGTCCACGAAGCGGTCGCCGGCGCCAACCCGATCGAGCTGAACCGGATCTACGTCTTGCAGGAGTGGGTCGGGGCGGGCGTGGGCGATGCGCTCATGGAGAGATGCCTCGCCGAGGCTCGGGCCGCCGGGTGCGACACGATCTGGCTCGGGACGTGGGATCAGAACGCGCGTGCGATCCGCTTCTACGAGAGGTGGGACTTCGAGAAGGTGGGGACGCAAACCTTCCGTCTCGGCAACGACCTGCAGTCGGACATCGTCATGGCACGCCCGGTTTAATCGCGACGTGGAGTTCGATCCGGTTATCCGCGCCTATTACGAACGAGGAGAGGAAGAGGCCCGCCTGCGCGGCGGCTTCCCTTCCGGCCCGCTTGAGTTCGAGCGCACGAAGGAGATCATCCTTCGGTATCTGCCGCGCGAACCGCGTGATGTCCTCGACGTCGGTGGGGGGCCCGGCGTGCACGCGACGTGGCTCGCGGAGCTCGGCCATCGCGTCCATCTGATTGATCCCATACCCCTGCACGTCGAGCAGGCACTCCTCGCCGCTCCCAACATCTCGGCGAACGTCGGCGATGCGCGCGACCTCGAACAGGCCGATGGCTCGGTCGATGCCGTTCTTCTGCTCGGGCCGCTCTACCACCTCGTCGAACGAGACGATCGGCTGAGAGCGTTGACCGAGGCCCGACGCGTGCTGCGCTCGCCGGGTTTCCTGTTCGTCGCGGCGATCTCGCGCTACGGGGCGTTGCTGGATCTGCTGCTCCGCGTGAACTACGTCCACCACCCTGCGATCTTCTCGATCGTCGAGAAGAGCGTGCGGACGGGTCTCTTCGAAGGGACCACAGGTGGCTTATTCACCACCGCGTACTTCCACCATCCCGAAGAGCTGTCCGAAGAGCTTGCGCTCGCGGGGTTCGAGGAGTCTGAGGTCCTAGGGATCGAGGGCCCGGGTGCCTTCGTCACCGACTTCCCGGAGCGGTGGGCGGACACGGATCGACGTAAGGCACTACTCGACGTGGCGCGACTGGTCGAGGACGACCCCGCGATGATCGCGGCGGGGAGCCACCTGATGGGGGTCGCGCGGCTTCCCTAGCCTCGTTCCTTCAGGATCCACGCCACTAGCGCAGAGTAGTCCTTGTCGTTCCAGCAGGAATCGATCGCGTCCGACAGCCACGACAGCGCGGCCGACGCCAGGCGCATGTCGACGTGCGCGGCCGCCGCCGCGTCGGCGACGAGGTTCGCATCCTTGAGTGCCAACTCGAGCGCGAACCGCCGCGGGTAGTCATGGTTCTCGATCGCGCTGCGGCGTCGCTCGACCTGGGGGCCGATGGGACCCTGCGCCAGGGCGTCGAGGGCCGTGTCGCGGGGAAGCCCGAGCCCATCCGCGAGCGCGACCGCCTCGCCGAGGATCCCGAGCACGCCGAACAGCGTGGAGTTCACGACGAGCTTCGCCGCGGCCCCCGAACCCAACGGACCGACGTACATCGGCGTGCCGAGTTCCGACAGCAGAGGCGTCCACCGCTGCGCGAGTTGCTCGGGCCCCCCGATGAAGACCTTGAGAGTGCCGGCCTCGACCTCGCCGATGCTGCCGAGCACGGGAGCATCGAGGACGTTGGCCCCGTCGGGCAACGCCGACGCGAGCCACGCGAGCGCGTCCGGCCCGACCGTGGACATCTCGATGACGGTCTTGTCGTCGTCGAGCGCGGCTGCGATCCCGTCGGAGCCTTCGACGACGGCCCGCAGCGCGTCCGGATCGGCCAGCATCGTGAGGGTGACTTCCGCTGCGCGTACGACGTCGCGGGGGGTCTCGACGACTTGCGCTCCTGCATCTGCCAGTGGTGCAGCTTTCTCGGACGAGCGGTTCCACACCACCACGTCGTGTCCGGCGTCGAGGAAGCGGCGCGCCATCCGGCCGCCCATCGCGCCGAGACCGATCACCCCAACTGTGGCCATGCCGCATCATGGCGCAGATGGGACGTGACGGCACTAAGTCGTCGAGGCCGACGATCTTTCGTGGGACTCGGTGCCTGCGAAGATCGCTTCGAACGCGTGCTTGCCCCCGCGGTAGCGGCCTTCCAACGGGATCGCCGCCACTCCGAACTCGTCGGTGGTCGCGGCCCCCAGCGAGGCCTCGTCACCGAGGAAATCGATGGTCGCGCCGGACACGGACGCTCCGGTTTCGTCGACGAGCGTCGCGACCAGCTGCGCGCCGGCTCCGTTGCCCTCGCGTACGAGGGTCATCACGGTCCCGAGCACATCCGGTAACGCGGCCGGGGCGGGCAGCGTGAGCGCGAGGTCGCTGAGCACGAGCCCGCTCCCGCTCCGCGTGCCGTGCCCGACGAACATGTCCGAGACGGGAGAGACCACGAGGTAGAGATTCTGACCTTCGGGAACCTCGATCGCGACGCCGGGCAGCTCGATCTCGAACAGGTGATCGACGCTCGTCCGCAGCGCGCGGAGCGGCATGAGGTTGTTCTGAACGACCGTGGCATCCGCCGGCGATGTTCCGGTCGCGAGCCCGAAGAACGCGCGCGTGTCGAGCCCTGCCGATGTGAATAACCCAGATAGCTCCGGTACTCCGGTGATGGTCATCGGACCCTGCGCAAGCTCGATGTATTGCGGTGGACCCGCCGGTGTCGGCGTCACGACGACGTCGCCGGTCGGTGCGAGCTCGAGTTCCGTCGTGTCGAACGACTCGGTCGAGAGGCACTCGGCGCCGTCGGCGCTGGAGAAGTTGTAGGTCGCCGGCATCAGGCCGTTGGTCGACTCACCGGCGAAGACGCGTTCGAAGAAGGCGATCCGCAGCTGGGTCCACGCGCCTCCGTCCCCGACGCACGAATCGCCGGATGCGGAAGATCCACGGGGCGCGACGTTGGGAAGCGCGTGCCCCCCGTTGTAGGCGATGAAGATGCTGTCCTCGCGTGCCCCGTCGGTGACGGCTTTGTTGAAGATGTCGAGTCCCTGGTTGAGGTTGAAGAGGTTGTCCGAGAGTCCCTGACGGACCATCACCGGCACGTCGATCTGGACCCCGCGCTCGACGAACGCGACGGGGCTGTGCTCGTGGAACTCGGCATCGAGGTCGGGAACGATGCCCGGTGCCGGCTGTCCGTAGAGCGTGCCGTCGGGCCACTGGCCCGTCGCCGTGCCCCATGCCTGGGCCTCATGGACGTACTGCGGCAGCATGCTCGCGCCGGCTGCGTACAGCAGCGAGGTCCACGCGGTGCGGACGACCGTCTGCGGAGCCAGGCTCTCGGGCAGGTCGTACCAGGTGATCTCGGGGACCAACGCGTTGAAGCGTGTCGCGCCCTCGTCGGCGATCTCGTCGAGCGCGGTCATCGTCTGGTAGCCGCCGCCGTAGCTCCCGCCGATCGCGCCGAGCACGGGATCGTTGAGTCCATCGAGCTGCACCCAGTCGAGCGTAGCGATGTAGTCGATGACGGCCTTCACGTCCTCCGTCTCGAGTTCGGGATCCTGGACGTTGGCCTCGCCGCCGCTGTCGCCGTGGCCGCGCTGGTCGATGCTCACCACGCCCAAGCCCGCGTCGAGGTAGGGAGTGAAGGACGTGACGCTTGCGCTCCGGCTACCACCCCAACCGTGCGATTGCAGGATCACGGGCACGGGCGACTCGGCCGACGCGGTGCCCGGCTTGTGGACGGTGATCGCGATCTGATTGCCGTCCGCAGCGCGGCTCGTGATGACCACATCTTCAGCAGTGTGGGTGGGAGCGGTCTGGGCCGCGGCCGGGAGGGCGGAGGCGAACAGCAGGACGAGAGGCAGGGCAACAAGGACTCGGCGCATGACGAAGTGACTCCTTGCTCGAAGGATGGTGCCCACGAGTTCGCTCTGCTTCGCCGATTCCCTGCCCACGAGGGCAACGTGAAGCAAGGCCATATGGCAGGACGGCGGGGCCGAAGTCGAGTACGAGGTCGATCAGAACCGCGCCGGGCAGACGTGGCACGTCACGCTGAAACGCAACTGCAACCGCTTCTTCTCCGGAACGCGGACGACCAACCAGCGGAGCGGCTCGTTCGAGGTCCGGCGCGTCATCCGGCAGAGCCACGGCGACTTCACCGCCCGCGCCCACGATCCGAGCACCGGCGAGGTGTGCCGGGGGAGGGCTTCCATCTAGCTCCCGAGCACGAACCCCATAGGCGCGGAGGGATGACCTCGCTACCCTTGTCCTCATGACACTGGAGGTGGGCTACTGGATAGCCCTGGGCGTGGGGGCGGCCGTCCTCCTTCTCTCCGTGGTCTTGGGCGACGTCTTCGACTTCCTCAGCTTCATCGACCTCGATCTGGGCGACAGCTTCTCGGCAACACCCGTCTTCTTCACCGCGATCGCGGCCTTCGGAGGCGGAGGTCTCCTGGCACTCAACGCGTTCGATGCGAGCACGGGCGGGTCGGTCGTGATCGGTCTCTTTTCGGGGATCGTCGCCGGCGTGCTCGCGGGCGGCTTCTTCTATCTGCTCGGCAAGCAGGCAGCAGGGGAGGGATTCACGATCTCCAAGGTGGCGGGCGCGCGCGGGCGAGTGACGCTCGCGATCCAGCCCGGTAAGGAAGGACGGGTCGCGATCCTGCACGAGGGCATGACGCGCAACCTCACCGCCACGAGCGCCGAGGCGATCGCCAACGGTGAGGACGTCGTGGTCACCGATGTCATCGGCAACGTAGTCAGGGTCACGAAAGCAGAGAGCGCGACGCCGACCGGCGATCGCTGAGCCACAGGGGGAGCCATGGATCAGATACCCATAGTCGTCGTCGCGCTGATCATCGTCGGCGTCGCCGTCCTCGCGTTCGCCGCGAGCCGCTACAAGGTCGCCAAGCCGAATGAAGCACTGATAATCGCGGGGTCCCGTCGCTCAACCGGCGGTATCCGCGTTGTGGTCGGTGGTGGTGCCATCGTCTATCCGCTGGTGAACGTCGCGAGGCGGATCTCTCTCGAGGTGCAGTCGATCCCCGTCGGACTGTCCGGCGCGGTGACGACGCAGGGTGTGCCGGTCGCCGTCGAGGGCATCGTGAACGTCAAGATCGCCGACGACGAGGACGCGATCCGGCAGGCCGCGCAGCGCTTCCTCGACAGCCAGGCCCGCATCCCCGAGATGGTTCGCAACGTGATGGAGGGATCGTTGCGGACGATCATCGGGCAGCTCACGATCGACGAGCTGATCCGCGACCGCGAGGTGTTCGCGGCCCGCGTGCAAGAGGTCGCCAACGGTGACCTGCAGGGCACCGGGCTCGCCATCGATGTGTTCACGATCCAGTCGATCTCGGATTCCGAGCAGTACATCGAGAACCTCGGCCGCAAGGCCGCCGCGGAGGTCAAGCGCGACGCCGAGATCGCGGAAGCCGACACTCAGCGCGAGGCGCGCGAGAAGCAGGAGCTTGCACGCCAGGCGATCCTTCAGGCCGAGAAGGCAACGCGCCTTCGCGAGCAGGCGATCCAGCAAGAGGTCGCGACCGCGACCGCCCAGGCCGAACAGGCGAAGCCGCTCGCCGACGCCCAGGCGCGACGAGAGGTCGTGACCGAAGAGACGCAGGTTGCGGAACTCGTAGCGGCGCGGCGCGACAAGGAACTCGACGCCGAGATCCGTCGCACCGCCGACGCCGAGCGCTACGCGGCCGAGCAAGCCGCCGAGGCGCAGCGGTACCGCGTCAAGGCCGAGGCGGAAGCGTCGCGCGATCGGAGGCTCCTCGAAGCCGAGGCCGAGCGCGCCAACCTCGAAGCGGTCGCGGCCGGTAACGCGTTCCAAGAGCGCGAGATCGGCAAGGCCAAGGCCGAAGCGACGCTGTCGATCGGTGAGGCCGAGGCCGAAGCGATGGCCAAGAAGGCCCAGGCCTACAAGGAATACGAGGAGGCCGCCACGCTCGAACTCCTCGTGTCCCGGCTCCCGGATGTCGCGCGTGCGATCGCCGAGCCGATCGGCAACGTCAAGGACATCACGATCATCGACACGGAAGGTGCGAACAAGCTGACGCGGGTCACCGCGAACACGGTGAGCCAGATCGACTCGGTACTGGAGTCGTTCACCGGCGCGAGCCTCAGCCAGCTCGTGGGCCGGTACCGCGAGGGCAAGACGTACGGGGCGGGAACCGGCCAGGCGGCTGCGTCCGAAGCTGGTCCGCCGGAACCACCGCCGGCGAAGAAGTGACCGGGCGGCGATCCGGGAGCGCACCCATATCATCTCGCGCATGTCGCGACGCAGACCCGCAAGCCGTACGGACGTTCTGCTCCAACTGTCGATAACGAACGCGTGGGTCAGCCAGCTCTTCGATCACGAGCTGGTGCGCCGCGGCATCGAACCCGCGCAGGTCGGCGTCCTCACTCTGATCGAGGCGCACGAACCGATCACGCCGACCGGTCTCGAGCAGGAGCTCGGCCTCCCCGGAGCGACATTGCGTGAGCGCGTCCATAGCCTCGTCGATGCGGGCTTCGTGGCGCGTGTTCCCAACGAACAAGACGGGCGCTCGTACTTTCTCGAGACGACGCCCGAGGGAAAGGCCCTGATCCGCTCGTCGGCTTCGGCCCTGCGCGCGGTCGAGCGCTCGCTCGAAGACGCAACGGGTCGCAAGCTCGAAGATCTTCGTGACGCGTTAGAGACGCTCGCCGATGCCGCGCGCGGGATGATCAAAGGGGAGTTGCTCGGGGGTCCGGGCTCGAAGACCGTCGGTCCTTGGTAGATGGACGCCATCGGGATAGCGCTGGTCGCGCTGGCGATGGTGGTCGGCGTGATCGGAACGGTGTTGCCGTTCCTGCCCGGGCTCCCGATCGTGTGGGCCGCGGCGCTCTTCTACGGGATCGTGGCCGGCTTCGGCGCCGTCGGCTGGGTCTCGTTCGCGATCATCACCGCGCTCGCGGTGCTCGGCATCGTCGCCGGCATCGTGCTCCCGCACCGCCACGTGAAGGAGGGCGGCGCGCCGATGTCCACCGTGCTGGCCAGCATCGTTGGCGCGATCGTCGGCTTCTTCCTGATCCCGGTGATCGGTCTCCCGCTCGGCGCCGTAGTTGGTGTGCTGCTCGCGGAACGGGTTCGCACCGCGGACTGGGGTACCGCGTGGGTCGCGACCAAGAATCTGATCGTCGGCTTCGGGCTCGGCGCGCTGGCTCAACTCGGCTGCGGCCTCGCGATGATCGTTACGTGGATCGCCTGGGTCGTGATCGATTAGTAGTCGTACACCCCGCCGGAATCGTCGCCCGACTTTTTGTCCTTCTTCTCCTTGTCGTCGTCGCCGCCCTGCGCGGACCCGCCGCCGACGGTGATCGTGCCGGTCATCGCGGGATGGATAGTGCACTGCCATTCGACCGACCCGGAGTCGGGCGCGGTGAACGATCCGGTTGCGTCCTCCCCGGCCCCCGCGCTCAGGTCCACGCCGAGATCCTCGGAGGTGAAGGTGTGCGGCGCCGAGTCGTCGTTCACGAACGTGAGCGAGACCTCTTCGCCCGGCTCGAGCGAGAGCTTCGCCGGGGAGAAGGCGAAGTTCGCCGCCGTGACGGTGACCTCCGTTCCGCCTCCTCCCGCTCCGGCCTCGTTCGCCTCCTCGGCGGTGTCGCCGCCGTCGGCCGCGTTCGAGCCGCCGTCTCCACCGCCGCAGGCGGCGAGGAGGAGCGCGGCCAGGAGCAAGATCAGGACGTTCTTCGTCTTCATGCCGTTTGCCTTTCTGTAGGGTCGTGCATGTAATACGAGGCATGACCGGGCGGGAGATTTATGCCCCGAAACGAATCCCCGAAGCTCCTTCCAGTCGTATCCATTGATGTGGTCACTGTCTGACGAGGCGCTCCTCGCGGGCCTCGGTTCGCAGGAACCGGAGTCCTCGGCTGCCTTCGTGCGGAGGTTCCAAGGGCGGGTCTACGGACTCACCTACACGATCCTGGGGGAGCCGCAGGCGGCCGAGGAAGCCGCGCAGGAGACCTTCGTCAGAGCGTGGCGTCACGCCGAGGCCTACGACCCGCGACGTGGGGCCGTGTCCACGTGGTTGCTGACGATCGCCCGGAACGTAGCAATCGACCTGGTCCGTGTCCGGCGACCGGAGGCGATGGACCCCGAACTCATCCTCGCGACCGACCGCCCCCAGGAGGAGGGCGGCAGCCTCGAGGAGGCGATGCGAGTGCGGGACGCTCTCCGCGAGCTTCCCGACGAGCAACGCCGAGCGATCGTGCTGGCCGTCTTCTACGGGCGGACGGCACGGGAGATTGGAGAGATGGACGGTGTACCGATCGGAACGGTGAAGACGAGGATCCGCTCCGCGATGTTCAAGCTGAGGGACAAGTTGAAGGTGAACGATGACTGATCCACGTTGCGAGGAAGTCCGCGCGCTCGCACCCGAGGTGACGCTGGGGATCGCCTCGGGTGAGGAGCGCGCGGCCCTCCTCGG
>JBOGWY010000047.1:0-1623 GCA_050694015.1 Actinomycetota bacterium | reverse complement strand
AGAAGAGATCGAACTGACCGATCGCCTCTTGCTCGCGCGTCGCGCGGATCTCGCCGCAGATGCCCTCGAAGGTCTCGATCAAGCCCTTGCGCGTGTGGCCTAACGACTCGAACGCGCCCGCCCAGATCAACGATTCGACAGTCTTCTTATTGAGACACGTGAAGTCGACCTTGCGGCAGAAGTCGTGGAAGTTCTCGAAGGCACCGTGGGTGTGACGCGCCTCCACGATCTTCTCGACGACGGACTCCCCCACGCCGCGCACGGCCGCCAGGCCGAAGCGGATGGAGTCGCTCACCGGCGTGAAGTCCTTGTCCGACGAGTTCACGTCCGGCAGCAGAACGGGGATGTTCATCTTGCGCGCCATGTGCAGGTAGAAGGGCTTGGCGTCCTTGCTGTCCTTGACGCTCGTCAGCAACGCGGCCATGTACTCGACCGGGTAGTACGCCTTGAGCCATGCGGTCTGGTACGCGACGTACGCGTAGCAGGCGGAATGCGCCCGGTTGAACGAGTAGTCGGCGAACGGCTGGATCAGACCCCATAGCTTGCGCGCGTCCTGCTCGCTCACGCCGAAGCTCTTGCAGCCCTCGATGAACACCGGTTCCTCGGCGGCCATCAGCGCGCGGTCCTTCTTACCGATCGCCTTTCGGACCTTGTCGGCCTTACCCGGCGTGTAACCGGCGAGCTTCTGCAGCAACGAGACGATCTGCTCCTGGTACACGAGAACGCCGTAGGTCTCCTCCGTCATGTCCTCGAGCGCCGGATGCAGGTACTGGATCTTGTTGGGGTCGTTCTTCCGCTCGATGTAGGCCGGGATCTCGGCCATCGGGCCGGGCCGGTACAGCGCGATGAGAGCCATGATGTGCTCGAAGCGGTCGGGTTTCAGCTGTGCGAGGAGCCGCCGCATGCCGTCGGACTCGAGCTGGAACACACCGTCGGAGTCGCCGCGGCGGAGCATCTCGTAGACCTTGTCGTCGGCGAGGTCGAGGCCGTCGACGTCGATATCGACCCCTTGGTTCGCCGTGACGTTCTCGCGCGTGACATCGATCACCGTGAGGTTGCGGAGACCGAGGAAATCCATCTTGAGCAGGCCCAGCTCTTCGACGCCCTTCATGTCGAACTGGGTGACGATCTCGCCGTGCTCGCCGCGTTTCAGAGGAAGGTGCTCGACCAGCGGGTCGCGACCGATCACGACACCGGCGGCGTGGATGCCGGCGGAGCGCTTCAGGTTCTCGACCTTCAGCGCGGTGTCGATGATCTCCTTCGCCGCGCCGCCCATGTTGTAGGCCTCTCGAAGCTCGGGAGATGTTTCGAGGGCGCTGTCCAGGCCGGAGTCGCGGCCCATGATCAGCGGCGGGTACATCTTCGTGAGACGGTCGCCCTCCGCGTAAGGGAAGCCGAGCACCCGGGCAGCGTCGCGGATCGCCTGCTTCCCCTTGATCGTGCCGTAGGTGACGATCTGCGCGACGTGGTCGTAGCCGTACTTCTCACTTACATAACGGATGACGTCGCCGCGTTTGCGCTCGTCGAAGTCGATGTCGATGTCGGGCATCTGGATGCGTTCGGGGTTCAAGAAGCGCTCGAACATCAGGTCGTACTTGATCGGGTCCAGTTCGGTGATGCCGA
>JBOGWY010000046.1:0-2807 GCA_050694015.1 Actinomycetota bacterium | reverse complement strand
GTGCTGTGGGACGTGACCCGGAGAGCGATCGACAGGACGCGCCACATCGCGGTGCACGCCGGTGCCGTCGCGCTGGGGGGCCGGGGCGTGATCTTCCCCGCCTCGATGGACTCGGGCAAGACGACGCTCACCTCGGCGCTGGTACGCGACGGGTTCGATTACCTGTCCGACGAAGCGGCTCTGATCGATCCCGCTACGGGCCTGCTGCATCCGTTCGCAAAGCCGTTGTGGATGGAGGCACGGACGCTGAACCTTCTCCCGGGCCTGGCGACCTCGTTACCCCGGGGTCATCTGTGGATGATGAAGGGGAACTTCCACGTCGCCCCGGACGAGCTGAGGCCCGGCGCGATAGGGACCCCGTGCCGCGTCGCGTGTGTGATCGCGCCCTCGTACGCGCCCGACTCGACCACGACGCTGGAGCCCATCTCCAAGGCCGAGGCGCTGATGCTTCTGGCCGAGAATTCGTTCAACGCATCGTCGTTCGGCGGCGACGGGTTCGACGCCCTCGCAGGCATCGCACAGGGCGCGACCTGCTACCGGCTCACCGTCGGCGACCTCGGCGCTGCGGTGGCCGCGGTCCGGCGCGCGGTCGTCTCGACGAGCGCGCAGACTTAGCGCGCTGACTTAGCGCGCTCGTCTAGAACGCCGCCAGCACCTCTTCCGGCGTCACCTCTCGCACCACGGGCGTGTCGTCGTCGTCCGGAGCCTCGAGTGCGATCGCGGCCGTGACCGAGTCGTCGATCGCGACGATCTCCCACGCCAGCTCGCCGTGACGACCGCGACGCTCGGGGGTGGCCGGGACCGTGGCGAGCGACGGCCCCAGCGTGCGGCCGTACGCCTTGATGCACGCCTCCTTGACGACCCAGAAGTGGAAGAACGCAGCCTGCCGTTCGCTCTCGGGCAGCGCATCCAGGTGGGCGATCTCGTCCGGGAGGAAGAAGCGCGGGGGCATCCGGGGTGAGTAGGGCCGTACGTCTTCGATGTCAACCCCCACGTGGGGGTGGCGCGACAGCCCGACCAGGAAGTGACTGGAACAGTGGGAGAGGTTGAAGTGCACCCCCGACGCAGGGGCGAGCAGCTTGCCGTCGCTCGTGGCTTCGAGCGCGAGCTCTGCCGGTCCTATGCCGGTGGCCGCGGCGAGGGCGGCCCGCACGAGCGTGCGACCGACCAGGAACGTGTCGCGGCCGTGTGCGAGCGGCGTCGCCCGGTAGCGGTCGAGCTCCGCGTCGTTCAGGTGCGCAACGAACTGTGCGGTCGTCGCGTCGTCGAGTTGGGGGCGCGCCATGTGCAGGGCGACCCAACGGTGGCTCTCGATCTCTTCGCTCGTCAACACCTCAACCATCTTCACCCAAAGACGTAAAGGAGGAACCCATGGAATACCTGTTGCACCGGGCCCTGTCGACGTCGGCCGCCAGATCCCCCGACCGGGTGGCGGTCGAGGACCGTGATCGGAAGATCACCTACTCCGAGCTCGAGGCGCGCGCGAACCGGCTCGGCCATCTGCTCGTCGAACTGGGCGTTCAGAGAGGCGACCGCGTCGCGCTGTACCTCGACAA
This sequence comes from Actinomycetota bacterium, assembly GCA_050694015.1. Lineage (GTDB taxonomy): Bacteria > Actinomycetota > CADDZG01 > CADDZG01 > WHSQ01 > JBOGWY01. Next base: position 1,251 of record JBOGWY010000046.1, on the reverse strand, counting down.
GTCGCTCGACTCGGTCGTCGGGGTCTACGGGATCATGAAGGCCGGCGCGTGCTACGTGCCGTTCGCTCCGGCCGCTCCCGCGCGCCGGCTCGGTTCCATCGCCGCCGACGCCGGTATCTCGGTGATCGTCACGGGGGCCGAGAAAGCGTTCGACTGGAAGGCCCTGGTCGAGCACGGCGCGCCGCTGACGTCGCTCGTCGTGCTCGACGCGTCGGAGGTGGACGAGAGTGCCGTCCCCGACGGAGCGACGGCGTATTCATCGATAGACGTAGAGCTGAGACCTTCTCAGGAACCGGATACCGACGTCATCCCCCTCGACCTCGCCTACATCCTCTATACGTCGGGCTCCACCGGTAAGCCGAAGGGCGTCATGCTCTCGCACCTCAACTGCCTGACCTTCGTCGACTGGGGCGTCGAGGAGATCGGCGTCACGGAAGAAGACCGGTTGTCGAGCCACGCACCGTTGCACTTCGACCTCTCCACATGGGATCTGTACGCCGCCGCGCGCGCCGGCGCCACGGTGGTGCTCGTGCCCCCGGAGACGTCGGTGTTCCCGCTCGAGGTGTCCAACTTCATCACCGAGAACGAGATCTCGATCTGGTACTCGGTCCCGTCGATCCTGAGCCTGCTGACACAGCGCGGCAATCTCAAAGGCGGCGAATTCCCGACGCTGCGCGTGTTGTTCTTCGCAGGAGAGGTATTCCCGACGAAGTACCTGCGGCGCCTGATGCAGTTCCTGCCGCACGTGCGCTTCTACAACCTGTACGGCCCGACGGAAACGAACGTGTGCACCTACCTCGAGGTTCCTCCGATCCCCGAGGACCAGGACGAGCCCATCTCGATCGGGGCGGCGATCAAGGACGTCGAGTGCTTCGCCGTGACCGACGAGGGCACCAGAGCTCGCCCCGGAGAGACCGGGGAACTGTGGGTGCGCGGTACGACCGTCATGCACGGCTACTGGAACAATCCCGAGAAAACCGCCGCGTCGCTGATGCGCAGCCCCCTCGGCGGAGAGCTGTCGGACCTCGCCTATCGCACCGGAGACCTCGTCACGGTCGCCGACGACGGCACCTTCACGCTGGTCGGCCGTCGCGACCACCAGATCAAGAGCCGCGGCTACCGCATCGAGCTGGGCGAGATCGAAACCGCTCTGTACGCGCATCCGGCCATGGTCGAGTGTGCCGTGATCCCGGTCCCCGACGACACCGTCACGAACAAGCTCTACGCCTACGTCGTGACCAAGGGGGACCT
>JBOGWY010000045.1:0-14432 GCA_050694015.1 Actinomycetota bacterium | reverse complement strand
GGCAAGGGCAACAACAAGCCCAAGAAGGACAAGGGCCCGAAGGACAAGAACCCCGACGCGAACGGCAACGGGCACGCGTACGGACACGATCACGCTCCCGGCCAAGGCGGTACCGGCGATCACCCGGGCCGCGGCAACGGCGTCCCGTCGCCGGCGTCCGTCGGGGACCACGACGAGGAGGGCGACGAGTGAGCGACGACCGCGTCTGCACCTGGCTCGCCGGCGGCGGGCGGATCGTCAGCATCCCGCGATCGACGTGGTGGCTGGCGCTCACGAGGGGGCCTGCGGCCCGGCGCTACCGCTCGCGCTATGAGCCTCCGCGGGGCACCCACCTCTGCCGGACCGACAAGAAGGGCCACCCCCTGATCTAACCGGGCAGGGACTCACCAGGTGACGGCGAAAGCGTCCGAAACGTCCGTTTCTCGCCACCGCCATTGGGAGGCCCGATGTTGCTCTCGCGATTCTCCGTCCGTCGCGCCGTGGCTCTCGTCTGTCTCGGAGCGCTCGTGACCCTGTGCCTCGCGCTCACCCCGGACGCGCGGGCCCAGAAGAAGATCCCGGCCCCCGATACGTCGGGAGGCGAGGCGGTCGCTCACTACGCCGGCGGCAAGCCGATCCAGGCGCGCGGCATCGCCTCGAAAGCGCCCGAGGCCGACCTCTATCAGACCGGCTACGACGCGGTGGAACCGTCGCTGGGCATCACCAAGGACGGTCAGGTCTTCTACACCGCGGCCGGGACGCGCAACGAGGTCGTTACCACCAAAGACGACGGCAAGACGTGGAAGGTCGTGTCACCCAAGCTCGGCGACCGCAACATCCACGCGATCAGTCTCGACCCTTACATCTGGGTCGACGAGGACACCGGCCGCGTCTACACGATCGATCTTCTGGTCGCGTGCTCGTTGATGTCGTTCTCCGACGACCGGGGCAAGAGCTGGACGACGAACCCGCTCGCGTGCGGGCGACCCGTGAACGACCACCAGACACTCTTCGGAGGGCCGCCGGTGTCGAGCCCGACCGTGGGTTACCCGAACGTCATCTATTACTGCTGGAACGACGTCGCGACGTCGTCGTGCGGCAAGTCGCTCGACGGTGGCATCACCTGGTCGGTGACCGGTTCACCGGTGTTCCATCCCGGCGACGGCACCGAGGGCCAGAACGAACCGCGTCACTGCGGTGGACTGCACGGTCACGGCGTGGTGGGGCGCGACGGCACGGTCTACCTCCCGAGAGAGCTCTGCGAGGAGCCGTGGCTCGGGATCAGTCGCGATGAGGGCGCCACGTGGGACCACGTGCGCGTGTCGCCGAAGACCGCGGTATGGGGGCCGGACCCGAGCGTCGCCGTCGACAACAAGGGCAACATCTACTACCTGTGGCTCGACGAGAAGCGCATGCCCTACATCTCGTACTCGCGCAACGGCGGCAAGTCGTGGAGCGAGCCGCTGATGCTCGCGTACCCCGGCGTCACCGAAGGTGTGCTTGCGACGCTCGACGTCGGCGCACCCGGCAAGATCGCGGTCGCCTACTACGGCACCGATCAGGTCTCCGGTCCGATCGACAAGCGCAAGTATCCGTTGAGCGTCACGTGGAACGGCTACATCACGATGACGGCGAACCTGTTCGAGGACGACCCGGTCTTCTATTCCGGCATCGTCAACGACGAGCGGTATCCCATGGCGAAAGGAGAGTGTGGGCCGCGTCGTTGTCAGGAGGGTTACGACTTCATCGACGTCGTGATCAGCCCGAAGGACGGGACGCCCTGGGCCGCGTTCGCCGACAGCTGCGTCGCGGTGTGCGAGAACCTCACGATAGGCAACACCGGCATAGCCGGCCGCCTAGTAGGAGGCCCCTCCCTGAAGTAACTGAACTAATCTGCACATCTCTGCTACTCGGCGATGACTGCAAGAAATGACCCGGGCAGGGGTCCCGGCTCGCGCGCCGAACCTTCTTTCCCATGACTACTAAGAAGGCAGTTCTCATCCTCATGGCCGCGTTCGCCCTGGTGGCGGCGCTGCTTCCGGCCCCCGTGGCCACCGCCCAGGATTCCGGCGCCGCCAAGTGCAAGGGCGCCAAAGCCGGCGAGCTTCCCTGCAAGAACATCGACCTCGTCACACGCGTGACGGGGACCGGCGGCATCGCCGACGTGTGGGGATGGGTCGACCCCGAAACCAAAGACGAGTTCGCGATCGTCGGCGGTGCGAGGGGTGTGTTCTTCTTCAACGTCACCAAGCCGGAAAAGCCCGTCGCGCTCGGCTCGGTTCCCATAAAGCCCCCGGCGGGGCTGTGGGTCGAGATAGAGATCCTCAACGACCACGCCTACTGGGTGTGCGACCTCACCCCGTGCGGACTGAACGTCTTCGATCTGAGCCGTCTGACGGGGCCCGAGGCGGCTCTGCCCGTGTGGCGTCCCGACGTGCATCTACCGCTCGGCACGTTCCACTCGATCGACTCGAATCCCAAGACCAACCACATCTTCCTGAACGGCGTGGGCATCGTGGTCGGTACCCCGATCATCTTCGACGTCAGCACGCCTCTCGCACCAACGCCGGTCGGAGCGATGGCCGATGACGGGTACACGCACGACTCTTTGTGCCGCACCTACCGCGGTGCCGACAAGGACCACAAGGGCGACGAGATCTGCTTCAACTTCAATGAGGACTCGGTCACGATCTACAACGTGACCGACAATCCTCAGGCACCGACGCAGCTCTCCCGCAACGAGTACAAAGGTGCGAGCTACACCCACTCGGGGGCCCTGACCAAGGATCACAACACCTTGATCTCGACCGACGAAGGTGACGAGGCCGCGACCCAGGGGCCTTCGACCCTCTACATCTGGGACGTTCGCGACCTCGACAAGCCGAAGCTGATCGACGCGTGGAAGGCGAACTCGCTGTCGATCGACCACAACATCTACTCCGAGGGAAACGCGCTCTTCCACGCCAACTACAACAACGGCTTCCGGATCCTCGACCTCTCCCAAGCCCACAAGGGCAAGCTCAAGGAGGTCGCGTCGATCGACACGATGCCGACGGCGGACTCACCAAGCTACGAGGGCGTGTGGGCGGCCTACCCGTTCCTGCCGTCGGGCAACATCCTGGTCGGCGACATGAGCGACGGCTTCTATATCGTGCGCCCCGAGACGGCTGTACTCAAGAAGCTCGGCGTCGGCGGCAAGAGACGCGCCACGATGAGCTCGCTCTAACGATTCACCTCTAACCCGGCGAACGCCGGTCAGAGCGCCCGGGCCACCAACCTCACGCGCTGACGCGCGGACGTCTTGCGTGCCCACACTTCGATCTTCTTCGTCCCACCCGCGGGGACGAAGATCAGATCGTTCAGCAGACGGTGGGGGAACGAGCCGCGCTTCGTCACGCGCAGCTGGTACACGGCGTCGCCCTGGCCCGTGTTGGTCACGGTGAAGACGTCCTTGGTGACTTCGCCACGTGAGAAGTTGGCGCGCGTCTGCTTGACCTCGGGCTCGCGCGGGAGCGGCGCGGCAGTCAGACTTTGCACGGCGACCGAGTACATCAATCGTCCCTTGCGCACGCGACGTCCGACGACGTTGAACGCGAGCCCGTTGTCTTCGTCGACATACCGGCTCCGGGCGCCGCGTGCGGTGCCCGCATGGAACGTGGCATCGGAGAGCTGCCGGTAATCACCGACGGTGTAGGGCACGCGGGTCCCGTCGGCCGCGACGTAATCGGTGTTCGTGAGGTCCTTCGGGAACGCGTCGATCACCCAGATGAACGGCGCGGCATCGGCGGTCTTCGTCTTCGCGATCAGCACGCCGTGGTCCGGGATGAAGGAATCGAAGCCCTGGCGGTTCACCACCTCGACGTCGTAGTAGTCGTACTCGCCACCGTCACACTTCGGCTTGGAGAAATCACAGCTCGACCGGTCCGTGCCGAGCGGGACCCGGATCCCGGAGTAAAGATCGGGATCATCGACCGGAGGCGCCGACTCGCGCTGCAGGACGTCGACCTTCACCACCCCGGCCGTGTCGAGTTCCGCGCGGCTGATCGTGCGCACCTCGGTCGCGGGCGTGAACCCCATGCGGATCTTGTTCCGGAGCATGTGTTGCGAGCCCATCGTGCCGCCCTCGGTAGGCGGGATCTGCCACCGCTCGAAGGGGCCGCCCGGGCCGTTGAACGTGCCGCGGCTCATCATGTCCCACGGTCCCGAGTAGGCGCGCTTCGGGTTCTCGTCGTAGGGGTTGTTGTAGTTGTCGAGCACGCCCAGGATGTGCGACAACTCGTGCGCGTAGGTCGAGCCGCCGTCACTCTCACCCTGGGTCGAGAGCGCGCCGGGGAGGGCATGGCTCCAGATCTGCTGCGCGGAGAAGAACGACGTCCAGTCCACGTAGCGAGTGGTCGCCCAGTTGCGGTGCGCGGGGAAGCCCGGTGCGCCGAACTCCTCGGTGACCGCGTCCTTGTTCTCGAACTCGGCGAGGCCGAAGTTCTGCCACACTCCCGATTCGTCGTAGCCCGCGTGCAAGAGGAAGCGGAAGTCGAAGTCGCCGTGCTGCTGTTGCGCCAGCGTGACGTCGGCCGCCGATGCCGCGGCGAGCTCGACATCGAATTCCTTGGAGCAATCGGCGCCCTCGGGACAGTCGGCGGAATCTCCAAAATCCGAGATCCCGTACTCGAGCATCTTTCCGTCGAGCGTGTAGGGCCCGAAAGCTTCGGCATCGACACCGATCAGCCCGTAGGAGTTCTCGAGCCAGTAGTCGTTGACGTTGTGTCCGTGGTTCGCGTTGTCCGCGCTCGAGTCCTTGAAGAGATAGTCGAGCCAATATTGCGCCGGATCGGCGACCCCGAGCCCCCGCTGCCCGGTCGGATCGATCGTCGTCTCCGCGACGCGGAACCTCTGATCGCTGAAGTCACCGAGGATCAGCGCGGCGCGCAAAGTCTTCGGAGGCTCGTTCCCCCCGGTCAGATACACGGGACCGCGGATAGGCCGGAAGTCGCTCCACCTCATGTCCTCGGGGACCTCGTAGGAGCGCGGATCCAGATGCCGAGGGAACCGCTCGCGCGCACCGGCGGGGGCCGGGGCGACGAGGCCGCCGATCAGCATGGCGATAACGACGGCGGTGGCGACCCGGACCGGGGCACGCGGGCCACGAGAGTCGTCTATACGACGACCGGTCCCGAACGTCCGCCTAGCCGCTGCCCGCGCCACGCCGGGAACCTTAGCCCCCGCCCTAACAGATTCCAGAAAGACCCTGGGCAGGGAAGCGAGCCGGCCCGTCGGGCGACGGTCGCCGAGGCAATCACGCTATGCAGTCGCTGATCGTGGTGGATCCAGTACATAGCGTGACGAAATACGCGAAGCGCATGGCATCATGCACACGGCGATTGCAGGAGTACTTCCGTCCGTTCGGGGGGACACTCAGGAATAGACGGCGGGCACAAAAGTGGGCACAGCGGGCACACAACGAAAGGTAGGCGGCATGAGCGCGCGGGCACGCGGGAACCGGAAGACCTCGCTTATGGCAGCGTTGATCTCGGCGTTGGCTGCGGTCCTGATGGTGGCGGTCGGGCCGGGTTTCGGCCGGCCGAACGAGAACGCCTCGGATAAGTCTGCCGGGGCCACTGCCGAAGAAACGGTAACGGCAGCTCCAACGCCGCTTGCGACGCAACAACCGCATTCGGAGGAGGGCAACGACACCGCGTCGAGCATCCCCGACACCCACGGCCACATCGGTTCGGGCACGGGCACCTCAACCGGATCGCAGGCCGATCCCGGGCACAAGGAAGACACCGATGGAACGGACGGGGTCTCGAACGGCCCCGGCACCGGTGACGAGGCCGCAGAGGAGTGTTTGAACGAAGAAAGCAGCGTCAACGGTGACACCGATCCCGGTACCGGCGGCGCGAACGTCTCAGGTCCCTACGACAGCACCTGTGACGGCCGCATCTCGCAGAACGGTCAAGGCGACGATGCGAATGGCGCCGGCACTCCATGTGCGGGATGTGTAGGAAACGCCGATGACAAGAATCCTCCGGGCCAGGTCAGTGAGTTCGAAGGCCGCAAGCCCAACGACATGGGTTACGAGTGCGACGGGAACCAGGGTGTCGGCGCGCACTACGGCAACGGCAACCCGGCGCACACGGGCGACTGTGGGGTAGCGACAACGACAACGACCGCGACTCCGACCACGACTCCGACCCCAACCCCGACCGAGACCCCGACCCCCGAGCCCACGATCGCCCCGGATAAAGCAGTACGCGACATCACGATCGGGATCGACTGTTTCTCGATCACGGTGACGGGCACGCACGACATCTCCAACGTCAAGATCACCTTCGTCGACGGCGAGCTGCTCGAGGCTAACGTCAACGCGACGTTGTACTCGGCCACGTTCACCGAGCAGATCGTGAGCGCAACCGCCAAGTCGGGCACGCTCGTGGAAAGCGCGACCGCACCCGTGGTCTGTGCCGAGTCGACGGTGAGCGAGACCCCGACCCAGACGCCGACCCCGGAGCCGACGGTCGCCTCGGATAAAAAGGTCCGCGACATCACCATCGGGATTGACTGTTTCTCGATCACGGTGACGGGCACGCACGACATCTCCAACGCCAAGATCACCTTCGTCGACGGCGAGCTGCTCGAGGTCAACGTCAACGCGACGTCGTACTCGGCCACGTTCACCAAACAGATCGTGAGCGCGACCGCTAAGTCGGGCCAGCTCGTGGAAAGCGCGACCGCACCGGTGGTCTGCGCGGCGCCGACCACGACGCCGACCCCGGAGCCGACGATCACGCAGGACGACGTTTGTCCCGAGGACAGCGACCGGGCCGGTGACGAGCCTCCGGGCGGCGACATGGAGAAGTGCGACCAGGGCAACCCGCCCACCGAGCCGGGGCCAACCCCGACCGACACGCCGACCCCCGAGCCGGAGCCCACGATCATCGGGGACAACATCTGTCCCGAGGACACCGATCGCGCGGGTGACGAGCCTCCGGGCGGCGACATGGAGAAGTGCGACATCGGCAACCCCCCGAGCGAGCCTGAGCCGACCCCCGAGCCGGAGCCCACGATCAGCGGGGACGCCACGACGGCCCCGCCGCGATGTCCGGATGGCTCCATGCCTCCGGGTGGCGACGTCAACAACTGTTTCAATCCGCCGGTGTGTCCGTCAGATTCACCGATGGCCGGCGAGCTGATCCCCGGCGGCGACGTCAGCAACTGCTACACGTCGACTCCGCCGCTGTGTCCGAGCGATTCCGAGATGCCGGGGGAACCGGTGCCTGGAAACCCGGCGGATGTAACCAACTGCTACTCGCCGCCGGTGTGCCCGGATAACTCGGACATGCCCGGCGCGCCCGTTCCGGGCAATCCGCCGGACGTGGCGAACTGCTTCCTGGCGGAGCCGTTGTGTCCCGCCGACTCCGACAAGGCGGGCGAGCCGATGCCGGGCGGCGACATCCTGAGGTGCTACAACCAGACGCCGCCGCCGACGGACATCTGTCCGGCGGGCACTGATCTCGCCGGGCTACCGATGCCGGAAGGCGACATCAGCAACTGCAACGACGCGGTACTCGGTGGGGTGATCGAAGGGCCGGGTGACGGCACCGGTGGCCCGGGCGGTCCTGGCGACCCTGGCACCCAGATCGAGGGCAGCGGCACCGAGGCCGAGGGCGCCGGATCCGAGGTGTTGGGCACCGGAGCGTCTGAGCGCACCGGCACCGAGGGCAGGATCCTCCCGTTCACCGGTACTAGCATCATGGCCTACGTGCTCATCGCTCTCGAGCTGATGGGCGCCGGCCTGCTGATGATGCGGGCCCGCAGGAGAAGGCGGTAGCCAACTGAACGCAAGACGTGGAGAGGGCCGGGCAACCGGCCCTCTCTCGACCCACGTAGCACCGCAAGGGTCGCTGATCCTCTCCATCGCAGCGACCTTGTCGACGTTCGTCCTGCCGACGGTCGCGGTGTTCGGCATCCTCGTCTTCGGACAACCCCACCCACGCCCCGTTTTGGCGATCGTCCTCTCGCTGACGACGACCCTGTTCGTGGTCGCGGCCGGTGCCGCCGTGTGGCACGCACAGCCGGAATCCGAAGGGCACTCATTCGGCGACCTCATGCTCTGGAGTTGGATCCGGCGACGCAACGCCGAACGACGCGTGACGCAGAGCGCGACGGTTGTCGGCCTCGCGCGCGATGGAACGTTCCGTGACGCGGGAACGGTGTCGCTCGACGCGCGGCGCGCCGCGCTCGCCGACATAGCGGTATCGCTCGATGCGAAGTCCTCGTACACACTGGGGCACTCGACACGCGTGCAGGAGCATGCTCGCAACGTCGCCGACGAGCTCGAGTTGTCGGCCGAGGAGACCGACGCGCTCGCGGCCGCAGCGTTGCTGCACAACGTCGGCAACGTCGCGATCCCCGAGAGTGTCCTGCGCAAGACGTCAGATCTGACCGACACGGAACGCTCTCTGATCGAGCAACACGTCGATCTCGGCGCGAGCCTTGCCCTCACGAGCGGCTTCGACCGCGCCGTCGTCGACGCGATCCAGCATCACCACGAGCGGTGGGACGGCGCCGGTTATCCCGATGGTCTCGCCGGCGAAACCATCCCCCCCCTCGCGCGCATCATCGCGGTCGCCGAAAGCTACGACGCGTTGGCGTCGACGCGGCCCTATCGAGACGGGTTGAGCCGCGCCGGGGCCATCGCAGCGCTCAGAGACGGAGCCGGCGCGCAGCTCGATCCGATGATCGTCGAGGCACTCGTCGCGACGCTGCCGTCGGAGCGCGGCATCCTCGCTGCTGCGGCCCTACCCGCGATCGCGCAACGACGGATCCAGCAAACCGGTGTCGCGATCAGGCGCGTCGGGAGTGTCGCGCTCAGCGCCACCGCAAGCACGATCGCGATCGCGCTGGTGCTCGGCGCGACCGTTCTCGACAGCGGCGTTCCTCGCCCGGCCGACGACGCCGGTCGACGACAGCGGGCGGTGACGGACGAGGTACTCGGGACGCGTATCAGCCAAGGCGGCAGCGCACAGGCCGCCGCGGGCCACGACGCGATCGACCCCGATCTCGACGGGGGCATCGACGGCGACGAGGAGACCACCGTCGCGGGGTCGATCGAGAGCGCCCCCAGCCTCGTGGGCACGACCGACTCGAGCGAAGGCACCGGCACGACCGGGCGTGATGATCCGAGCAGCGGAAGTGGTGCGGACGGTGGCACTACCGATCCCGGTGGCGGCACGGACCCCACCCCGGCGCCCGGGCCGACCGAACCCGAACCGGAACCGACCACCGAGCCGGAGCCCGAACCGACCGACGACGGCAAGCCCGGAAACGGCAACGGCCGCGACAAGGACAAGCCGAAGGACGACGACGGGTCACCCCCCGAGCACTCGAACGGCAACGGCAACTCCGGCGGCAAGCCGAAGCACTAGAACCCCACACTTCCTCTCCTCGCCGTAGTAACGGCTAGCTCTGGTGGGCTACGCGTTAGTTAGCCCCTCTGAGGCATGTGTCTGGAAGAACCTCCCACCGATGATTTCCGTAGGCCGTGAAGCGCGGCCTGCCATGCGTACTGGAGAGGAAGAGGGAGGAAGGATGGTCAAAAAGCTTCGATGTAGTTGGCGGTCGTTCGTGGTCGCGGCGCTCTTGTCGGCACTTGCTTCGACATTGATCGTCGCGGTCGGGCCGGGGTTTTCCTCGCCGAACGACAACGCGGCCGAGCAGGCTAAGGACGCGGCCGCGGAGGGCGGCCCTTCTCAAGTCGCGTCGACCGGAAGCACTGATGACGGGGTGACGACCACGACCGTGGTGGCGCCTACACCGACCCAAGAGCCGCACAATCCGGATGTCATTAACCCGAACGCGAGCAGCGTGCCCGACACGCACGGGCACGTCGGGTCCGGCACCGGAACGTCGACTGGGTCACAGGCCGATCCCGGCCATAAAGACGAAGGCTTCAAGCCGGACGACAACAAGTCGAACGGCTCCGGTACCGGCGACACCGACGCGGCGAGCTGCACGAACAAGCACCAGGGCCCAGACGCGCCTCAGGGTGGCGCCAACGAGAACCCCGGTCCGTACGACAACACGTGTGACGGGGATAACTCGGAGAACGGTCAGGGTAGCGCCGCTCCCGGAAAGGGCACGCCTTGTGCCGGTTGCGTCGGTAACGCCGACGACAAGAACCCTCCGGGTCAGGTGAAGGAGTTCAACGGCCAGAAGCCCAATGACATGGGTTACGAGTGTGACGGTAACCAGGGTGTTGGTGCTCACTACGGCCGTGGCAACCCCGCGCACACCGGTGACTGCGGAAGCGGTTCCACGCCTCCACCTACCGAGACAGAAGTCGTCTGTCGGTTCAACACCACCACAAGCGAGTGGGAGATAGTCGAGATCCCGAAGGGGACGTCTACGCAATCTGACAAGCCGGCGAACGCGCCAGAGTGTCGGAACGAGCCGCCGCCACCTCCTCCGGACGACAGCCTTTGGGTGTGTCGCCAAGTCGGCAACGATTGGCAAGTTAGAGAGATCAAGCCGAATCAACTGCGAGACGGCGACAAGATCGTTGCGGAGGGAACGAACCCGGCGAGCTGCGCGACTGCTCCGCCGCCACCTCCTCCGGACTCCAACGTTTGGGTATGTCGTCAGACCAATGGTCAGTGGAGTGTCGTTCCTGTCACGCTGAATGAGCTAAAGGACGGCGACAGGATCGTGGCGGAGGGGACAAACCCCATGACCTGTGTGATCGCGCCGCCGACGTGTCCGGTCGACATGAACCCGTTCATCGACGGCGTGCAGTGCATTCCGCCGCCGACCTGTCCGGACGACTCGGACATGCCGGGACAACCGGCACCCGATGGAGATCGCGACAACTGCTACACAAGCGAGCCTCCGGTCGTGTGTCCCGCAGATTCGGACATGCCGGGTGAGCCGGTTCCGGGTGGCGATGTCGACAACTGCTACGAGCCTCCGAGGCTGTGTCCTCGTGGCTCGGACTTCCCGGGCCAGCCGATGCCGGGTGGCGACATCCGCAACTGCTACGTGGATACGCCGCTTCCGGACAGGAAGTGTCCGCGGGGGACCGACCACGCTGGTCAGCCGATCCCCGGTGGTGACATCCGTCGGTGCAACGACGACGTCCTCGGCGATGTCATCGAGAAGGACAAACCGGGTGGCGATGTTTTGGGCACCAGGGATGGTGCGGCGGAGAGACCTGCCACGAGAGGTCGGATCCTCCCGTTCACGGGAGCGAGTCTGTTGGCCTACCTCGTGCTGGCTCTCGAACTGCTCGGTGCTGGAGCTCTGATCCTGAGAGCTCGTAAGCGATAGGACCCGCAGCACCGAGCCGACTGGAGGGGGCCGGGCAACCGGCCCCCTTTCCAGAAACGACTTCAGATTCTTTCCGGATCTGGGTCCGGATGGCGGGCCGAGATCTGGAAAGTACGGACCGCGAGCCCCGGCGGCGGGAAACGCCGGGGTCGCGGACCTCCTCGTACACGCCGGCGCCTCGCACACGCCGGCGGCATGCAGGCCTAGATCACCGATCCCAGGCGCAGGGACCACCTCGAACGTGGCCCGTCCGGGCTACGCGTTTCTTGACCCGCCCGGGGGATGTTTCTGGAAGAACTTTCCACCGATGCTAGGCGAACTGCCCTTAGGGGCTAGTGCCATGCGGCGTGCCGTGCAGGAAGAACAGGGAGGAAACAGATGCAGAAGACGCGCGTGACGTGGAGGCAGCTGCTGACCGCAGCGCTGGTCTCCGCGCTGGCGTCGCTCTTGATCGTGGCCGTTGGGCCCGGCCTGACCAAGAGCGCCGACCAGGAGGAGAAGGGCAACGCCAACTCTGCCGCGTCCTCTTCTGAGCAGGGTCAGGCGGGGGCGGCCGATACCAAGGATCACGGTCAGGGCTCCGATCACGACGGGGACGCGGACTCGAGTTCCTCGACGACGCACACCGAGGACAACGACACGAACGACGGCAACACCCCGAACAACGTCGTCGACGACGGTGACAACAGGCATCCGTCGGGCAAGGACCGCTCGGTCGAGCATGGCAACTCCGGCGACAAGAATCCGAATCAGGGCAAGTCGGAGTCCAATCCCGACGACAGCAAGGGCCCCGAGCGGTTCGAGGGCGGTCGTGGCGAGGACAAGCCCAACGGTCCCGGTGGCGCCGACCTCGCCGATCAGGACGGCAACAACGGTTGCGGTAACGACGATGACTTCGACGATGACAACAACGGTCACTGTGGTGGGAACAACCCGCCGAAGGTCGACTGCAACGGCGACACCAACCCGAACAACAACCACAACTGCAACCCGCAGGTCGATTGCAGTGGCGACAACAACCCGAACAACAACCAGAGCTGTAACCCGACGGTCGACTGCACCGGCGACAACAACCCGCACAACAACAAGAAGTGCGAGCCGAAGACCGACTGCAACGGGGACACGAACCCCAACAACAACCACACGTGTAACCCGAACGAGGTCTGCCCCGACGGCACCAAGCACGAGGGCAAGCCGCCTCCCGGCGGGGACTTCTCGAAGTGCAACCCCGGCAAGGACAAGGTGACGATCTGTCACGCCACCGGCTCGGCCACGAACCCGTGGGTCGTAATCACTGTGAGCGAGAACGCGCTCCCCGCGCACCTTGCACACGGCGACATGTACCCGGTGCCCGCGAGTGGTTGTGGCAGCCCGCCTCCGGTGCTGTGTCCGGCCGACTCGGACATGCCGGGAGAACCGGCACCGGGCGGCAATATCTTGCGGTGCTACCCGATCACGCCTCCGCCGACCGACGTGTGCCCGGCGGGAACCGACATGGCGGGACAGCCGATCCCCGGCGGCAACGTGCGCCGATGCAACAAGACGATCGTGAAGCCCGACATCATCCACCGCGATCCGAAGCCCGAGGTCGAGGGTGACCTGATCACCCGGCCGGCGACCCGCGGCAGGCTCCTACCGTTCACCGGAGCCAACCTGATCGCGTACCTGATCCTGGCGCTGGAGCTGCTGGGGGCCGGAGCCCTCCTCGTGAGGGGTCGTAGGCGGCGGAGGTAGCGCTCAGCTGCGAAGGGGAGAAGGGCCGGATTCGGAGTCCGGCCCTTCTTCGTTTTCGTCCTCTAGGACACCCCTCCGCCACCGTAGGGACGGAGCCCTCGTGGTGGGTCCGTTTTGTCCATGCGGGCCCGCGTAGAACGCGACCCGCGCACGCCCGGAGGCCCAAGTGGGCTGTGGAGCAGCCCCCATACGGGCTACCGCAGTCCTAGTCCTCGGACGTAGACGAGGTACGCCCGTTGCTCCGTTACAGCGCAGAACCCCCCACCTACGGTGAACACCACATCTCGTGGACTACCCGTGGAGGGATAGATGAAGCCACAACGCTGGTGGAAATCGTTCGTTGTCGCAGCTCTGATGTCGACGCTCGCTTCTCTTGTGATCGTCGCCGTTGGGCCTGGTTTTTCCGCGCCCCCGGAGCAGACGAACGGGAACGCGTCCGCGAAGCAGGACGACAACGACAAGGGCAAGTCCGACGAGGCGCACGGTAACGGGGGCGGCTCGAGCTCGACCGCGTCCGGCAACGCGAACGCGACCGATCGCGACGGCGATGCCGACTTCGACCCGAACACCACCGTCACCGAAGACAACGACAACAACGACGGCGGAACCCCGAACAACGTCCCCGACAGCGGCGACAACGCGCATCCGTCGGGCAAGGACCGTTCGGTCGAGCACGGCAACTCCGGTGACAAGAATCCCAACCAGGGCAAGTCCGAGTCCAACCCGGACGACAGCAAGGGTCCCGAGCGCTGTGAGGGCACCTGCGGTCAGCCCGACAAGCCCGGCGGCGGTGGCGGCACGGACAAGGCCGACCAGGACGGGAACAACGGTTGTGGCAACGACGACGACTTCGACGACGACAACAACGGCCACTGTGGCAAGCCCGACAAGCCGTGTCAGCAGAACTGCAATCCGTGTACGAGCAACTGCGACCCGGTCTGTCCTCCGGGCACCGACCACGCGGGCCAGAAGCCCCCGGGCGGCGATCTGAACAAGTGCGACAACGACGAGCCCGGCAAGGTCACGCTGTGCCACAAGACCAACTCCGCGACCAACCCATGGGTGGTCATCACCGACGACGCGAGCTCGTTGGCCACACACCTGGCGCACGGCGACATCCACCCGGTTCCGGCCGGTGGCTGTCCGCCGCCGCCCATCTGCACGGTCAACTGCAACCCTCCGACGGACTGCACCGGTGACAACAACCCGAACAACAACCAGAGCTGTTTCCCGCCGGTCTGCCCCGCAGGCTCGAACCTCGCCGGACAGCCGATCCCCGGTGGCAACGTGAACAACTGCTACACGTCCACGCCTCCGGCAGTCTGCCCTCCGGGCTCGAACCTTGCCGGTCAGCCGATCCCGGGTGGCAACGTGAACAACTGCTACACGTCCACGCC
>JBOGWY010000044.1:0-3957 GCA_050694015.1 Actinomycetota bacterium | reverse complement strand
TTGCGAGAGTGGCTGGAACCGAACGTCTTTCTGTCCGACTTCGGGTTCGGGTTCGACCCGACGAGTCGGTGGGAGCGCAAAGGCGATGCGCCGCTCGAGATCATGGCGGCATTGCTAACCATGGACTACGTCGAGAGCGATACGAACGAAGGCCACCTCTTCCAGTGGCCGGTCTACGACGCCGAAACGAAGTCGGCCTCAGACATCAGCCCTGCCGATCGGAACAAGTTCCTCGATGTCATGACACGCGAGGAGTACCGGCGCCTCGTGCCCGACGCGGAGTACGGATACATCGGACCCAAACTCGGCATCCTCAAAGACGGGACGTGGTGGTTCTTCATCCAGGAACCCGGTCCCTAGCGTTTCTTCTTCGGTCGCAGGGAAGATCTGTCCTGTTTAGCGACGGATTCCGTCGTTAAACGAGACAGATGTGGCGCGCGCCATGGCAGACGGGGGCCGGACACGCTTCCCTTCGAACGATGTCGGCGGAGGAAGCGGTGCGCGTGTTGGCGGAGGGCCGATACGGGGTTTTCAGCCGACGCGAAGCGATCGAGCGAGGGATGTCGCCGCGCGCGATCGACCGCCGTCTCGCATCGGGGCAGTTGCGGGCTATATACGCCGGCGTCTACATGTTCAAAGGTGCGCCTCAGACGTGGGAGTCGCGACTCATGGCCGCCGAGCTCTCATTCGATGGGGCCGCCATCGTTTCGCACCGATCCGCGGGAGCCATCTATCAGCTGGATGGAGTTCCTACCGGGGTGATCGAACTAACGATTCCCACCGGGCGACCGTCACCTCAAGGTGTTGTGCTTCACCGGATACGCGGCGAATGCCCCGGGAAGCGACAAGTCAGGGGCTTCACCGTCACCGGGATCGAGAGAACTCTGCTCGACCTGTGCTCCGTCCTGCCACCGAAGGCCTGTGGACGTGCGATGGACGATGCGCTTCGGCGACGCCTGACCACTCTCGACCGACTGCACAAACTATGTGAATCGTCGAAGGGAAGAGGGGGCTGTCGCTTATTCCGTCAGCTCATCAGCCTTCGGGATCACCGCGACGAACAAGTGGCGAGCCGTCTCGAGACCAAGTTGCTGCGGATATTGAAATGGATCGAAGGGCAGAAGTTCGTTCCTCAGTGCAAGGTCGTCGTCGACCGGCGCACCTACTACATCGACTTCGGCTACCCGCGAGAGATGGTTGGGATCGAGGCCCACTCGGTCGATTGGCACCTCGGTGACGACCAGTTCAACGACGCTTTCCGTCGCTAAACAAGACCGATCTCATTACTTGGGTTTGCGTCGGGGCCTCGGCTTGGCGGTGGGTTTCTTCTTCGTCGTCGGCTTCTTCGGTGCAGGCTTCTTGCGCAGGGGCTTCGGCTTGCTCGTTACGCGGAAGAGATCCGGGAGCCCGGCCTCCTGGCTCGACGGGCATAGCTGCTCGATCGGGCACTGCTCGCACAGCGGTCTTTTCGCATCGCAGATCTGGCGACCGTGCTCGATGAACATGTCGGTCACGAGCAACCGGTCCTTCGGCCCGACGAGTTCCATCAGGTCCTTTTCGATCCTCACGGCTTCCTTCGAGTTCCACCCCGTGAAGCCGAGCCGGACCGCAACCCGACCGACGTGCGTGTCGACGGCGATCCCCGAATCGGGGTCCTTGAGTGCCATTTCGGGGAAGAGGTTCAGCTGCACCACATTCGCCGTCTTGCGCGCGACGCCGGGAAGGGTGATGAGTTCGGCGATCGTCTTCGGTACGTCGCCGTCGAAGTCGTCGACGAGCTTCTGGCACATCCCGCGCAGCGCCTTCGTCTTCTGCCGGAAGAAGCCCGTCGACTGGATGTCGCGCTGCAGCTCCTCCTCGGGCACGGCGAGGTAGTCCTCGGGCCTCCGGTACTTCGTGAAGAGATCCTTGGTGACGATGTTGACGCGGACGTCGGTCGACTGGGCCGAGAGGATCACGGCCACGACGCATTCCAGCGGCGTCTCGTAGTCGAGTGCGATGCGCGCCTCCGGGTAGGTCCTACGGAGGCGCGTGAGTGCCTCCCTCATGCGGTCGGCGGCGGGCGAGGTGCGGTCCAGGGGCATGGCGGGTACAATACCTAACGACCGTTTGTTTGGCGAAACTGAAGGAGATCGATGGCCCAGCTAGCCGTGAAGATCCGGACCCCTCGCAGGGCCGAGCTGATCGCGGCCGCCGCCCGGCTCTTCTCCGAGCGCGGCTACCACGGGACCAGCATGCAGCACCTCGGCGACGCCCTCGGGATCCAGCGGGGCTCGCTCTACGCCCACATCGGGAGCAAGCAAGAACTGCTCCTCGACGTGGTCGAGGAGGGCGCGGCCCGCTTCCTCGAGCGGGGCGAACGGGCGATCGCGATGGACGCCGATGCGGCGACGCGCCTCAGCACGCTGCTCGTTGGGCACATCGAGACCGCGATCGAGCATCTCGATTCGGCGACGGTGTTCCTCAACGAGTGGCGTTACCTGTCACCCGACCTGCGCGCCGGCATTCAAGAGAAACGCGACCGCTACGAAGCGATGGTGCGACAGATCGTCTCCGACGGGACCGCGGCGGGCGAGTTCCGCGCCGACGCCGACGTGCGGTTCGCGGCCCGTCTCGTGCTGTCGGCGGGTAACTGGACGTACACGTGGTACCGGCCGGACGGCGAACTCACTCCGGCTGAGATAGGCGAACGCTTCGCGGAACTGATCATCAACGGGTTAAGGGGGAGCACATGACCTACGAAGAGAACCTGGCTCGGTTCAACGAGCACATCGAGGCCGGCGGCAAGATCGAGGCCGAGGACTGGATGCCCGACGACTACCGCAACGGCGTGCTCAAGTTCATCGAGATGCACGCGAACTCCGAGATCATGGGCGCGCTCCCCGAGCGCGAGCAGATCCCCCGGGCCCCCAGCCTCAAGCGCAAGATGTCGCTCACCGCGAAGGTGCAGGACGAGGTCGGACACTCGCAGCTCCTCTACCGGGTCGCGGAGGACCTCGGCAAGAGCCGCGATGCGATGTACTCGGACCTCGTCAACGGCAAGTCGAAGTTCCACAACGTCTTCCACTACCCCACCAAGCACTGGGGCGATGTCGCGATCATCGGGTGGTTGATCGATGGGGCCGCGCTCGTGACGCAGGCCGCGCTGCTCGACTCAAGCTATGCGCCGTACACGCGGGTGCTCAAGCGGATCTGTTCCGAGGAGCAGTTGCATCTCCGCCACGGCGAGCACATATCGCTCGAGCTCGCGGCGGGCACCGACGAGCAGCGCGAGATGTTCCAGGAGGCGCTGAACCGTTGGTGGCTGGCGATCATCCATTTCTTCGGCCCCCGCAGCAACGTCGAAAAGGACCTGCTGCTGCGCTGGAAGGTGAAGACGAGAACGAACGAGGATCTGCGTCAGGAGTTCCTCGACCGCTACGTGCCGAAGATCCTCGAGCTCGGCTACTCGATCCCGACGCCCACCCCCTACAAGGAGGGTGAGCACTGGCTGATCCGCGACGAGGACATCGACTGGGCGCCGCTCGACGCGATCAAGCGCAACGAGGGCCCGGAGACGGCGCGGAGGCTCGGCCTTCGCAAGCGGATCTACGACGACCACCGTTGGGTGCGCGAAGCACTGTCCGCGCCCCATGCAGCATAGCCATGGAGGTCTATGAGGTCTTTAGACGAAGCGGGCACAAGGAGCCCTTCGAGCACTGCGGCGCGGTGATCGCGTCCGATCCCGACATGGCGCTGCTGATGGCCAAGGAGTGCTTCTTCCGCCGCCGTGAGGGGGAACACCTGTGGGTCGTGCGGCGCAGTGACATCCACTCGTTCTCGGACGAGAGCCTGTTGGAGATCGCCGCCGACAAGTCGTACCGGTTCGCGTCGGACTACCGCGACGTGGTCGAGAAGCGCTCCGCGGCGCGCAAACGCGTCCAGGCGCTGCAGGAGACGCCATGAGCGACTCACTCG
>JBOGWY010000043.1:0-6913 GCA_050694015.1 Actinomycetota bacterium | reverse complement strand
GCGTATGCGAGGCACTCCTCGCGTACGACGCAGGTGGCGCAGATCGCCTTCGCCTCCTGCTCGCGGGCGTGACGCTCGGCCGGGCCCTCGTTGTCGTCCATCCCGAAGAACAGGATCGCCGGGAAGGGCAGGCACGCGGCTCGCTCACGCCACTCGGCGTCGGGGAGCACAGCTTCCTTCATCACTGAAATGGTGCCCCCGCATGCCCCCGGCGTCAACGGTGGCGGGAGGGGGGCCAAATGTCCCTCCCGCCCCTCCGGGCGGGTGATTAGGATGCCGCCGTGCCACGAGACCTCGAGAAGATCTTCAAGGCCTACGACGTGCGTGGCGTCTACCCGGACGATCTCGACGAGGACGCCGCGGCCCGCATCGGGAAGGGTTTCGTCGGCTTCACCGGCGCGAGCCGCATCGTGCTCGGCCGTGACATGAGGGCGTCGTCGCCGGCGCTGGCTCGTGCCTTCGCCGCCGGTGCCAACGCGGCCGGCGCCGCGGTGGTCGATGTCGGTGAGGTCTCTACGGACGCGCTCTACTTCGCGTCGGGCCGCCTCGACGTCCCCGGCTGCATGATCACCGCGTCGCACAACCCGGCGCAGTACAACGGGCTCAAACCGTGCCGCGAGCAGGCCGCGCCGATCGGCTCCGAGAGCGGCCTCGCGGACATCCGCGTGCTGGCCGAATCCGGCGACGCTCCGGTTGCCGAGCCACATGCCGTCGAAGAGCTCGACGTCCTGCGCGAGTACGCCGAGCACTGCCGGTCTCTGATCGACACCGCTCGCCTTCGTCCGCTCAAGGTCGCGATCGATGCCGGCAACGGTATGGCCGGTAAGACCGTTCCGATCGTCTTCGATCCGCTGCCGTTCGAAGTGGTTCCGCTGTTCTTCGAGCTCGACGGCACGTTCCCCAACCATCCCGCGAGCCCTATCGAACCCGAGAACATCCGCGATCTCCAGGACGCGGTCCGGCGCGAGGGCTGCGATGTAGGCATCGCGTTCGACGGGGATGCCGACCGCGTCTTCCTCGTCGACGAGGACGCCGCCCCCGTCTCGGGCTCGCTGACCACCGCGATGGTGGCGGAGCGGCTCCTCAAGAAGTTTCCCGGCGAGACGATCATCTACAACCTGATCTGTTCGTGGTCGGTGCGCGAGGTGATCGAGGAGAACGGCGGCAAGCCGGTTCGGACGCGAGTCGGCCACTCGTTCATCAAGCAGATCATGGCCGAGACCGGCGCGATCTTCGGCGGCGAACACTCGGGCCACTACTACTTCCGCGACAACTTCCGTGCCGACTCGGGGATGATCGCGGCGCTTCTGGTACTGGAGGCGCTGTCCGAGACCGACGCGCGGCTCTCGGAGGTGCTGGCTCCGTTCGATCGCTACTCGGCATCGGGCGAGATCAACTCCACGGTCGCCGACCAGCAGGGAACGCTGGAGAAGCTGGCGGCTGCCTACTCCGACGCGAGCCAGGACCACACCGACGGACTGACGGTCACCTACGACGACTGGTGGTTCAACTGCCGCGCGTCGAATACCGAACCGTTGCTGCGGCTGAATCTCGAGGCACGCACGCCGGGGCTGATGGAGCAGAAGAGGAACGAGGTGCTCGCGGTTATCCGAGGCTAGCGGTACCGTCGTCCGATTTTCTCAGCCGCTCCATCGCGGCGGCCAGCTCCGACATCGGCGCGAGTTTGTCGAGATAGGCGTCGGCCCCCCGTGCCAGCGCGTCGTCCCGGACGCGATCCGAGTCGTGGCTCGAGTACATGACGATCTTCGTGTTCGGCGCCTTCGCCTTGATGGGCTCGATGGCGTCGAGTCCGCTCGTGCGCGGCATCTGCATGTCGAGGATGACGAAATCGGGTTGCTCGCGGCCGGCCAGCTCGATGCCCTCCGCCGCGGTGGTTGCCTCGGCGACGACCTCGAAGCCGTGCACCGGCAGTACCCCTTTGAGGAGGAACCTGATGCTGCTGGTGTCGTCGACCACCAGGACGCGCGCTGCCACAGCCCACCTCAGTCGTCTTGTCGGAAACGCCGAAAACGGCGGTCGCAGTCTCATTCTCCGCGGGTCCCTCGGATGCCTCCCCGTCTCGGTGCATGAGTACTGCTGCGGCCGTCCGGCGGGCCCGGTGGGGCCGAAGTATTAGGGTGCCAGGGACGGTTACTGGCCCCCGATCCGACGTTTCCAGAGGTGTGCATGCCGCTTGACCCGAGATTGCTGGAGATACTTGCCTGTCCCAACTGCAGGGGCGAGGTGGAGTTCCTGGAGGCCGAGGCCACGATCGTGTGCCGCGGCGAGTGCGGGTACCGGTACCCGGTCCGGGACGACATCCCCGTGATGCTGATCGACGAAGCCACCAAGCCGGGAGAGGCGTCGTGATCATCGGCCTCGACGATCTCGACGGCCTCGCGGGGCTCGATTCGGAAGACGTCCTCGGGGCCGTCGAGCGGTTCCCGGATCAGTGCCGCGAGGCATGGGAGATCGGACAAGGTGCCTCCGGGCTCCCGCGCGCGGCCGGCGTCGACTCGATCGTCGTCCTCGGGATGGGCGGTTCCGGTGTGTCCGGCGACGTGATCAGGGCCGTGGTCGAGCCACGCCTGCCGGTCCCGTTCCGGGTCATCAAGAGCTACGGGCCGCTGCCCGAGTGGGTCGGTCGCAACACGCTGGTGTTCGCGGTGTCCTACTCGGGGAGCACCGAGGAGACCGTGGCCGCGCTGGATGAGACACACGAGCGCGGGAGCCGCATCGTCACCCTGTCTTCCGGTGGACCCCTCGCGGAGAGGGCGACCCAGTACGGACTCGCGCACGTTCGGATCCCGACCGGGCTGCAGCCCCGCGCGTCGCTGGGTTACCTGACGCTTCCGCTGCTCGCCGTGCTCGAGAAGATCGGTCTCGTCCCGCAGACGCGCGGCGACATCGACGAAGCGATCGGAGTGCTCAGCGAGCTCGCATCGCGTTGCCATCGCAAGAGGAGTCTCGAGGAGAACCCTGCGAAAGATCTCGCGGCGCGCATCATCGGGCGCATCCCGGTCGTCTATGGAGGCCACGGTCTCGGTGCGACCGCCGCGTATCGCTTCAAATGCGATCTGAACGAGTACGGGAAGACGCCCGCCTTCTGGGGTGAGCTCCCCGAGCTGGACCACAACGAGATCGTCGGCTGGAACAAGCTCGACGATGTGACGCGATCGAACTTCGTCCTGATCCTGTTGCGCGATTCCGGCGAGCACGATCGGATCAAATTGCGCTTCGAGATCACACGCCGACTGATCGAGGGCAAGTTCGCCGAGGTGATCGAGGTCCCCTCCGAGGGTACGTCCACGCTCGCGCGCCTGCTCTCGCTCGTCTTCGTGACCCAACTCGCGTCGATCTACGTCGGGCTCGGCTACGAGGTCGACCCCGGTCCCGTGGAAGTCATCATGAAACTGAAAGGCGAGCTCGCGCGACGGTAGCGCGAGCGAGAGGAGGAAGTAATGGCAGTTGAATCCGACATCTTCGATCCGTCGCTCGCCGACGAGGGGCAGCTCCGCGTCGAGTGGGCGGACCGGCAGATGCCGGTCCTCCAGCGCATCCGCGAGCGGTTCGAGAAGGAGAAACCCCTCGACGGCGTCAAGATCGCGGCGTGCCTTCACGTAACGACCGAGACCGCGAACCTGATGCGCACGCTGAAGGCCGGGGGCGCCGACGTCGCGCTGTGCGCATCGAACCCACTCTCGACCCAGGACACGACCGCGGCCGCGCTGGTGAACTCCTACGACATCGCTACCTACGCCATCCACGGCGTTGACGAGGGCGGCTACTACGGTCACATCAAGGTGGTGCTCGACCGCAAGCCGATGATCACGATGGACGACGGCGGTGATCTCGTCACGATGTTGCACCAGCAGCGTCAGGACCAGCTCGTCGAGATCATCGGCGGAACCGAGGAGACCACAACGGGGGTCATCCGGTTGCGTTCGATGGAGAACAACGGCGTCCTCGCCTATCCCGTGATCAGCATCAACGACGCCGACACCAAGCACCTCTTCGACAACCGTTACGGGACCGGTCAGAGCGCGATCGACGGCATCATCCGCGCCACGAACGTGCTCCTCGCCGGCAAGACCGTCGTGGTCTGCGGCTACGGGATGTGCGGCCGGGGTGTGGCGTCGCGCGCGAAGGGCATGGGGGCCGACGTCGTGGTGACCGAGGTGAATCCGACGCGCGCCCTCGAGGCTGCCATGGACGGATACCGCGTGCTTCCGGGTCGCGATGCCGCGACGCAGGGGGACATCTTCATCACCGTGACCGGTAACAAGCACGTCATCCGAGCCGAGCACTTCGAGCTGATGAAGGACGGAGCGATCCTCGCCAACGCCGGCCACTTCGACATCGAGATCAATCTGGCGCAGCTGCGCGATATGGCCGGGCAGGGTCGCCGCGTACGGCCTGAGGTCAACGAGTACCGGCTCGGCGGCGAGCGCAAGATCTACGTGCTCTCCGACGGCCGTCTCGTGAACCTCGCCGCGGCCGAGGGCCATCCCGCGGCGGTCATGGACATGTCGTTCGCGAACCAGTCCCTGTCGTGCGAGTGGCTCGCCAAGAACGCCTCGGTTCTGGAGAAGCGCGTCTACGACGTGCCGACGGAGATCGACCAAGAGGTGGCCCGGCTCAAGCTCGAGACGATGGGCGTGCGGATCGACGAGCTGACCGACGAGCAAGAGGCCTACCTGGCCGGCTGGGAAGAAGGCACCTAACCGTTTTGTGATTACATAGCCGCGTGTTCAGGCGGGTGCTTGCAGAACAAAACGATCCTGTCGTAGCGCGCCGATAGCGTCGCGCACATGCGACTCACATCCATCGGGCTGGCCCCCGTGCTCGGCTCACGTTGCGTTTCGTGCGGTCGAGCCGGACCCGCTCTGTGCTCCGCGTGCGCGAACGAGTGCCGGAGGTGCGCGGTCTCGCAACCGATCCACGGGATCGAGCGAACGATCGCTCCGTGGGCCTACGAGGGCGCTCCGAGAGAACTCATCCTGGCCCTCAAGCTCCGCGGTCGCCGCAGCGCGGCCGAGCCTCTCGCGCACGCCACCGCCCGGGCCGCCCAACGAGCGTCCATGAGAGCCGAAGTAGTCACCTGGGTCCCGGGCCGGAGGCGTGACATCCGGGTACGGGGCTACGACCATGCCGAGGTCCTCGCGCGCGGCGTCGCGGAGATCCTCGGCCTCCCTGCCGTGTCTCTGGTCACGCGCGTCGCTGATCCGCCGGATCAGACGTCGCTCGGCGCCGAGCAGCGCCGTCGCAACCTCCAAGGTGCTTTCGTAGCCACTCCTTGGACCGGGGGCCCGGTCGTGATCGTCGACGACCTAGTCACGACGGGGGCCACCCTTGCGGCGTGCGCAGCGGCCCTTAGAACTACCGCTACCGGAGGCGTGGAGGCGCTGGCCCCCTGTAGGGCATGACCCGAATACGAGGAAACTGCTTTGGTTCGGGTTATATGGGGGCGATAACTATCTAGGCAGTATTGCTTAGTGAGTTCGGGGGGTCCCGGGACTAGAATCCGGGACACATAAACACCGCGAGTTACCCGAAAGGGGCGTAAGGCGTGGCGAAGGCTCCAGAGGCATCCTCAGACGAAGCGATCCGGGTACTGATCGTCGACGACCACGCACTGTTCCGGCGCGGCCTTCAGATGGTCCTCGAAGGCGAGACCGACATCGACGTCGTCGGCGAGGCATCCGATGGCCACGAAGCCGTCGAGCGGGCCGAGACCACGACCCCCGACGTCGTTCTCATGGACGTCCGGATGCCGAAGCGCACCGGGATCGAGGCGACCCGTGCGATCAAGGACACGCTGCCCTCGACCAAGATCCTCATGCTGACGATCTCCGACGAGGAGGCCGACCTCTACGACGCGATCAAGGCCGGTGCATCGGGCTATCTCCTGAAGGAGATCTCGATCGAAGAGGTCGCCGACGCGGTCCGGGCGGTGCATGCCGGCCAGAGCCTCATCTCTCCGTCGATGGCATCCAAGCTGCTGAACGAGTTCGCCTCGATCGTGAAGCGCCGCGACGAGCGGGCCCAGGTTCCCGGCCCCCGTCTCACCGAGCGTGAGCTCGAAGTGCTCAAGCTGGTCGCCAAGGGTCTCAACAACCGGGACATCGGCCAGGAGCTCTTCATCTCCGAGAACACCGTCAAGAACCACGTGCGCAACATCCTGGAGAAGCTGCACCTGCACTCGAGGATGGAAGCCGTCGTCTACGCGGTCCGGGAGAAACTCCTAGACATCAAGTAACCCCCCCAACTTTGCTCACTCAGCTACACGCCAGCGCGTGTTCTGACACGCGTTGTTCACGCCCGAGAGGGCCGACGAAGATCCCGCGCGTCTCGGCTATCGCGATAGCTCAGGTACCTCGGCCCCCAGCCACTCGATGATCGCGTCGACGTCGGCGGGCTGCGTCGTGTCGACTTCGAGGAACGGTCCCCCGAGCAGTAGCGGCTCCTCGCTCGGCACGCCCTCTAGAGAGAGCTTCGCAGTGATGTCGTCCAGATGACCCCGGTGCCGTGGTCGAGCCTGGATCCGACGATGTCGCTCGGCCCGGTCGCAGCGACAGAAGATCTCAGCGGGCGTCGGGTGCAGGGCCAGCACCTGAGGCGCCGAATCGGGGTTGAAGTTCGCCTCGAGTACCGCGGCCGTCATCGACGACGCGACGGAGAACATGACCGCCATCGCGGTCCGGCTCAGCTTTCGCGACCATTCCAGATCGCCCGTCCCCAGAGAGTCGAACAACGCTTCCTTCATCATGTCTTTGTCGAGCAAAGGAACATCGAGCGCGGCCGCGAGAGGACGCGCGATGGTCGATTTGCCTGCCCCGGGCGGCCCGGCGACGATGATCAGCAATTCCATCGCCGAAGCCTCGCATCCGATCCAGACCAAGCACCCCGGGAT
>JBOGWY010000042.1:0-11376 GCA_050694015.1 Actinomycetota bacterium | reverse complement strand
GCCGCCTAGCTCTGCGCCGGTCTCGGAGATCGCCGATGCCGCGCCGGCCCTCTCGGGCGGAGCGCTGCCGACGATGAGGTCGGTGGTCAGGACGAACAGAGGTCCGAAGCCCATCGAGAACACGATCGAACCGGCGACGAGTACCGGCAGACCGCCCGACGCCTCGGTCTGCGTCAAGAGCGCGAGGCCACCGGCGATGACCGCGAGCGCGCCCGTTGCCGCGTAGACGGGCCGGATGCCGCGGAGGATCGCCGGCGCGAACATCGAGCCGACGACCACCGCGGCAGACCCGGGTAGCGACCACAGACCGGCCTTCAGCGGGGAGAGTCCCAGGACCAGCTGCAGGTACTGCGCGAGGTAGAGGAACGTGCCGAAGGCGATGAAGCCGCCCAGGGCGTTCGTCACGACTGCGACGCTGAAGGTCGGGACCTTGAACAGTTTGAGGTCGAGCAACGGATCGGCGAGCCGCGACTGTCTGCGAACGAAGATGGTGCCGATCGCCAGTCCGGCGACGATCGCGGCGAGCGCGGTGGTGCCGAAACCGTACTGGGCGCCCTGCTTCAAACCGTAGATCACCGTGATGACCGCGGTCAGCGACAGCGCGACGCTCGCGACGTCCGGACGTCCCGCGTTCGGGTCGCGGAACTCCGGCAGAAGCCGGGGGCCGAGGACCAGCAACGTCGCCATCACCGGCACGTTGATCAGGAACACCGAGCCCCACCAGAAGTGCTCGAGGAGCGCTCCGCCCACGAGGGGGCCGACGGCGCCGCCGAGGGCGAAGCTCATCCCCCACAGCCCGATCGCGGAGGTCCGCTGCTGTGGGTCCAGGAACATGTTGCGGATCAGCGACAGTGTCGACGGTGCGACGGTGGCCCCGGCGATACCGAGGACTGCCCTCGCGACGATCAGCATCTCGGCACTGGTCGAGAACGCGGCCAGGATCGACGCGGCGCCGAAGGCCGCGGCCCCCACGAGCAGGACCCGCCGGCGGCCGATCCGGTCTCCGAGGGTGCCCATCGTGATGAGGAAGCCGGCGACCAGGAACCCGTAGATGTCGGTGATCCACAGCAGCTGGGTGCTGCTGGGGGCGAGGTCCCGGGTCAGCGACGGGACCGCGAGGTACAGAACGGACAGATCCATCACGTAGAGCAGGCACGCGATGGCGATAACGGCCAGCCCGATCCATTCCTTGCGGCCGGCACGGGGAGCGGCGGTGGTCTCGGTGACGGTGGCGGTCTGCATCTCGGAACCTCCTCTAGGTGTCGATGTCTAGAGCTAGGACCGAGGGGCCGGCCGAAACTCATCGCGCGGGGGAGAAACGGATCAAGCTTCTTACTTCCCGGGCGCCGGCGCCGTCCCTAGACTGAACGGGGCGGCAGGGGGACAGGACATACAGATGCCGGAAAACGAGGGTCGGGAAACACCGCAGCTGGAACCCTGGTGGAAGAAACGCTGGGCGCAGGGCCTGGCGGGCCTAGGCACCCTCGGGATCGTCATCCTGATCTACCAGTTCTGCGGCATCGAGCCTGCGCAGGAGTTCGGCGTCGTGCGTTCGGATGGTGGGATCGTCGACGAGGAATCGCCGGAAGACTCCGACGAGCCGGACGCCGCCGAGACGGAGTCCGAAGCGACCAGCACCGAGTCGAGGCTCGGGTTCTCGGTGAGCAGCGGCGTCTACCACCTCGTGTTCAGCAACGGATCCACAGGCCCCAAGAGCTGCAACTTCCCCGAGAGCTTCGAGATCGACGCCAGGTTCGATCTCCAAGGGGAACGCATCGTCACCGAGCAGGAGGGGTCGGGCCAGATGACCCGAGGGCGTTTCGATCCCGACACGGGGCGCTTCGAGACGAGGGGGCAGGGCGGGGGCCATGTCGAGATCTTCCAGGGGATGTTCACCGGCCCCAACACCTTCCGGGGCAACTACTCGATCTTCCAGGACTGCGACCAGCATTGGAGGCTCCGCGGCATGAGGCGGCGGTAAGACTCGTTTTTCCCTGAAACGCGGTGACTTTTCCGCTCGGAACCAGTCATAGTGTCGTGAGCATGACGGACCTGAGCGCGCCCCAGGGGGTCTCCGAAGACCTCGAAGCACAACTGCAGAAGCACCGCCACGAGTTGACCGCGTACGCCTACCGGATGCTCGGCTCGACCTTCGAAGCCGAAGACGCGGTGCAGGACGCGCTTCTGCGCGCGTGGAAGAGCTACGACTCGTTCGAGGGCCGGTCAGAGTTGCGCTCGTGGCTGTACCGGATCACGAACAACGTCTGTCTCGACATGCTCAACGGGCGCCAGAAGCGCGCGCGGCCGATGGATCTCGGGCCCGCCGGCACCGCCGATCCCGCGAACCTCGGAGAGCCATTGCCGGAGGTTACGTGGATCGAGCCGATCCCGGACGACCGCGTGATCCCGCAGAGCGCCGACCCCGCGGAGGTCGCCGAACTGCGCGAGTCGATCAGGCTCGCGTTCGTCGCGGCCCTGCAGCATCTCCCTCCGAACCAGCGCGCGGTGCTCATCCTCCGAGAGGTTCTCAAGTGGAAGGCCACCGAGGTCGCGGAATTGATGGACACGACGGTCCAGTCCGTCAACAGCGCGCTGCAGCGCGCTCGCGCGTCACTCGACGCTATCGATGTGACGGAATCCTCGCTCGAGCCCGTGGGCGAGGAGGATCGGGCGCTGCTGGCGCGCTACGTCGATGCCTTCGAGCGCTACGACATGGACTCGTTGACCGCGCTCCTTACGAAGGATGCGACGTGGTCGATGCCTCCGTACGCGCTGTGGCTGCAGACGCATCAGGACATCGTCGACTGGTGCCTCGGACCGGGGTTCGCGTGCAACGGGTCGCGGCTCTTCCCCACCGTGGCGAACGGCGCGCCGGCCTTCGGTCAGTACAAGCCGGATGTGGTCAACGGCGGATGGGAGCCGTGGTCGCTTCAGGTGCTGGAGATGTCAGGGGACAAGATCACCGGGATCTGCTTCTTCCTCGACACCGAGCACTTCTTCCCGCTCTTCGGGCTGCCGGATCGGATCGAAGCATAACCCGGGCACGACGTCGCACAACCCGGTGAACGCGAGGAGGCCCGCGAGCTCCGGGGACGCGTGACTGATCTGCATCCGCCGGCCGCGTCTGCACACCGTCAACTGCAGGCGAGCGAGCGCGTCGACCGTTACGGCATCGGCATCGGCCCCGCCGACATCACAGATCAGATCGTCCTCGGTCGCGTCCAGCAACCGCGTCGCGCGCTCGCACAGCTCGGGGATGTCCGCGGGCGCGAGAGCGCCACTCAGTGCGAGGAACGTCATGTAGTGCAGACCGCGTTCGGCCGCGAAACTCATCGGTGCGTGGGGCAGCTGCTCGCTCTCCTGATGGTCTACTGCCACGATGGATCGCTCGCCCTCGCTCGAAGCGCGCCTTATGTTCTCGTTCGCGGTCTTCGGCGTCTTCTGGGGTGGCTGGGGAGCGCTGCTCCCTCAGATCAAGGACAACGTCGACGCTACCGACGCCACGCTCGGGGCGTCCTTGTTGTTCATCGCTCTGGGCGCCGTCATCGGGATGCTGACCGCGGGACGTCTCTACGACCGCTTCGGGCCGAAGGTGATCCCACCCGCGCACGTTGTGTTCGCACTGGCCACGATCCCGCCCGCCCTGGCGCGGCGCCCGCTTGGGCTGATCCCGGCGCTGTTGTTCCTCGGGGTAACCACGGGGATGCTCGATGTGGTCATCAACGGGGCGACCGCGGCCTATGAGACCCGCGCGCGGCAACACCTGATGGGACGCGTTCACGCGATGTTCTCTCTCGGCGTGTTGATCGCGGGCGGTACCGTCGGCGCGGTGCGCGACGTGGGAGCTTCGGAGCTCGCCATCCTCGGCCCCATCGCCGTATTGATCGTCGTGGCGGCCATCATGACTCGGGCCGTCGGCCTCCCCCGCGCCACGGAAGAGCGCGGCCCCTCGCCACGCACCACGCGGGCGGTGCTGATCCTGGGATCGCTGTGCGGACTGGCGTTCCTGATCGAGGACGGGATGCTGTCGTGGAGCGCGATACATCTCGAGCAGACGCTCGGTGCTCGTCCCTCGATCGGGGGTCTAGGACCCGCGTCCCTCGCCGGTGCGATGGTCGTCGGCCGCCTGCTCACCTCGCGTATCACGGCACGCTTCCACGACCGCTCCGTGATCGCCGGTGGGGGCCTGGTCGCGGCCGCCGGCGCATGCGTCGCCGCGGTCGCGCCGGTTCCGGTCGTCGCATTGATCGGGATCGTCCTTACGGGGGCCGGGATCTCGGTGTGCGCGCCGCTGATCTTCAGCCTCGCCGGCCGCTCGGCACCGCCGGATCGTCAGGGGGCGGTCATCTCGCGGGTAACGACGATCGCGTACACCGGTTTCATCCTCGGGCCGCCGCTCGTCGGCGGGATCGCCGGGATCGCAAGCCTACGCGTCGGGATCGTGGCTATCGCGGTGGTCGCGCTCGCTCTCGCCGCAGGCTCGCGGCTTGCGCCCGCGGCGATGTGAGCCCATGCGTCAGTTGTTGGACGGTGCCGCGCTGATCTCGGCCAGTCCCGAGTTCGGGTCGTGCGTGACCGCCAGGTCCCCGAGGGACACGATACCGACCGGCCTGCCGTTCTCGACGATCGGCACCCTGCGGACGGCGTTCTTCTTCATCAGCTTGACGGCATCGCCGACCTCGTCGTTGGGCGACAGCGTCGTGAGGTCTCGGCTGCAGATCTCTCCCAGCTTCGTGCTCGTCGGGTCGCGATCCTCGGCGATCGTTCGGACCACGATGTCACGGTCGGTGACGACGCCGCAGATCTGATCGGCCTGATCCATGACGATGACGTCGCCGATCTCTTCGCGCTTCATCGCCTGAGCCGCCTCGACGACCGTTGCACTCGCCGGGAAAGTCGTCGGGTGGGTCGTCATCACTTCGCGGATGTTGGGCATCGTTCTCCTCCCTTTCCTCGTCCTTATCTGATCAGGGTGCCGTCCTGCTCACTGAAGGTTCGGCGCGGGCGTCCCGGGAAGATGCAGGAAGTTGTGGACGTCGATGACTCCGGTCACCTTGCGGACGTCGGCTTCGAGGTCGCTTATCTGCTCGGGACTCTCACAGACCCCGCGCAATTCGACGACGCCGCCGACGCTGTTCACGTTGATCGAGCCCTTGGGGTAGTGCCAACGACTTAGGACCTCGCTCTCGACCTTCGCGGTCAGGGCTGCATCGCTGGCCGGCGGCGAGTCCGACGATGCCATGTGACGGAGGCCTTCGGCGTGGCCGCGTGCGTACTCGGTGCGGCGTTCGGTTTCACGACCCACGCGCCGCATCAGCCCCCCGAGCTGGTCGCTCAACTTGGCCCGGCGCGTCCGTCCGAGCTCGGGGTCGAAGAGGTACATGAGTGCCGCGCCGATCGCGGCAGGAACGAGACGTTTCATCGAGCGCCTCCCTTGGCTCGCCGGGACGTCTCGTGATTCCTACCCAGGGAGGCGGATGCATAACGAGCACCCGGGCCGGCTACTCGATGTCGTCGAGGAAAGCGAGCACCCGCTGCATCACGAGATCCGCGGCGGTGGCGTCGTAGTCCGCGAGGCTCTCGTCGGTGAACAGATGACGGTCGCCGGGATAGAGGAACACCTCGGCCTCATCGAGCGTCTCCGACAGCTCCCGCGCGACGTCGGGATCGCCCCACGAGTCTCTATCCATCGTGTGGACCTGGAGCGGCACCCCATCGGGCCACGGTGTCCCGAAACCAGACGGTTGCATGGCCGCATGCATGATCACCGCGCCCTTGGCACCCGGACGCGTTTGCGCGAGATCCTGCGCCGGGAGCGCGCCGAGGGAGAAGCCGGCGTACACGAGCTCGCCGGGCAAGCGGGCGGCCGCGCGCCGACCGCGTTCGCGGATGACATCGAAGCCCACACTCTCGGCGTGGGCGACGCCCTCGTTGAGGTCGTCGAACGTCTTCCCGTTGTACAGATCGGGCACGTGGACGATGTGTCCCGCGGCGCGCAGCTCGTCCGCGAAGGACACGCACCCGGCCGTCAGTCCCTGCGCATGGTGGAACAACAAGACTTCGGCCACGGCCACACCGTACGGGCAACTGCGGCGGGGCCTAGCCCGGAGACGGGAGGAAGTTCGCAGGGAACCACGCCGCCTCCGCGCTAGTGCTCAACCCCGCGCAATCCATCTACCCGGAAAAGCCGCCCCGGTAACGGCCGCACGACGGGGCCTGTGCTTGGTATTAGCCACGGGAGGGCGTAGCCTGCGGTCGGAGACGCTCCAGTGACGGGCGTCCCCCGCCCCGTTAGGGGCGTCAGCTGAGGGGCCAACGTGCCACCGACTCTCCGGCTTTGGCTCGGAGAGGATCACTTGGAAGAGCCTTACAGCACAGAAATCGTAGAGAGTCTCACCGAGTTACACGATCTCCTGCTATCGGAAGAGACATTGCAGTCGACGCTCGACAGGGTGGTGGCACTCGCGCGCGCCGGCTGCGACTCTGCAGGCGTCACCATCGTGGACGACCTTCACGCCTCATCCGCCGCCGCAACCGACGACTTCACCCTGAAGATCGACGTGGACCAGTACGACAACCGCGAGGGTCCCTGTCTCCAGGCCGTGATCTCGGAGGAGGTCGTGATGATCGAAGACATCGCGACGGAAACACGCTGGCCTTCATTCACACAGACCGCCGCCCGTGACGGGCTCGGCGCCACCCTTTCTCTTCCGCTTACGGCCGGCGGTAAGACGATCGGAGCGCTGAACCTCTACGCGAAGACGCCGAGAGCGTTCGGTGACGGAGACCGGGCGCTCGGGATGCTTATGGCCGGCCAAGCAGCCGTGGCCATATCGAATGCCCGAGTCTACGAGTCGGCACTCAAGCTGGCGGAGCAACTCACGGAAGCCATCAAGACGCGCGAGATCATCGGGGAGGCAAAGGGCATCCTGATGGCACAGGAAGGTGTGAGCGAGGACGAGGCATTCGACATGCTCACCCGTCTGTCTCAGAACACGAACATCAAGCTCCGGGACATCGCTCAGAAAATCGTGGACGAAGCCGTCAAGAAGAACCGCGCGCAGGGAACCTAGCGCCCTCAGTCGCGCTACATCTTCGGCACGCCCGGTCTGCTTGTCGTCCCCACCTCCGACCCGGAGAATGCGTGGCGGGCATCGAGGATCGATTCGCAAAGGGGCGGCACCGTGTCTAGGAGAGCATCGCTGAGAGTCGCGATCGGCGCGTTCCTGTTTCCACTCATCGCGCTCGCAGTGGCGCCGGGCTCGCAGGCCTTCGGCTCTCAATTGCAAGAGACGGATGACGAGGCCCCCTCGTCGCCGCGATTCATATTCGGACTGGGCGACCAGATCGGAGTCGCCACCAACCGGCCGATCTTCCACGACGCGCCGGTGAAGATGATCACGTCTTGGTACAACGGGCGCGGGAATCTCGGCTGGATGAGCGGTTACCAAGACACCGACACGATGTCGAACTGGTACGGCAAGGGTCATGCCATGGAGCTGGTGGTGTGGCTCGCCAACGACCCCGCCTATGCCGTGAGCGACCAGTTCCAGACCGACATCGAGTTACTGACGAGGATCTTCAAGGGGAACGGCCCGCACTATGGGCCCCTGTACGTAGTTCTGTTCACGGAACTCGAAACGTATTCCAAGGATCCGGCCTATTTCGATTCGCTTCGCAGCGCCTATGTGGAAGCGGTGGAGCGGATCCATGCCACCTACGACCAGGCCGAAGTCGGTCTGGGTTTCGGAGGTTACGGCTGGCTGAACGCACGGACCCGCGACCTGACCGCGTGGGAGCCGGCCATCCGGATCTCCGACTTCGTAGCCGCGCAGCACATGCACAGTTGCAATCGC
This sequence comes from Actinomycetota bacterium, assembly GCA_050694015.1. Lineage (GTDB taxonomy): Bacteria > Actinomycetota > CADDZG01 > CADDZG01 > WHSQ01 > JBOGWY01. The sequence goes on along the minus strand of JBOGWY010000042.1, from coordinate 3,520 downwards.
GTGGATCTGATGAAGACCCAAGTACCCAGGGCGATAGAGCAACTCGGGAGTTACGGAAAGCCGGTGTTCGTCTCTCACTTCAAGTTCTGGGGCGACGAAGCTTGTCAGAGAGACGCCTGGGGCCGGTTCCTCGACGAGGTATGGACAGAGGCGAATCTAGCCACGTTCCATCGCCAGGGGCTCAGGGCGTGGGGCTTCATGGACGATCGTTACATCCGCGGCGATGCGGCTACGAACCCGATCTACGGGAAGACGCGGGATCTCCTGAGGAGATACGCCAGTCCCGATCCGGTCACCGACATGTCCCCGCCGACCGCGCCCTCGAACCTTGCGGTCACAGGTGTGACCGACACGAGTGTCTCGCTGTCATGGTCGCCTTCCACCGACGATCGAAGCGTGGCCGGCTACGACATCTACGCCGGAACGGATCGCGCGACGTCGGTAACGGGAACCTCGGCGACCGTCACCGGTCTGTCGCCCGGTACCACCTATTCGTTTACCGCGCAGGCGAGAGATCCGGCGGGCAACGAATCCTCCGCGAGCAACGCTGCGACGGCGACAACGAACGACGTCGAAGCCGAGCTCTGCCCCGGGTTCGACGGTGATGCTCGCAACCAGATAGTTGGCACGCCGGGCGACGATGTCCTGGTCGGGACTCCCGGAGTCGACATCATCTGTGGGGCCGGCGGCGACGACGTCATACGAGGAAGGGGCGGTGCCGATCTGATCCTCGGCGGGATCGGGAACGACACGATCATGGGACGGGCTGGGAACGACCGCCTCGAAGGCAACCGGGGCCACGACATCATGGGCGGTCACCGCGGCGCCGACATCCTCCGTGGTGGACGCGGCAACGACCGGCTCACAGGAGGAAGAGGCCGGGACGGCTGCGCCGGGGGGCCGGGTCGCGACCGTCTCCGTCGCTGCGAGTAACGGCGAACAGACATCCTCGCAAGTAGTCATCGAGGCTAGCCGCGGGCAGCTTTCGGGTCGAGCTTTCGTCTACCGTCGGGTTACTGGGTGCAGTTCCAGAGCGAAATCTTTTCGGCGATCTGTTCGCACATCCGCTGGCTTTGACAACCCGCGTCATAGTCGTCGGGTGCGCACTCTTGCGCTTGCGCTATGGGCGCGGGCAGGATCAGACCCGCGAAACAAACGCCCGTAACAACGAGGACCCGAAGTCTCTTCATGTCGCCCTCCCTAGTCGCAGCAGTGCCTGCCGGTTTCTATCAATTCATCACAAACAGGGCAAGCTGCCAGATCTGGAACGTCGGAACGAGATGACGCGCTTGGTTATCCCCGCACTCTCGTCTCGCCGGGGCAGGCCCTCCGCCCCGGACGTCGAAATGCCCCTGTTCAGGGCGAGTTATGGGAGGCGGCACCGTGATCATCAGGCGCTTTTTGGTCGGCATGGTTGGACTGCTGATGCTCGTTGGGTCGGTGACCCCGAGCATCGCCGACGAGCCCCCGCGATCCGAGTTCGAGGAGTCCGAGGGAGCGACGTGGACCTCGCACGACAACGAGGTCGCCTTCCTGAAGGAGGTCGACGCCGCGTCTCCTCGCGTGCGGATGGAAGTCATCGGGCAGACCAAGGGTGGGAAGCCATTGCATCTCGTGCGCATCGGGTTCCCGAAGCCCGTTTCACGCGCGCAGGCGCTCCGGCAGCCGACGACGCTGTTCGTCTGTAGTCAGCACGGCAACGAACCGGCCGGGCGCGAAGCGTGCCTGATCAGGCTTCGTGACCTCGCATTCACCGACGATCCCGCTTTGGTGGCGCAGCTCCGAACCCAAACGATCCTTTTCATCCCGTCGGCGAATCCCGACGGGAGAGAGGGCAACACGCGAGGGAACTCCGACGACGTCGACGTGAACCGCGATCATCTGAACCTCGAGACGGAGGAAGGACAGGCGATGGCCGCCGTTGTGAGGGACTGGCAACCGGAAGCAGTGATAGACCTCCATGAGTATGGGCCGTCGATCCCCGTGTTGTATGACGATGAGGTCCTCGTCCTATGGCCGCGCAACCTCAACGTAGACGGCACCGTTCACGACCAAGCGCAGCAGCTCGCGCTCGATTACATCACCGCGGACGCAGAAGAGGCGGGTTACTCGACCGACGAGTACGGCCAGTACGAAGTGGCAGACCAAGACATCCATCAATCGGCGGGCGACGGCGACGAGGGGATCGCGCGCAATGCGATGGGCCTACGGCACACGCTCGGAATCCTGGTCGAGACGCGCGTCGACGCCGACCTCCGCAACGGCCCGGACGAGCTGAACGAACCATCGGTGCGGTTGCGTCGCGTCGCCGCCCACACCGTCGCGATCGATTCAGTACTTCGGTTCATGCGCGAGCGTGGTCCTAAGGTTGCGAAGATCACTCAAGACGCGCGTGCCGGCGCGGTCCAAGAAGGCCGGGAACGGAACGAACCGGTGTTCTTCGGCGGCGCGGACAACCAGGAGCCGACCGAAGAGGAGGTTGTCGACCCACCTCCCTGTGGCTACGCGCTCGGAAAGGACGACGTCAAGAAACTGAAGCCGACGCTCCGACTGCTCGGCATCCGGGCGCGTGGGACCTATGTCTCGATGGCGCAGGTCGCGGAACCGGTCATCCCGCTCCTCCTCGATGAGCGCGGAGCGCGCCATGCAGCCGCGGGGACACCCGTCGAGAAGTGCGAGTTCTAACCCCCCAGCCTTATCACCATGTCGGTGTACGGGTTGGGATCGACACCCTCGATACCGACGTCTGTGAAAGTGGAGTCTCCGTTCGCGCCGGCGTACGCACCCGTACCGCCGATCACCGCCATCTCGTAGACCCCCGGGCCGCGCGGGTCGAGCCCCTGGAGCACGATCTCGCCGTCTGCGAGCTCCAGAACGTAGTTGCAGTTCCAGAGACCCCGGCCCGGACTGATGATGCGCTTGTGTACCAGGCACTGCGCATACGCGGTTCCGACTCGATCCGTCTGCGACTCGTCGAGCAAGGGACCTCGCGCCGCGATCCGGTCACCCAACCGCAGACCGTCCCTGTTGACATCTACCAAGACCTCCCTGATGCCATCGAGAGGCAAAACGACATTTACAACCGTTTGACCGCTCGCGCTCGTCGTCATGAGCACTCCACCAGTGATCGCCAGGATCACTAAGGCAATCGTGATGCCGAGCCTCGTGCGCATTGTTGCCTCCTCCACAACGTCCGCCGCTCGTGCGGCGGGAGTGACTTAAATCTGTCCCCCGGACGGGAGGGGCGTCTAGGGGGTTGAGACCTACTTCTGTTCTTTGACGACCTTCATGGTGATGCGGGAGTCCACACGCGCGGTGGCGGGGGCGCCGAGCAACTGCGTCGGTCCCGTCGTGACGCATCACGATCAGCGACGTCCCTTCTGCTCGGCCTCGGCGAGATCCGCGAGTCGATCGAGATCGTTCCTCCACATCTCCAACAAGACGGACTCCAGGGCCCCGAGGCGCGCGCGATCGGCTCGATAGAACTTGGTAGCGCCCTCGCGCCGCGCATGAAGAAGAC
>JBOGWY010000041.1:0-5400 GCA_050694015.1 Actinomycetota bacterium | reverse complement strand
GCGAATCACCGGGGCCGACCGTTCCCGCGGTGTTGATCAGGTTGCCGGTGATCTGTCCCGCGCCACGGAGCTCGCCGCCGGTGAGCGTGACCGGGGTTGCAAGCGTGCCGGTCGCGGCGACTTCGGTGAGGCCGCCGCTCTGGTCGAGGCGTCCGTTGAACTGGCCCGCGAGGGTCTGGCCGGGGCCGATCGTCACCGTCCCGCCGGCGTTGTCGATCGCGGAGAAGGTGGTAGTGGTGCCCGTCCCCGACTTGAGAAGGTGCCCGTCGGGGCCGTTGACGTGGATTACCGGCGAGACGAGGGCGCCGTCGAAGGCAACTGAGGCCGCGCCCGCCCCGATCGTGAACGTCTCGTTGATGTGAAGGTTCGGCTCGTCGGGGCTCTGGAAGAGGTTGCCGGTCAGGGTTATCGATCCGCCGTCGAGGGTCCCATCGGCGTCGAGGACGAGATCGGGGCTGCCGCCGGCGCTGTCGTTGTTCCGAAGGGTGAGCGAGCCGGCGCCCGTCTTAGAGAAGCTGCCGCCGGCGGGCACCGTCACGGAGAAGTCGTTCTGCAGGAACCCACTCGTGACGTTCATCGTGTGGGCCGTGACCGGACGGTCGCTCGTGAGCGTGCCGCCGGTGAGCTCGAAGACCGGCAGGTCGACCGGGTCGGTGCCGCGCAGGCGCAAGCTGCCGGTGAGCCGGAAGATCTGGGGGTCGAGGGTCGCGCCGGCGGCCATGTCGACGTTCGCGGAGACGCTCACCGTGCCCTCGCCGCCGAAGCGCGACGTCGCGCCCATCAGCGGCGGGGAGCCGCCCTGGAGCTCGAGGAAGGCGCCCTCGTCGGCGAGGTAGGCGCCGTCGCTGGTCGCGCCGCCCGCGTTGTTCGAACCTCCCAGCAGGAAGAACGTGCCCTCCTGCACGGTGATCGTGCCGTCGTTGTCGATAGGGGTCTGGCTGTTCTTCTGTGTCGCGCCGGTCTTGATCAGATGGCCGTCGGGACCGATGTGGATGGCGGCGTTGATCTCGCTGCAGGCGAACGGGTTGATGCCGGTGTCCGGCCCGATCGTGTAGGTGTTGTTGATCGTCATCGTCGAGTTGTCGGGCCCGTTGAGCGTCGCGACGCACATCTCTCCCGCCAAGTGGCTGCTCGACCCGTTCAGCACCAGGTCGGCGCTGTCCCTGACCTCGAAGAGGTCAAGCCCCCCTGGGGTCGAGACGTCCTTCGTGAAGGTGCCGGCGACCGTGAGCGTGCCGGTTCCCCCCACGGCCCCGCTGAGGGCGCTGAAGGTCCCCGCGGCGAGGGTCGCCTCGTCCGATAACGTGACGACGCCGCCGTCGCCCACAAACAGCGAACCAACGCTCGCGTCGGCGTCGACGATCACGTTATCGGCCGCGCCGATAGAGGCGGTGTCGCCGTTGCCGGGGACCACGCCGCAGTTCCAATTGCCGGGGAAGTCCCAAGGTCCGCCGGCACTCGGGCCAACGTAGGAGCAGTCCGCCGCCAGCGCGGTTCCCGTCCCGACGACGAACGACGAGAGCATGACCGTCACGGCCAGGGCCCACCGCAGCGTCCGCCCGAATCCGCTTCGCCGTATGGATCGCTTCTTGTTCATCCCGTCCCCCCTTGCCACTCTTGCCGCTATCCGACGGTGTGGGCGTGTTCCTCCTCATCTGTCGTTCGCAGTACTTCCGACACGCGCTCGACACCGACGTCGATCCGCGCCGCTGCGGCAGCCGCTGCTGCGGGCGATGTGGCCTCGTACAGCAGGAAACAGCTCGAGGACTCGGGGACAAAGATCGCGCGTACGAAACTCGCGTCGTCGTTAGAGCCGTCGGCCGCCTCCCGTGCACGCCGGATAACTCGGTCGACGTCCTTCCAGCCCGCCTCCGGCGCGGACAGCTCCACGAGGTAATACAGGGTCTCCTCGACGCGCGGTGCGGTCATGTGGACAACGCTATGTAGGCGGCCGCTTCCACCAAACGTGGAATCCCACAGAGTTTTAGCCCCTCAGGAGTCGTCCTCCTGGGCCAGGCGGCCCGCAAGTTCCGTCCGCGACCGCGCTCCGAGCTTGGCGTAGACCTTGGACAGGTTCCACTCGACCGTACGAACCGTGACGAAGAGCTTGGCCGCCACCTCCGTATTGGACAGCCCGCTCGCCACGAGCTCCGCGACCTTGCGCTCGGTCGGCGTCAACTCTCCCGAGCCGGGCCCCCGTCCGGGGATACGAGCGAGCTCGGCCGCCGCTTTCGCCGCCCACAGCGGAGCACCGAGGGCATCGAAGATCTCTATCGCCTCGGTGAGCGCCCGCCGGGCAACGGCGCGTCGCTTCGAGCGGCGTTCGATCGTCCCCTCCACCAGACGGGTGCGACCGAGTTCGAATGGCTGGTTCAGTCGCTCGTGAGCTGCGAGAGCCCGGACGATCGCGACCCGCGCCGCATCGAAGTCGCCCTCGGCCGCGGCGACCAGAGCCGCCGAGCGGGCACCGGTCGCGCGCGCCCACGGCCGGTCGAGGGCTGCTCCGCGCTCCTCGAGCATCGAGGTCAGAGGACGCGCCTGATCCAGTTCGCCCAACGCGACGAGCGCTTCGATCTCGTCGGGCAGGAACCGCACGACGCCGGGCTCGCCGAGGCCCATGTTGACGATCATCTCCGAGAGGGGGCCGAGGGTGCGGTGGGTAGCCTCGTGGTCTCCCAGGGACAGCTCTAGGAAACCGAGCGCAGCGGTGAGCCATGTCATGGGCGCGACCGCTCCGGACTTGGCGGCGATCTCGAGTCCTTCCGCCGCCGAGGTGCGTGCCGCGTCCTCCCGTCCCAGCAATGCGCCGACCAGGGCCTGGGTGTAGAGAGAGTTGGCGTGGACGGTGCCGAGACCACCTTGGCGGCTCCGCTCGACCGCCTCGTCTGCATGGCGGCGTGCGAGGGTCCAGTTCCCGGCCGCGCTTTCGACCTGGCTCAACGGGAAGAGGACCAGGCACAGCGCACGCTCGTCGCTGCGCGCGAGGGCGAGGTCGTGAAGGCCTCCATAAACGCTGCGGGCCGTCTCGAGATCGTCCGTGAACAAGGCGATGCCGGCGCGGGCATAGCTGGGGAGCCACTCCACCGGGACATCCGCGATACTGCCCTCGAGTTCGATCGCGCGCTCCATGCGATCACCGTCGAAGCCCATCCCGAGCAGGAACTCGATGAGGACGACCCCGCCGAGGGCGAGGGCCAGGACCCCCGCGTCGTCGGCGTGCTCGGCCAGCTCCAGGGCCGAGTGCGAGTGCGCGAGAGCACCGGGAATGTCGCCGCTCCCGATGGCCAGGGATCCAAGCGCGTGTTCGGCCGCGGCAGTAAGCCGCACGTCGGGCCCCGCCTCTGCGAGCGCCTGGGCCGACAACTCCCGCGCCGCGACCAGGTCTTCACCTACGGTGTGGACGCGCCCGAGAAGGAGCAGCGACGCGGCCCGCTCCGGCCCCGCCGGCAACCGGGCGATTACCTCCTCGAGCAGGGCCCGACCGCGTGCGGAGTCGCCGCCCGCGAGGTGGTACTCCGCGCTCCGCGCGATCCGCGTTACGACGGCATCGGTGTCGGCCGCGGGCGTCAGCCGGCACGCGTGGTCTGCGATCTCGGCGGCCGCCGCGACCGCACCGAGACGGTGGGCATGCAACGCGGCGGCTTCAAGCTCTGCAGCAACCGCCTCGTCGTTGTCCTCCGTACTCAGCGCCAGGTGTCGCGCGCGTTCGAGAGGATCGCTCGACGCCGGTGCCAACCGGCGGTGCGCTTCACGACGATCCCACGGAGTGGCGGAGTCGTATGCCACGGAGGCAAGCAATGGATGCGCGAACACGAGCCGATCGCCGTCGGATTCCAACATGCCCTCCCGGACGGCCTCGCCGAGTCCTGCATTGCCGGAGGCGGCTCTCTCCACGAGCGCGCTCCCAGGATGCGACGTGGCGGCAGCGAGAAGGACCGCGTCGCGTCCCTCCGGGGATAACTGCAACAGTCGTTCACGGATCAGTTCGCCGAGGGAATCCGGCACCGTGAGTCCGCCCTGGGATCCGCCTCCCCGACGGACAGAGGCGCGCCCGACCTCGAGCGCGTAGAAAGGGTTACCGCCGGTTATGCGCTGCAACTCGATCAGTCGCGGACGCGACAGCGTCAACCCGATGCGGCCGCGTAGCAACTGATCGAGCTCGCCGACGGAGAACGGATCGAGCCACATCTTCGAGAACCACTCGGCCCGCACCGCGCGATCGAGCCCGAGCGGCACGGCGTCCTCCGCGCCGCGGCGCGTCACGAGGATCCTCACCGGCAGCGTGTCCAAACGGCGGAGGACGAACTCGAGCGCTTCCGCGCTGGGCGGGTCGAGCCACTGTGCATCGTCTATCGCGATAACGACGGGCGCCTGCAGAGCCACCTCCTTGATGAGCGCGTGCGTCGCGCGGGCGACTGCGAGCCGTTCGAGGGTCTCGCGGGGTTCGATCCGCGCCAGCGCCGTTCCTAAGGCGACCTGTTGGCGAGCGGAGAGGGAACGAGGGGGCTCTGCAAGGATCGGCTCGAGCACGTCACCGAGAGCGGCGAAAGGTAGGGCACCTTCCGTCTCGGACGAACGGCACGTAAGCACGACATCATCACGAGCGCGGGCACGGTCCACCCCCCACTGCCACAGAGTCGTCTTGCCGATACCCGGCTCGCCCTCGAGAAGGAGCGCACGAGGCCAGTCTCCGGTCTGGTCGATCAGGCCGGCCACCGCCTCGAGTTCCGCCTCGCGGGCAACGATGTCGAGCGAAGTCGTTATCACCGGCTTCGAGTCTAGGGAGCGTCGCCCCACTCGCCTACGTAGTTCGGCGGCGGAAAACCTACTGCGTGAACGGCACCGAGTTCGGCGGCGGCCCCAGAGGGCGTCCGCCGTAGATCACGTCACCGTTCGCGTCCTGATAGGTGAGCCATGGCACCGCTCCGTGCTGATGCACGCCGGGCTTCCCGTAGTTGCACACGCCCGTCGGGAACGCCTTGTTGAGCCGCTTCCACTGCTCCTTGGTGAACTCGACGGGGTAATCGCCCTTCCGGAGCGGCATGAGCTGACACTTCAAGACGTCGTCGGTCAGCGGCTCGTCGGCGGCGAAGCGCGGTGTCCCGTACGACGCGACGGTCTGATCGCACACCCAGGAGAGCATCTCGGTTCCGGCACCGTCGGTGCAGCGGTCGGCGACGTCGCTGGGCTTGTCCTCGATGATCTTCTGTGCCAGAGGAACGTCGCGATCATCTGCATCGACGCGCGCCAGCCACCGATCGACCGCATAGATCGAATCGACGACGAAGCTCGGGTCGCCGATCAGCGGGACCTGACCGCGCCAGAGCACCTGGTTGTCTGCGGTCCCGAAGTTCCGCAACAGTCGCGCGCGCATCGCGTACGTGCGATAGACGTCGTGGA
>JBOGWY010000040.1:0-10593 GCA_050694015.1 Actinomycetota bacterium | reverse complement strand
GCGTTGTGGCGACAGTTCCGCGACGACCAGGATGCTCCGGCGCCGCTCCTCAAGCAGTACCTGGTGGCCGGCTATCTCGGGCGCAAGACAGGGCGCGGGTTCTATCGCTACGAGGCGCCGGAGTCCCCCAAGATCATCGATGCGATCCCGGATGAGGCCGGCGTCGCGAGCTCGGACGTGAATACCGTCGGCGTCGTCGGAACCGGTCTGATGGCGTCGGGGATCGCCGAGGTCGCGGCGAAGGCCGGCAACGAGGTCATCCTGCGCGGTCGCAGCGAATCGTCCATCAAGAAGGCGAAGGGGGCGGTCGCGAAGAGCCTCGAGAAGGCCGTCGGCAAAGGAAAGATGGAGCAAGCCGCGGCCGACGAGGTCCTCGGGCGCATCACCACCACGCTCGAGTTCTCCGACCTCGCCGAGGCCGACCTGGTCATCGAAGGGGTCGCCGAGGACCTCGACATCAAGGTCGAGATGTTCAAAGAAATCGATCGCTCGGTGAAGCCCGAGGCGATCCTCGCCTCGACGACTTCCAGCCTGCCGATCGTCGACCTCGCAGCGGTTACCGACCGGCCCGATCGCGTCCTCGGCCTTCACTTCTTCAACCCGGCGCCGATCATGAAGCTGGTCGAGGTCGTGCGCACGGTCGCCACGTCGGAAGAGGTCGAGCAGCGTTCGCTCGCGTGGGTGCAGTCGATCAAGAAGCATCCTGTTCGCTGCCGCGATCGTGCCGGCTTCATCGTCAACTTCCTGCTGTTCCCTTATCTGAACGACGCGGTGCGGATGCACGAAGGGGGTTACAGCTCGCCGGAGGACATCGACGCGGCGATGCAGCTCGGCTGCGGTCACCCGATAGGACCGTTCGCGCTGATGGACATCGTGGGCCTCGACGTGACGTACGCGATCCTCAACTCGCTACACGAGGAGTTCCGCGAGCGGCGCTACTTCCCGGCGCCGCTACTCGAGCACATGGTTCGGGCGGGTTACCTCGGACGCAAGACGGGCCGCGGCTTCTACGACTACACGCAGAAGTAGATGAGCGAGCGAGTCGGGTTCGTCACCGGAGCCGCATCGGGGCTCGGGCGCGCGATCGCAGAGCGCTTGTCGGCGGATGGGCTCGCCGTGGCCGTTGCCGACGTCGACGTCGAGGGGGCCGAGACCACCGTCAAGCAGATCGAAGAGGTCGGTGGAGCCGCGCTCGTGGTCGAGTGCGACGTCGGGTCCCCCGCCTCTGTCGAGAGGGCTGCCGCAGCAGCGGCCGATCGTTTCGGAGGTATCGACTGCCTCGTCAACAACGCCGGCTTCGATATCCCTGGGTTCTTCCTCGCGAGCGATCCTGCAATCTGGGATCGACTGATCGCGGTGAACCTCATGGGCGTCCTCAACTGCATCTACGCGATCGCTCCGCGTATCGTCGAGCGTTGCGAGCAAACGGGTTACGGGCGCATCGTCAACATCGCGTCGGATGCAGGCCGCGTCGGCTCGCTCGGAGAAGCCGTCTACTCGGCGGCCAAGGGCGGCGTGATCGCGTTCTCGAAGTCGATGGCCCGCGAACTCGCGCGCGACAAGGTCACGGTCAACGCGATCTGTCCGGGCCCGGCCGATACGCCGATGACCGATCGGATCCGCGAGACCGAGCTCGGCGAGAAGCTCATGGAGAAGATGATCGAGGCGACGCCCCTACGGCGTCTCGTCCATGCCGACGAGGTGGCGGCGGCGGTGTCCTACTTCGCTAGCGACAAGGCCGCGTTCGTGACGGCCCAGGTGCTGAGTCTCAACGGAGGACTCGCGATCACTTAGCGTCGCCCCGGCCGTGGAGGCCTGAGTACTCGCGGCCCCCGAACGGGAACCGGGCCGAGAGCCGCCACGCATCGTCGCGGTTCAAACGGTCCCGATAGTCGAGCATGCCGAGCCGTCGCCCCTGCGACCGGGAAGCGCGCAACCACAGTGACGACGCCAGCGCCTGGCGCTCCTCCTCGACCATCTTTTCGAGCGCGGCTCGCACCACTTCCTTCTCTTCCTCCGAGGCGTCTCCCGAGAGATCGACGAGCTCGAGATGGGGCTTGCGGGTCGGGCTCACAGCGGGATGTTCCCGTGTTTGCGTTGCGGGATCGTCTCGCGCTTCGACCGCAACATCTCGAGCGACTGGATCAGCCGGATGCGCGTGAGTTGCGGTTCGATCACCGCGTCGATGTAACCGCGCTCGGCCGCGATGTACGGCGTGAGGAAGCGCTCGTTGTAATCGCCGATCAGCTCCGCACGTTTGGCCTCGGCGTCGTCCGCCGACCCGATCTCCTTGCGGTGGATGATGTTGACGGCGCCCTCCGCCCCCATGACGGCGATCTCGGCCGACGGCCACGCGAACGAGATATCGGCGCGGATGTGCTTCGAGTTCATGACGACGTACGCGCCGCCGTAGGCCTTGCGCGTGATGACCGTCATGCGCGGCACCGTTGCTTCGGTGAACGCGTAGAGGAGCTTCGCGCCGTGACGGATGATCCCGCCGAACTCCTGGTCGGTGCCGGGGAGGAAGCCGGGCACGTCGACGAACGTAACGAGCGGGACGTTGAACGAGTCGCAGAAGCGAACGAAGCGTGCGCCCTTCTCCGACGAATCGATGTCGAGCGTTCCGGCGAGTACCTGCGGCTGGTTCGCGACGACTCCGACGGGATGTCCCGCGAGCCGCGCGAACCCACAGAGGATGTTCTGCGCGAAGTGTGGATGCACCTCGAAGAACTCGCCGTCGTCGAACACGCTCGCGATCACCTGATGCATGTCGTAGGGCTTGTTCGCCGACGCAGGCACGAGATCCAGCAATTCGTTGCACTCGCGATGAGGATCGTCCGTCGGAGGGAAGTACGGCGGCGACTCGAAGTTGTTCGACGGGAGGAACGACAACAGGTAACGGATCTGGTCGAGGCAGTCCTCATCGTTCGCCGCGACGAAATGCGCGACCCCCGACTTGGACGCGTGGCTCATCGCGCCGCCGAGTTCCTCCTGTGTGACGGTCTCGCCCGTCACCGCCTTGATCACCTCCGGCCCGGTGATGAACATGTGCGACGTCTCCGACACCATGAACGTGAAGTCGGTCATCGCGGGGGAGTAGACGGCGCCGCCGGCGCACGGTCCCATGATTGCGGAGATCTGCGGGATCACTCCCGAGCTACGAACGTTGCGATCGAAGATGTATCCGTAGCCCGCGAGCGACGCGGCACCTTCCTGGATGCGTGCGCCGCCGGAGTCGTTCAGGCCGATCACGGGAGCGCCGGTCTGCAGCGCGAGATCCATGATCTTGCAGATCTTCTCGCCCATGACTTCGCCGAGCGACCCTCCGAAGACCGTGAAGTCCTGCGCGAACACGAAGACCTTGCGCCCGTCGATCGTTCCCCATCCGGTCACGACCGCATCGGAGTAGGGACGGCGGTTCTCGATGCCGAACCCATGCGAGCGGTGGCGGACGAGCTGGTCCGTCTCGACGAAGGTCCCGGGGTCCAACAGCTTCTCGATCCGCTCGCGAGCGGTCAGCTTCCCTCGCTCGTGCTGGCGGGCGATCGCCTGCTCGCCCCCGGCCTGGACGGCGTCGGCCCGTAGGCCCTGGAGCTCCTGGAGACGCTCCTCGATCGGGCGGGCGGACTCGGTGGGCTCTCTCTCCTGGGTGGCCATGCCGGCGAGTCTAGTCGTGACCGTCTCCCGACCACCCCGGCCGGTCCCCCCTCCCGCGGAACGGGCAAAACGGACTAAATTGTCCGGATACGGGCAGGGGAGGCAACCTATGGGTCGAACCCGCTAGATATGGGAATCAAGCGAGTCGTTAAGGACCTCCGGGACCTCCGCCGAGGTGTGTCCGAGCTCTTCGAGCAGGACACCGCCGCGGAGGAGGAGGCCAGCTACCAGCTGGCGGCTTCGGCGCGCCGGTTCTCACAGAAATCCAAAGAGGTCGTCGACGACAAGCTGTCGTTCTCCGCGACCCTGATGCGCGCCGGTGAGGTGCAGGCCGCGAACCGTCTCCTCGAAGAGGTCCACGACCAGGTGCGGACGGAAGAGGCGGCGCTGATCGAGAACATCAACGAGGTCAAGGTCGCACAGACGATGCGCCGCGAGCGCGTGACCCGCCTACGGCTCGCCCGCATGCTCGCAGTGGCGACCATCGGTACCGCCCTTCTGACCTTCTCCGCGGCCGGGATGGCCATCGCCAACTTCCTCCGCGACCGCGCCGACCAGAGTCGCGAACTGGTCCAAAGCGACGCGGTGCGGCTCGCGACGACGGACGCCCCGGCGGCCGCATCGGGACACATCAATCGCAAGAAGCTGCGCGGGCTGCGGATCGGTGACGTGAAGGTCATGCTCACCAAGGCCGAGCTCGCCAGGCTCAAGGAACTCACGGGTGGCGGCCAACTCGACGAGGCGGGTCTCGAGGAGCTGCTGAACAGCCTTCCGCAGCCTCTCGCAGATCGCATAGCCGAAGCGATCACGGTGGCTCAGACCGAGGTCGAGGCCGCCGCCGCCGAGGTCGAAGACGTCGTCGCGGCGCAGAGGATCGAGCGCAAGAGGCGGCGTGCCGCGAGAGCTGCTGCCGAGGCCAAGGAAAGCGAACAGCAGGAGCAGCCCGGGACCGAGCCATCGCCATCGCCATCGCCGAGCGAGTCGCCGAGCGACGGCGACGAAGAGGGTGGCGATACTTCGAAGGACAAGGAAGAGGGCGACACCGGGGGCCCGCCGCTACCGATCAAGCCCTAACGAACGAGCTCTCTCCTTCGTCAAGCCGGCCGACGAGTCCCGCCGGATCTATCTGCACGATCCCTGCGTCCGAAGTCACGGTGCCGATCCGTTGCGCGCGGTAGCCACTCGTATCGATCGATGCGAGCGCGTCGTCGGCGGCTCCCTCCGGCACGATCACTACGAATCCGATGCCCATGTTGAAGACCCGGTACATCTCGGTGTCGTCGATACGGCCGACCTTGCGGATCAGCTCGAACACCGCGGGTAGCGGAGGGAGTTCCTCGATCCGATAACCGACGCGCGCGTCGAGCCGACAGAGGTTCGCGAAGCCGTCGCTCGTTATGTGCACGAGCCCGCGCGTCTCGATACCCGCGGCCCACAGACCCGTGACCGCGCGTACATAGATCTCTGTCGGCTGGAGCAGTTCTTCACCGACGGAGCGACCGAATGCAGGCACCTCGTCGCTGTACTGGTAGCGGGCGTCCACGAGGAGCGCCTTGCGCGCGAGAGTCAGTCCGTTCGAATGGATCCCCGACGATGTGATGCCTATGATCGCGTCGCCGACGGCGACGTGCTGCCCGAGCACGAGTCGGTCCGGATGCACTGTGCCGATGCAGGTACCGACGAGGTCGAAGGCAGTGGGGTCCCCGGGGACGATCCCGTCGGAGCCGATCACCTCGGGAAGCTGCGCGAGCTCGCCGCCGGGGATCGCGACGCCGGCCTCCTTCGCCGCCGCACCGAGACCCCGGAGGATCTCGTCGGCACGGCCCCCGTCGAGCGTGTGGACGCCCAGGTAATCGACCATCGCGAACGGGGTCGCCCCGACGCAGATCACGTCGTTGACGTTCATCGCCACGCAGTCGAAACCGATCGTGTCGTAGCGGCCCAGGGTCGAGGCGACGATCGTCTTGGAGCCGACACCGTCGGTCGAGATCGCGATGGCCAGCTCGGGCGTGACCTTCAGGACGCTCGCGTACTGCCCGAAACGGGTCAGGAGCTCGGCGTTCGGCGGGAGCGTCAGGGTGGGGCCGAGGTGGCGTTCGATCGAGCTGAGGGCGTCGCCCTGCCCCCGAACCCCGGCCTCGCTGTAGCTGCTGGAACTCACGACGCCGACGCTACCGCACGCCCTGTGGGCACCGGCGGATGTTCACCCGACGGGTTCGTGGGGCTCGGGCTGCGGTTGTTCCTCCCGGATCCCGCCGCCGCGCGGAAGGGTCAACGACGCGAAGAACACCACCAGCGCGGGGATCGCTCCGGCCAGGTACGCGATCCGGTACGAGAACGTCTCGGCCAGATATCCGATCGAGGTCGGCGATAAGAGATAGCCGAGATCGCCGGCCATCTGGTTCACACCGACGGCCGTGCCCGAACCGCCTTTGGGGATCGAGTCGGCGAGCAGACCGCCCGACGCGGTTCCGCCGGCGGCAACCCCGGCCCCCACCAGCATCAGGAGTGGGAAGAACGCGACCGGGATCTCCTGGATCCAACCGAACAGCAGCGTCGCCGCGCCGACGATCGCCAGGGAGGGCGCGAGGACGGCGCGGCGTCCGAAGTGATCGGCCGCCTTCCCGGCGATGAAGAGGATCAGGATCTCGCCGACCGCGAGCATCGTGAGCGCGAGACCGATCTGGTCGTTCGAGAGGCCGAGTTGCTCGTCGGCGTAGACGACTCCGACCACCTGTGCGGGACCCGAGATGGTCCACCATCCGACGATCGTTGCGAGTAGCGCGATCACGTATCGCTTGTCGCGGAACAGAGGGCGAGCCGCGCGCAGCGCCTCGATCGGTCTCTTTCGCTCCGCTTCGACATCGCGCGCTTCGCCCGCCATCACGATGTACGCGATCGCGGTGGCGACGAGAAGACCTGTCGCGTAGAAGTGGAACGGCGCACGCAGTCCGAAGTACTTCGACACGATGCCGCCCAGGAGTGGCCCGGCCCCGATGCCCACGAGGAACGACGAACGGAACGCACCGGTGGCCCGGCCCATCGACGCCGGCTCGATGATCCTCAAGATGCGATTCATAAGTCCCGCGATGAACAGAGCGGAGCCTGCGCCGCCGAAGCCTCGTGCGAGAACGAGTTGCGGGAAGTTCTGCGCGAATCCCACCGCATAGGAAGAGATCGCGACGACCAGCAGACCGGTCATCGTGCAGGCGCGTTCGCCGAAGCGATCGACCACGAGGCCCCCGACGAGACCGAACGAGAACCGCGTCAATCCGAAGACCAGTTGCACCAGGCCGATGGCGGCCAGCCCGACGCCGAAGGATCGTGCGAACAACGGGAAGACCGGGACGATCATCCCGAACCCCAGCGCGACGGTGATCGAGATCGCGAGTAGACGGACGAACTCCCGGCGGCGCCATACCGAAGGGCCGGAAGTCAGCGCGGGAGAAGGTGGCGCAGCGGTGTCCGACACCTAGTGATCGGGGCGCTGGATCAACTCGACCAGCAGTCCGTGGTTCCCCTTCGGGTGGACGAAGGCCACCATGTGACCCCGACCCCCCCTGCGGGGAGCCTCGTCGATCAGCGGGACCCCCTTCGCCTTGAGGTCCGTCAGGGTCCCTTCGAGGTCGTCGACCTCGTAGGCGATGTGGTGGAGCCCCTCGCCCCGGCGCTCGAGGAACTTCCCGACCGTGGTGTCGGGCCCGGTGGCGCCGAGGAGTTGCAGGTAGGACTCGCCGAGCGGGAGCATCGCTTCCTCGACCCCCTGGTCCTCGACCCGCTCCCGGTGCTCGGCCTCGATGCCCCAGACGTCCCGGAAATGGGCGAGGGCGGCGTCCAGGTCGGCCACGGCGATGGCGACGTGCTCGATCTTGCCCGGCATGGGGCCGAATCCTACGGCCCGCCCGACTCCGCCCCCGCCCCGCCCCAAGGCCGGGCCCGGCCCCGGCGAAAAAACGCGGAAAATTTCTTCGCCAACAGCAGGAAGTAGTGGTTTGACAGCGAACAGTGAGGGTAACAAGATGCAGTCAGATGGTGACAAACCGTCACTAAAGGCTTGGAACGGACGAAAGGTAGGGACGAGACATGACGAAGCGATTCTCGATCGCGACGGCGGTTCTCACGTTGTTCGCGGCTCTCCTCGCGCTGGTTCTGGTTGCCGCGACGCCCGCGCTTGCGCACCACAAGGACGACCACGAGCAGGGCACCGCGGCGCAGCAGGACGGGTCCGGGAACTCGGAACGCGACAACGACGGCGACGCGGATAACACCGAAGGTCAGACGACCGAGGACAACGACGCCGCGTCGGCCGACGAGAACAACACCCAGACTCCGAACAACGTAGAGGACGACGGCGACAACGCGCACCCGTCGGGTAAGGACCGTTCGGTCGAGAACGACGGCGGCAACCAAGGCAACTCCGAGTCCGATCCGGACGATGACGGCCGTGGCCCGGACCGTAGCAACGGCGGCCCCGACAAGCCCGGCGGCTCCGGTGGCGTCGACATGAACGACCAGGACGGCAACAACGGTTGTGGCAACGACGACGACTTCGAGGACGACAACGAGGGTTGGTGCGGCAAGCCTGAGAAGGAAGACGAGGTTCAGCCGACCGTCGTTACTCCTCCGCCGCCTCCCACGTGCCCCGAGATCATGGGTTCGGAGGAAGCGTGTCAGCCGGCGGTGCAGCCGAACATCGACCACACGTGCCCCGATGAGGAGATGGTGGACAGCAACGTCAAGTGCGAGAAGCCGGAGACCGAGGTGCTCGGCGAGATCATCACCCGCGGGCAGCCTGAGGTTCTCGGGACCACCACGAGTGCCCCGGCGACCCGTGCGGCCGGTGCGGTCCTTCCGTTCACCGGCGGCAGCGTGACGATCTTCCTGATCGTCGCCCTGGGGCTGCTCGGTGCGGGCTTCGCGCTGATGCGCACCCGTTCCACCAAATAGTCGACGACGAAAGAGAGGAAGGGCCCTCGCCGCAAGGCGGGGGCCTTTCTCTTTGCGCCTCTTCTAGATCTCTTCGAAGTTTCCGTGGCGGCCTTTGCCCGCCGCGAAGCGCGCCGCACCGCCGGCGGCTTCTCCCGACGTCACGCTCTCGATACCCAGCGCGAACTCGTTCTCGAACGCCTCGCGCGTCGGCAGACCCCACTGTTGCAGCGCGCTCCTGCGGTCCGAGCGCATGCAGGCTTGTGGGAAACGCGCGATGCCCTCAGCGAGTTCCAGGGTCGCCTCGAGGACCGTTCCCGGAGGCTCGACGCGATTCACGAGCCCCATCTCGTGCGCTTCGTTGGCATCGACGGCGCGGCCCGTCAGCAGCAGATCCATCGCGCGGCTGTGTCCGATGAGTCGAGGGAGCCGGATCGTCCCGCCGTCGATCAAAGGAACGCCCCAGCGACGATCGAAGAAGCCGAGATGCGCGTCGCGGGCGGCGATGCGTAGATCGCACCACAGAGCGAGCTCGAGCCCTCCGGCGACCGCGTAACCCTCGATCGCCGCCAAGACCGGTTTCGACAAGGTCATGCGGGTGGGCCCCATCGGCCCGTCGCCGTCCGCTTGCACGCGGTTGGCACGCTCGGGCTCCTCCGACATCGCCTTCAGGTCTGCCCCCGCACAGAAATGGCCTCCGGCCCCGGTCAGGATCGCGACGTGCGACTCCGTGTCGGCGTCGAAGGCTCTGAAGGCGTCGGCCAGCGCCGCGGCGGTAGGTCCGTCCACCGCGTTGCGGACCTCCGGGCGGTCGATGGTGACTACCGTTATCTGCCTCACCTGCTCGACACGCACAGTCACCCGCCCACCCTAAAATGAAGGTTCATCACTGAAAGGAGCCCCAGATGGCAACCTCAGTCATCGCGTCCGCGGCCCGCACGGCGATCAGCAAGTTCGGCGGCGCCGCTTCTCATCTTCCCGCCGTCGACTTCGGCGCCCGGGCGATCAAGGCCGCCGTCGAGCGTGCCGGCATCTCCGTCGATCAGGTCGAGTACGTGATCATGGGTCACGTCCTCCAGGCCGGAGCGGGTCAGATCACCGCGCGGCAGGCCGCGGTCGCCGCCGGCATCCCGACGAGCGTCCCCGCGATCACCATCAACAAGGTCTGCCTCTCGGGTCTCAACGCGATCGCGATCGCCGACCAGATGATCCGCGCCGGCGACGCGTCGGTCGTCATCGCGGGGGGCATGGAGTCGATGGACCAGGCCCCCTACCTCTTGCCGAAGGCGCGCACCGGGTACCGGATGGGCGACGGGACGCTGGTCGATTCGATGATCTACGACGGTCTGTGGGACGCGTTCAACCACAAGCACATGGGCGATCAGTCCAACGAGGTGAACGACGAGTTCAAGATCGGTCGTGAGGACCAGGACAAGTGGGCGGCTCGCTCGCACGAGCGCGCGCAGAAGGCGATCGAGGAAGGGCGCTTCGCCGATGAGATCGTCGCGATGGAGCTGCCCCAGCGCAAGGGTGATCCCGTTGTCTTCGATACCGATGAGGGCGTACGTACCGGAACCACCGTAGAGACGCTCGCGAAGCTGAAGCCGGCGTTCGGGCCCGAAGGCACGATCACCGCGGGCAACGCGTCGCAGATCAGCAATGGTGGTGCTGCCGTCGTCGTGATGAGTGCGGAGCGCGCCGCGGAGCTCGGCATCACGCCGATGGCCGAGATCGTGGCGCACGGCATGTCGGCGGAAGAGCCTCCCTATCTGCACACCGTTCCGGCGCTCGCGATCCAGGCCGCGCTCAAGAAGGCGGGGATGTCGCCGAACGACCTCGACCTCATCGAGATCAACGAGGCGTTCGCGGCCGTCGCGGTGCACTCGACGCGGATGCTCTTCGACGGCAACGGCGTGGCCGAGGACAAGGTCAACGTCAACGGGGGCGCGGTGGCTCTTGGGCATCCGATCGGATGCACGGGAGCGCGCCTCACGGTGACCTTGCTACACG
>JBOGWY010000039.1:0-5763 GCA_050694015.1 Actinomycetota bacterium | reverse complement strand
GCCGGGAGGCGCTCGGCATCCGCCACGGACTCAACCTGAAGGAGGTCGTGCGGACGTCGCGGCTCGTCTCGGCGCTCACCGGGTACTCGGTCCAGCCGAACAAGGCGGTCGTGGGATCGAGCGCGTTCGCGCACGAGAGCGGGATCCACCAGCACGGCGTACTCGCCAACCGCGCGACCTACGAGATCATGGATCCGCTCGAGATCGGTCTCGAAGGTTCGAAGATCGTCCTGGGCAAGCATTCTGGTCGCCACGCCTTCTCCAAGGCCCTGGAGGACATGGGGTTCTTCCTCGACCGGGACGATCTCGCCAAAGCCTTCGCCCGGTTCAAGGAACTCGCCGAGCGCAAGATGCGCATCACCGATGTCGATCTGGAAGCGATCGTGGTCGACGAGATCGCGGCCGATGCGGCCGAATACGAGCTCGTCTCGATCCAGGCCGCCGGCGGGTCTCATCTCTCTCCCACGGCCACGGTTCGACTTCGTCGCGGCGAGGAGCTGATCGACGAATCCGCGATCGGCGACGGCATGATCGATGCCGCGTGCGGCGCGATCCAGCGCGCCACCGGCATCGAGGCGACGCTCGAGTCGTTCAACGTGTCGAGCGTCACCGGCGGCATCGACGCCCTCGGGGACGTCACGATCGTGCTCGCCGAGCCGGTACCAGAGGGTCGGACGCGCCGCGCCACCGGACGCGGCGTATCGACGGATGTCGTGGAAGCGTCGGCCCGCGCCTACCTGACCGCAGTGAACCGCTTGCTGCAACTGCGAGCGCGCGCGTCTGCGACGCAAGCAGTGGCCTGATGGGCCAGACCATCACCGAGAACATCCTCGCCGCCCACTCCGGGCGCGACGAGGTTTGCCCGGGCGACATCGTGATGTGCAAGGTCGACCTCGCGATGGCTAACGACGTCACCGCCCCACCGGCGATCGATTCGTTCCGTGCCATGGGGGCCGAGAAGGTGTGGGATCGCGCCAAGGTAGCTCTCGTCGCGTCGCACTTCGTCCCGGCCAAGGACATCGCGTCGGCGAATCTCATGAGTCGCATGCGCATGTTCGCCAACGAGCAGGACGTCGAGTATTTCTTCGACGTCGGCCGCGGCGGGATCGAGCACATCCTTCTGCCCGAGGAAGCGCTGGTCGCCCCGGGTGACGTGATCATCGGGGCCGATTCGCACTCGTGCACCTACGGCGCCCTCGGCTGTTTCTCGACCGGGGTGGGCTCCACCGACCTCGCCGCAGTGTGGGCGACCGGGGAGATATGGCTGCGCGTCCCCGAGACGATGCGGATCGTCTACGACGGCGTGCCGGCCCCGTGGATCGTCGGCAAGGACATCATCCTGTCGGTCATCGCGGAGATCGGCGACGACGGCGCGGCATACATGGCGATGGAGCACACCGGCGACGCGCTCGCGCATCTGTCGATCGATTCGCGCCTCACGCTCACGAACATGGCGATCGAGGCGGGGGCCAAGTCGGGCATCGTCACGCCGGACGAGACGACGATCGATTACGTCAGGGCCCGCCAGGAAGCGATGGGCCGCGTCCGCGACTTCCCGGTCCCCACGTCCGACGACGATGCCACCTACGCACGCGAAGTGCGGATCGACACCAGCGCGCTCGAGCCGATGGTCGCTCGACCCTCGTTGCCGTCGCGTTCCGTGCCCGTGTCGGATGTCGAACACGTCAAGGTCGATCAGGTCTTCATCGGCTCATGCACCAACGCGCGCATCGAGGACCTCCGCATCGCGGCCCACGTCCTCGGCGACGACCGCATCGCAGACCACGTCCGGCTCATGGTCACCCCGGCCACGCAGCGCGTGTGGCAGCAGGCGAACGCCGAGGGTCTCCTCGACAGGTTCGCTCACGCCGGCGCGAGCGTCTCGACCCCGACGTGTGGAGCCTGTCTCGGCGCGCACATGGGCGTCCTCGGCCCCGACGAGGTCTGCGTGTCGACCTCGAACCGCAACTACATCGGCCGCATGGGCGATCCGACCGCGCAGGTCTACCTGGCCAACCCCGCAGTCGCTATGGCCGCCGCGATCGCCGGAGAGATCGTGCACCCGGCGTCGGTGAGGTCGGCGCCCCTCAAGAAGGAACCGCTCTATGCCTAAAGCGTGGGTCTTCGGCGACCACGTCGACACCGACGTGATCATCCCGGCGCGCTACTTGACGACCTCGGACCCCGACGAACTCGCCGCGCACGCGATGGAGGGCGTCGATCCCGACTTCCCGACGAAGGTGAACCCGGGCGACGTCGTCGTGGCCGGCGAGAACTTCGGCTGCGGGTCCAGTCGCGAGCACGCTGCGATCGCGCTGCGCGCCGCAGGGGTCGCGGCCGTCGTCGCACCGTCGTTCGCCCGCATCTTCTTCCGCAACGCGATCAACACCGGATTGCCGGTACTCGTCAGCCGCGATGCGGCCGGGGTGATCGAGGATGGACACGAGGTCCGGCTCGACGTGGAACGCGGCGTGATCACCGACATAGCTCTAGGGCGCGAGTTCCGAGCCGAGCCGTTGCCCGAGGCTGTGCGCGACATCGTGGCGGCCGGCGGCCTCGTTCCCTGGGTACGACGGCGTCTGGCGCAGACACCATGAGCCCGCGCGTGGTCGTGATCCCCGGCGATGGGATCGGCCCCGAGGTCATCGGGGAAGCGGTGAAGGTCATCCCGCCGGATGTCGAGTTGACGTGGCTCGATGCCGGCGTGGAGCGCTACCTCGCGACCGGAGACCTGCTCACGGACGCCGAGATGGGTTCGATCGCGGCGGCCGATGCCGTACTTCTCGGTGCCGTCGGCGACCCCCGGGTCCCGGACGGTGTTCTCGAACGGGGCATCCTGCTCCGGTTGCGCAAGGCCCTCGACCTCTACATCAATCTCCGTCCGCTGACGGGACTCGATCTCGTCCTTGTGCGCGAGAACACGGAAGGTCCGTACAGCGGCGTCGGCGGACGCAGCGGAGACATCGCCACCGAGGTGAACATCAACACGCGCAGAGCGATCGAGAGATGCGTGCGGTACGCCTTCGAGCTCGCGACCACCCGGCGCTGCCAGGTGACTCTGGTGCACAAGAGCAACGTGCTCGTGCACGCAGGAGCTCTGTGGCGCGAGGTTGCCGAGGAGACCGCATCCAGGTTCCCCGGCGTTGCCCTCGGATACGAGCACGCCGACGCCGCCGCTTATCACCTCGTGACCGACCCCCGCCGCTTCGACGTGATCGTCACGGACAACCTGTTCGGCGACATCCTGTCCGACCTCGCCGCCGGTCTCGACGGAGGGCTGGGACGTGCCGCGAGCGCAAACCTGCACCCCGACCCGACCACGCGTCGCACCCGCTGCGTCGGTCTCTTCGAACCGGTCCACGGCTCGGCCCCCGACATCGTGGGAACCGGAACCGCAGATCCCACGGCCGCGATAAGCGCGGCGCAGATGATGCTCGACGCACTCGACAAGGAGGCTTCACTCGCATGAACAAGAACAACCCCGGGTTTTTCGACGTCGTCGGTTACACAGTCACGAGCGGACGCGCTAGATCCGCACCCTCGTTCTCCGAGGCCACCGTCGAGGTGCGCGTGGGTTCTCGTCGCGTCGCGCGCTCGGCGAGCGGCGTCGGTCCCGTCCACGCACTCGACGCCGCGTTACGCGGCTGTCTCGCCGCTGACTTCCCCGAGCTCGAGAATGTCCGTCTGTGCGACTACCAGGTCTCGGTTCTCGAGGGCCAAGACGGCACGAGCGCCGAGGTGCGCGTGATCATCCAGGCGACCGACGGAGTCTCGAAGTGGGACGCCGGGTCCGTGTCGCAGAACATCATCGACGCGTCGTTCGAAGCCCTGTGCTCGGCGGCGGTGATGGGGATCCTGCGCGCCCAGCAGGCTGCTCGGTTACCCGCGTAACCTCACGCCGTCGCAGTCGGTGACTGGCAGCAGAGCGCCACAACGCGACGCAGGTAGGTAGGGCCGCCCGGAGAAGCTCGCCATCAGGCGTGTTCGCCACCGCCTAGGGCCGGCTACGGCACCCGACCCGTGACCGACGACGGTCCGTCGAGTACTTGAGAACGACACGGACGATGGAGGACGGCGTGGATCGAGTGCTGGCACGGCCTGTGGCCTCAGTCACGACCGCATTGGCAGTGATCGCGGCCTGCGCGATCGCGTTCGTGGGCGCGGACGTTCGCGCCACGCCGGTCCGGGGGGACCAGCACGCCCATAGGTACTCCCATCCCCAGCTCCCGCTCGGCCTCGAGTCATTCGCCGCGCCTCCCGAGGCGGGCACGATGCTCCGAGGGCCCGCGACCATCAGGCACTTCCAGGGAGGGCGCGGCGCCAAACGAGTGCGGGGCACCGGCGTGGGACGGACCATCTACACAGGTGTCACCGCGTTCGAACCTACGATGGGGATCGACAAGAAGGGCAACATCTTCTACCAGGGCGCCGAGCTCCCAACCCCACATCCGTTCCCGATCGTGGTGGTCAGCCGCGACGGGGGCCGATCGTGGGATGAGGTGACGCCGCAGACGCACGCCCTTACCCAGGATCCGTTCCTCTACGTCGACGCGCGCACGGGTCGGACGTTCACCGCCGATCTGCAGGACCCCGCCTGCGCGACCGTGTCCCATACCGACGACGTGGGAAGATCGTGGACGACTTCCGAAGCGTGCGGGCTCAACGATCACCAGAACATCTCCGCCGGCCCGCCCGTTACCAGCCCGACCGTCGGCTACCCGAACGTTGTCTACATGTGCGCCGTCGATGCGGGCCTCGGAACTTATTCCACCGTGTCGGCTTGCCTCAAGTCTCTCGACGGCGGCATCACGTGGGTGAGGACCGGCTCCCCCGCGTATACCGCCGACCCTCGGCACGAACAGGGAAATTTCGGCATCCCCGGTTTGTGCGGCGGCACCACCGGTCACGGCTACGTCGATTCCAAGGGCACCCTTTATCTGCCGAGCGGGTGGTGCGGGCAGCCTTACCTCGCCATCAGCAAGGATGAGGGCGCGACGTGGGAGCGCATCCAGGTCGCCGACAACGGGATGCCCGGGATCGAAGGTGGGGAGTTCGAGCATGAGGCCGCGGTCGCGGTCGATGCCACCGGCAACATCTACTACTTCTGGACCGCACGGAATCGTCTTCCTTACCTCGCGGTCTCCCGCGACGAGGGAAAGAGCTTCTCCAAGCCGATGATGGTTGGGCCTCCGGGATTGAAAGAAGCGTGGGGCCCCACGATGGATGTCGGCGCCACCGGCAAGATCGCGCTCGCGTATATCGGTTCGACCAACGCACCCGGCGGGAAATCTCCAACTGGTCGGGGGCCGTTGTACAAGACCGTTACCTGGAACGGTTACATCACGACTTCGATCGATGCGTTGTCCAACAAGCCGCGCTTCTTCACCGCGAGCGTTAACCGCGCCTCCGATCCCCTTATGCGCGGCGAATGCGGAGCAGTTAGGTGCGGCGTGCAATACGACTTCATAGACGTGGTCATAGATCCCGACGGGAGACCGTGGACCGCGATGGTCGACGGCTGCCCGGCCCCCGGGGGTCCGTGTGGTGACCCCTTGGGCGCGGGAGTAGTGGGGACGGTGATCGGGGGGCACAGGCTCCGGTAGGCCGGGCGGAACAACGGATAAGGAGGAGCTGATGAAAAGAGCGGGGGTCGTCTGTGTGCTGTTCGCTCTGCTGGCGGTGACGCTGGTGGTGCCCGCGGGCGCAGCGAAGAGCCAGAGAAGAGCGAAAAAGGTCACGCGCGAGGCGGAGGCGCTCTACGAG
>JBOGWY010000038.1:0-10170 GCA_050694015.1 Actinomycetota bacterium | reverse complement strand
CTACGGCCTCGGTCGCGCGTGTAGAGATCTCGGGCATGGCGGTCTCGATGGTAACGAGCAGTTGATATAAGTCGGTCGTGGCCGAACCGATCTTCTTCCACTCGCCTGCCGAATTCCGCAGGTGGCTCGAGAGGAATCACGACAAACGCGACGAGCTGTGGCTCGGCTACTACAAGAAGGCGAGCGGGAAACCGAGCCTCACATGGGCCGAGGCCGTCGACCAGGCGCTGTGCTTCGGATGGATCGACGGCGTGCGCAAGTCCCTCGATGCCGAACGCTCGATCCAACGCTTCACTCCCCGGCGCCCCAAGAGCAACTGGAGCGCCGTGAACATCGCCAACGTGAAACGGCTGAAGAAGGCCGGGCTGATGCATCCCGCCGGACTCGCTGCCTTCGAGAAACGCACGGACGCGCGCGCGGGCCTGTACTCGTATGAGCAACGGAAGGACCTCACGTTCGAGCCCGTCCAGCTGAAGCGCTTCAAGGCCCACAGGGCTGCCTGGAAGTTCTTCGAAGCCCAGCCCCCCGGTTACCGACAGGTACAGGTCTACCGCGTCGTCAGCGCCAAGAAAGAGGAGACGCGCGAGCGGCGCCTCCAGCAGTTGATCGACGCGAGCGCCGAGGGTCGAAGACTTTAGCGCCTAGCGGCGCGGGCTCTAGCCTTCCGCGGGCTTGGGGTCGGGGTCGAGGCCCTTGAGACCGTTCCACGCCAGGTTCACCAGATGCGACGCGACCACCTGGCGCCGCGGCTTGCCGACGTCCTGCCACCACTGCCCCACGAGCACGACCATGCCGACGAGCGCGCGCGAGTAGATCGGCGACAGCTTGGGGTCGAAACCGCGCTGCTTGAACTCGCGGGCGAGGATGTACTCGACCTGGTCGGCGATGTCGCCGATCACGCTCGCGAGGCTCCCGCCCGCCCCGCCGACAACGGGCGAGTCGCGCAGCAACACCTTGAAGCCGTCCGGCTCCTCTTCGATGTAGGTCAGCAGCGCGAGCGCGGCCTGCTCGAGGAGGACGCGGGGATGGTCGCCGCGGAGGGCCGCGGTGATCGATTCGACGAGGGTGCGTACCTCGCGGTCGACGACGACCGCGTAGAGGCCTTCCTTGCCCCCGAAGTGCTCGTACACGACGGGCTTGGTGATGTGCGCTCGCTTGGCGATCTCCTCGATCGACGCGGCTTCGTAGCCGACGGCGGCGAACACCGAGCGACCCACGTCGAGGAGTTGCGCGCGCCGCTCCTGTCCGGTCATCCGGACCCGGCGTTCCTCCTCGGCGGTCATCGTCATGACCCTAGTGGGTCACCCAGTGGTTTTGGCCGAGAGCTGCTTCTCGTCGACGCGGCGGACCTTCGTCGCCAGGTGCATCTTCTCGAGGCCAGTGATGAATAGCCCGCTCAGATCGAGTTGCGCCTTGCGGAGACCGTGGATCGCGGCCGAGGGGAACGCGTGGTGGTTGTTGTGCCACGATTCCCCGAACGACACGAGGGCCAGAAGCCAGTTGTTCGTGGAGTAGTCCTCGACCTCGAAGGGACGCTTCCCGTAGAAGTGACAGATCGAGTTGATGCTCCATGTGACGTGGTGGAGCATGAAGATGCGCGCGAGAGAGCCCCACAGGAACGCACTCAGTGCACCCGCACCGGTGCCCGTCACGGCGAAACCGATCACGGGCGGAAGCGCGAACGTCAGCAGCATCCACAGCGGGAACAACCGGTCGATCCGGCGGATCATCGGATCCTTCACGAGGTCCCGTGCCCACCTTCGGGCAGAGGTCTGCTCGTCACCGAAGAGCCACCCCATGTGCGCGTGCCACAGTCCCTTCACGATGCCGCGTACGCCGGGACCGTCCTCCAGATGCGGCGAGTGCGGATCGCCCTCGACGTCGGCGAACGCGTGGTGACGGCGGTGGTCGGCGACCCACTTGATCACGGGACCCTGCGCGCCGAACGAACCGGCGATCGCGAACAGCGCGCGGATCGGGCGGGTCGTTTCGAAGCTCTGGTGCGTGAAGTAACGGTGATAGCCGACGGTGACGCCGAAGCCGGCGAAGAGATAGAAGCCGAGCGCGATCGACGCGTCGACGGCAGAGAGCCCGCTCCCCCAGAACGTCACCACCGCGGCGATGAAGCCCACGAACGGGACGACGGTCACGAACAGCGTCAACCGGCGCTGCAGGGTCGCGAGCTTCGGGTCGAGCTTCTTGACCCCCGGAAGGGCGGGTTCGGGTGTCGTGGCGGGTGCGGGGCGGCGCTCCTGCAGAGCCTGGGCCATGGGATCCTCCCCCTCATCGGGTCGGGTGAAGCTACGGTCGGGTAACTTACTGTCCCGTAACCTACTGGACCGTAGCCTAGAGCGCAAGTCCGCGGCTCAACCCTGGTTCAGCACGCGGGTGGGCCGCCCCGCCAGGAACGTATCGATGTCCTCGACGGCATCTGTGTAGAAGACCTCGTAGGTCCCCTGCGTCACGTAGCCCACATGCGGCGTGAGCACGGTGTTCGGCGCGCCGCGTAAGGCGTGGCGAGGCGGCAGCGGCTCGGTGTCGTAGACGTCGATCCCGGCCCCCGCGATCACTCCCTGATCCAGCGCGTTCAGCAGCGCGACTTCATCCACGAGGGGGCCGCGCGACGTGTTGATCAGATAGGCGGTGTGCTTCATGCGCGCGAGCTCGGTCGCGCCGATGATCCCCCGGGTCCGATCGCTCAAACGCAGGTGCAGCGTGACGATGTCGGAGCGCTCGAGCAGGTCGTCCTTCGTGACCGGTTCGACGCCCTGGGACCGGGCGTGGTCGGGATCGAGGTTCTGGCTCCACGCGAGCACGTCCATCTCGAACGCGTTGCCGATCGCGGCCACGCGGCTCCCCTGCCGGCCGAGGCCGATCACACCGAGGGTCCGGCCGACGAGCTCTAACCCGACGGTGTGTTGCCACCCCCCGTCGCGCACGCGCGCGTCTTCGCTCGGGATGTTGCGGATCACGGCGAGGATCAGCCCCCACGTGAGCTCGGAGGTCGGGTTGATCGGGATCCCGGTGCCCGTCACCGTGATCCCGAGGTCGCGGGCCGCGTCGATATCGATCGACGCGTTCGCCATACCGGTCGTCACGAGAAGCTTCAGGTCGGGAAGACGCTCCAGCAGCGCGCGCGGGAACGGCGTGCGCTCCCGCATCGCAACGACGACGGCGGCGCCGGTAAGCGTCTCGACCAACTCGTCGTCGGCGACGTGCTGGTTGACGACGACAAGCTCGATGCGATCGCCGAGCCGCTCCCACGGGCCGAAGCGGCGCGCGACATCCTGGTAATCGTCGAGTACTACAACGCGATGCGGCACCGGCGCATCCTCGCGCACCGGTGCCGCGGCACTACATCGGGATCGCTACCAGCAGATCGGGAACCCCTCGGTGCACGGCTCCGTCGGCGGGTACTCGAATTCGCAGGTGCTCGGCTTCTCGGGGTGGCACGTGGCCGAAGCCGGTGTCGCGACGACGGAGGTCGGCACCGCGAGGGCCGCCGCGACCAGGAAGATCTTCAACGCCTTCATGCTTCTGACTCCTCGGGCTGGGGGCCGGGTCGACAAGACCTTCTGTACGCGGGCTTCGACTCCTCCCTTGGATCCGGTCCGATAGCGTGCCCCGCATGTCTCCCAAGGGTCTCGGCACCGGCAGCGACGGTGTCGTGCGCTGTTGGTGGTGTCTCGGCGATGAGCTCTACGAGCGCTACCACGACGACGAGTGGGGCCGCCCGGTCGCCGACGACATCCGGCTGTTCGAGAAGCTGTCGCTCGAAGGGTTCCAGTCGGGCCTGAGCTGGCTGACGATCCTGCGCAAACGCGACAACTTCCGGCGCGCGTTCAGGGGTTTCGACCCCGCCGCGGTGGCGCGTTTCAACCAGCGCAGCGTCGAGCGCCTGATGGCCGATGCCGGCATCGTTCGGAACCGCGCCAAGATCGAAGCGACGATCAACAATTCGCGCCGCTATGTCGAGCTCGTCGAGGAGGCCGGGAGCCTCGCCGCCTACGTGTGGAGCTTCGAGCCGCGCCCGGCATCGCGTGCCAAACGTCGGCGCTACGAGGACCTCATGCAGAACACGACCAGTCCCGAGGCCGTGGCGATGAGCAAGGACCTCCGTAGGCGCGGCTGGGCGTTCGTCGGGCCGACGACGGCGTACGCGTTCATGGAAGCCATGGGACTCGTGAACGACCACCTCAGCGGATGCGCGCTCAGGGACGAGGTCGAGGCGGTGCGGGCCGCGTTCGTTCGCCCGAGATAGGAGCTAGCCCACCGCCACCCCGAACAGCGAGCCGATGCCGAACGTGATCGCCGCGGTGCCGAGGCCGAGCACCAGCATGCGTCCGCTGCCCAACCACACCGGGCGATGGCTCATCCATGCCATCGATCCGCCGACCGACGCGAGCGCGACGGCGCCGGCCGCGAAAGCTGCCACGACCGCGGCCGTGCCTTCTGCGATCAAGAACGGTGCGAGCGGCACGAACGCGCCGGCCGAGAACGTCGCGAACGAGGACAGAGCGGCCCCGACCGGCGAGCCGAGGTCGTCGGGGTCGAGTCCGAGTTCCTCCTTCGCGTGCGCGTCGAGTGCGCGCTCCGGATCCTCCATCAGGGTTGCCGCGACATCGTCGGCGGTCGTTACCGGGATGCCCTTCTCCTGGAACATCGCCGAAAGCTCCTTGCGTTCGGCGTCCGGCAGCAACTCGATCTCGATCGCTTCGACCTCGAGCGCGTGCTCGAAGACCTCCCGCTGCACCTTCATCGAGATGTACTCTCCGGTCCCCATCGAGAACGCTCCCGCGAGCAAACCCGCGACGCCGGCGATCACCACTACCTGCGCGTCCACGCCCGAGCCCGCGACGCCGAGGATCAGCGCCAGGTTCGAGACGAGACCGTCGGAGACACCGAAGATCGAGGCGCGCAGTGTG
Organism: Actinomycetota bacterium; assembly: GCA_050694015.1. Lineage (GTDB taxonomy): Bacteria > Actinomycetota > CADDZG01 > CADDZG01 > WHSQ01 > JBOGWY01. Next base: position 5,245 of record JBOGWY010000038.1, on the reverse strand, counting down.
CCGCTCTTCCCGCCCAGGTGCCATCGTTCGCGCAGACGGCCGGGGCCGAAGGGATGGCCGGCGAGGACGGCCTCCTTTATGCGCGTCCTCGACCGGCTCGTCACCTGCACGTTCCTACTCCACGATCAGCGCGGTGACCATCCCGAACATGCCGTCGGGCCCCTCGGCGTGGTTGAGGATGTGGCAGTGCAAGGCCCAGGTGCCGCCCTCGGTGGCACGCACCAGCACGTCGACCCGCTCGCCGGGAGCGACCATGACGGTGTCCTTCGCGTACGGCGCGTCGAGCAGGTGCCCGTCGACGGCGATGACCTCCTGCGGCATGCCGTGCAGATGCATCGGGTGGATCTGCAGTCCCTCGTTCATGTAGCGGATGCGAACGACATCGCCGCGTGACGCGGTGAGCGGCTCGGTCGCCGGGAAGCCCTTGCCGTTGAGCGTGAACCCGAGCGGCCCGTCGTTGAGAACCATCGTGTAGTCGACATCTGCGTGGGGGTCGTCGGGATCGGCGACGATCAGCGTGCCCAGCAGTCCCAGCGGGACCTGCTTCTGCGCGTTGAAGTGCGAGTGGTACATGTTCGAGCCGGTGTTCCGGATCGTGAACTCGTACGTGAAGCTGTCGCCGGGAAGGACGGCGTCCTGGCTGATGCCGGGGACGCCATCCATGTCCGCCGGAACCGTCATCCCGTGGAAGTGGATCGTCGTCGGTTCCGGAAGCTCGTTGTGCAGCACGATGCGGACCCTGTCGCCGAGGTTCGCGTGGATCTGGGGGCCGGGGATCGCGCCGTTGTAGGCCCATGCCTCCTTGACGACGCCGGGCTCGACCTCCCACTTGATGACCGATGCGGTGAGCTCGAAGACCTTGACGTCGCCGTCCATGGTCGGCTCGAGGACCTCACCGCCGTGCCCCTTGGTCGGCGCGGGGAAGCTGCCGGTGACCGCGGCGTCGTGCTCGGCCATCTCGGCGGCGCTCATGTTGTGGCCCTCGTGCGACGCGGTCGACTCGTCGCCGGAGCCCTCACCCACGACCAGCGTGCCCTTCATGCCGCCGTCGGCGTGACCCGCCACCTCGCAGATGTAGGTGTAGGTGCCGGTGTCGATGTTGTCGATCTCGAGCGTGTAGCTCTCGTCGGGCGCGAGCATCGGCGTCTTGGCGACGCCGTCGATCGCGAAGTTGTGCTCGACCCCTCCGCCGTTGTGGACCTCGATCGTGAGCGGGCCGGCCTCGGCGGTGAGCTTCACCGGCTTGATGAACAGATCGCCGAGCTCGACCTCGAGCACGGTTGCGTCGGTCGAAGCCCCGGCGACCGCCACCTTCGCTTGCTCGCTCTCGAAGGCCGCGCTCGCGATCACGCCCACGCCGAAGGCGATCACCACACAGAAACCCGCGAACGCGCCGAGGAAACCGAGCTTGGTTCTCTCACTCACTTCGAAACACCCCTTACGTGGATGGATTGCCCTTATGGGGTCCATCCAAGCGGGCGGGAAGGTGGCTTCGTAGGGCCGGAGGTCACGTCACGCGAGGGACCTTCGGCCCGTCCTTGTGACTTAGTCCTCGGAGCGGTGCTCCTGCGCCCGGGCCCGAGCCACGTACGACGCCGCCTCGGCACGTCGGTGGACCTCGAGCTTCTGGAGGATCGTCGAAACATAGTTCTTGACGGTTTTGTCGGAGAGATGTATCTCTTCGGCGATCTCGCGGTTGGTCTTGCCCTCGCCGATCATGTCGAGGATCCGCTCCTCCTGCGGGGACAAGCGCGCGAGCTTCGGGTCCCTGTCTTCGAACTTCGCCTTGCGCAATCGTTCGAGCACTCGCTTCGTCACACCCGGATCGAGCAGGGAGCCGCCGGAACCTACGGTGCGGATCGCTTCCACGAGATCGTTGCCGCGGATCTGTTTGAGCACGAAACCGGCGGCACCGGCCATGATCGAGTTGAACAGCGCCTCGTCGTCGGAGTACGAGGTGAGCATGATGATCTGGATCTCCGGCTGCGCGTCGCGGATCTCGCGGCACGCCTCCACGCCGCTGCCGTCCGGCATGCGCACGTCCATCACGATCACCTGTGGCCCGTAGCTCTTGGCCACGTCCACCGCCTTGCGGCCCGAGTCGGCTTCGGCAACGACTTCGATGTCGTCCTCGGCTTCCAGCAGGGCTTTGAGTCCCTGCCGCACCACCTCATGGTCGTCGACGAGCATCACGCGCAACTTCTCAGTCATTTGCTCTCCTCGGGAGGCGAAGGAGGTGCCTGGTGCCTTTCGGCTCGAGTGGTCCGATCTCGATGCTGCCACCGAGCTTCGCCGCGCGCGATTCCATGTTGGTCAACCCGTGGCCGCGAGCGACCGACGAGGGATCGAAGCCCACGCCGTTGTCGTCGACGCGCAGGTGGAGCTCGCCGTCGGCCACCGAGCAGGACAGATCTATCTCCGATGCCTGCGCATGCCGGGCGATGTTCGAGAGGATCTCGCGCACGATCTGGACGATGTGCGTCTTCGTGGACTCATCGAGATCTGAGCACGCGTCCTCGTCCAGTTCCACGTCCGCATGGGCGAGCGTGTTCACCTCGAAGTCCTTCACGAGCTCCTCGATCGCGGTGGTGAACCCACGCTCCTGTACCGACTTCGGCTGCAGCTCGAAGATGTAGCTCCTGACGTCTCTGACGACGTTGTCGAGTTCCGCGATCGCGTCGTCGATCCGTTTGCGCGACATCTCCGGCTCGCGTTCGAGCAGCGACATAGATCCTTGCAGCGAGAGCCCGACGGAGTAGATCGACTGGATCACTCCGTCGTGCAGTTCCTTCGAGATGCGTTCACGTTCCTCCAGGACGGTGAGGTCCCGGAGGGACTCCCGCAGGCGTTCGTTCTCCAGCGCGACGGCCACCTGGTTCGCGAGTACCTGCAGGATGACGAGATCGCTCTCCTCGAAGGGTGCCCCACCGGTGCGGTCGTAGGCGGCAACCTCTCCGACACCCTCACCGCGCACGATCAACGGAACGAAAGCTCCGCGTCGCGGCGACCCCAGTAACGCGATCGCTTCCGCGTGGACCTCGGGATCGCCCTGAAGGTCGTCCACGACCTCTGCCGTCATCCGTTCCGCTACCGCGTGCGCCTTCGAGGTGCCCGGCCACATCCGTGCTCCGAGGAGAGAGGAGACGTCCACCTGGCCCACCGCCTCGCGGATGATCATGTCTCCGGTCGCCTTGTCGAGGAGCGACACCGTGGTTCTGGATGCCCCCGTCAGCTTCTGTGCTTCCTCGGCGGCGATCGCGAGGATCGTGTCGGACGACGACTCCGTGATCAGGAGATCGGCAAGCCGTTCGACAGACGAGATCTCGGCAACGCGACGGGCGACCTCCTCCCCGCGAGAGACAACCTCGTCGTACAGACGCGCGTTCTCGATCGCCACACCTGCTTGCGATGCCAGTGTGAGCGCTATCCGTTCGTCGTCCTTGGAGAACTCGGCCGCCCCTTCCTTCTCGGTCATGTACAGACGCCCGAAGATCTGCCCGCGCACGATGATGGGCACACCGAGAAACGAATGCATCGGCGGGTGCTCTTTCGGGAAACCGTAGGAGCGTGGATGCTCGGAGATCTCGTGCAGCCGCAGCGGGCGCGCCTCGTCCACCAGGAGGCCGAGGACGCCTCGTCCGACGGGAAGCGGTCCGATCCTCTCCGCCAGCTCCTCGTCGATCCCCGAGTAGACGAAGCGCGTGAGCTCCTTGTTGGGGCCCACAACCCCGACGGCCGCGTAACCCGCCCCGACGACCTCTCGGGCGAGGTCGGCGATGCGCAGAAGAAGAGAGTCGAGGTCGAGATCGGCAGCGAGCGCCACACCGGCTTCGACGAGCGCTGCGAGACGGCGTTCGGTCTGACTCATCGCTGCATCCTAGAAGCGTGACGCACCGGGGCGCCTACGAGAGACTCAGGAGAGGGCCGGTCGCCCGTTCGTCACCCCAGCTTGCACGGGCTCGACGGCGGGATCGTCGAAGTCGAACTCGAGACGGTCTACCACCTGGGTGACGCCGACGACCTGGCGGGCCAGACGGACCGCGATCTCTTTGGTTGTGCGGCGATCGGCGCGTCCACGCAGCGTTACCACTCCGCCGTCGACCCAGATCCCGATCTTCGAGGTGGACCCCGGACCGAGAGCTCCGATCGCGCGAGTCACGTCTGCGCGGATATCGGTCTCCTCGCGTGCCATGAGCCGAACGACGTCGCCGCGCGAGATGATGCCGACGAGCTTGCCGTCTTCGTCGGCGACCGGCAGCCTCTTCACACCGTGACGTTCCATCAGCATCGCCGCGCTCCAGGCGGGAGCTTCGGGTGACACCGTGACGACCGGGCGCGTCATGATCTCGCCGACGACCGTCGACGAGTCCTCGACCACCGCTGCTGCCCGTCCCCAGGCCGGACGGATGCCGAGCACAGGAGCCGTGGAACCGTGAGGCTCGCGCGGCGTCGCGGCTCTGATCAGGTCGCTCGTGGACACGATGCCCACGATCGTCTTGTCTTGCACGACGGGGGCGCCGCTGATGTTGTTCTGTGCCAGGGCGATCGCCGCGTCTCTGATCGGATCCTTCGGGTATAGCTTCACAACGAGCTTCGTCATCACGTCCTGGACCTTCGGAGTCTTCATCTCGCCGCTCCTCCTTCTCATGTTTGTCCCCCTAAAGGCTGCACCTCGCGCGGCCGCCGACATAGAGCCGACAGGTCCCGCCCGGGAGGGCCGAACAGCCCTTCTGAGGCCGGGTCCGTTACCTCAAAGTGCGCGCAGGAAGTTCGCACCGGTGCTCGACCTGACGAGACCGGAGCTGCATCTCAGGCCCCGTTTGCGATGCGCTGGCGACGCCCGCTCACCGGGTGTGCTCGTACTGATGGGACGTGTCGATCCCCCGCGCATGCGGGGCCGCAATGAGGACGTCGGTGCGATGCGCGACCCGGCGGTCATCGTCGGCACGATCGAGGAGCTCAGAGTGGGCATGCAGGCCGACTGGCTTAGTCCCTGCCCACCGCGGCCAAGCATCCTCAGGTCTGAACGCGCTCCCATTCGCGCGATGTGGGATTGAGCCGGAACCAAGTTTGATCGTCGGTCTGTGTCCACCAGTGGCCTTGGTGCCAGGTCCATGGTGGGGATTCCCGCTGGCAGTAATGACATACAGACGCGTCGGCCCGGTGTCGGTCTCGCCCATCACAACACGGACACTAGCTCCGCGCCTCTGTGGCCTCATCCGTCATGGCACTGACGATATCGGCG
>JBOGWY010000037.1:0-2043 GCA_050694015.1 Actinomycetota bacterium | reverse complement strand
GATGAAGCCGACGTCGATCTGACCCGCGCCCGACTGCAAGACGGTCGCGAGCAACACCGCGAGCGCGACCAGTCCGACGACCGTCGAGCCGAGCAGGAACAGCCCGACCGCTCGCTCCAACAGTTTCTCGCGTAGTGACGTACGAGAAGTCAGCTCGATCTGCGCCGCGACCGACATCTAGTACGCCTCGCGGAAGCGCGTGACGAAACGGATGCTCACGTAGTTCAGCGCGAGCGTGATGAGGAACAGCGTGCTTCCGATCGCGAAGATCGAGCCGTACTGGAGCGACCCGGCCGACGCCTCACCACCCGCCACCTGCACGATGTACGCGGTCATCGTTTGCACGCTCTCGCAGGGACTCGCGGTGATCTGCGGCGTTGCCCCGGCCGCGATCGTGACCGCCATCGTCTCACCGACCGCACGTGATATCCCCAGGATCACCGCCGCGACGATCCCCGACAACGCGGCCGGTGCCACTATCCGCAGCGACACGCGCAACTTGGATGCGCCGAGTCCGTACCCACCCTCGCGTAACGATCGCGGGACCGCTCGCATCGCGTCTTCGGATAGCGACGCGACCGTCGGCAGGATGAAGATCCCCACGACGATCGACGCGCTGGCCCAGTTGAAGATCCCGCAGTCCTCGTAGACCGCGCGTAGCAGGTTCGGCGTGATGAAGTTCAGCGCGAAGTATCCGAACACCACCGTCGGAACACCGGCGAGGACCTCGAGGACGGGCTTCACCACCCTCCGAAAGCCGGGTCGCGCGTACTCGCTGAGGTAGATCGCGGTTGCGATCCCCAACGGACCCGCGATCAACATCGCTCCCACAGTGATGATCAACGTTCCGTAGACCAGTTCCAGAACGCCGAACGAACCGGACTGGGGAGCCCACTCCGTGCTGAAGAGGAAACTCGCGGGGGCCACATCCTCGAAGAACCGGATCGTGTCCGAGAAAAGCGAATAGATGATGCCCACCGTTACGAGCACGCTGACGGTCGCGCACAACAGGAGCGCGACCTTGACGAGCCGCTCGCCCGTGCGTTTCCGCGTCGAGCGCAGGCTCGTCAAGGGTGCCACTTGTTGCACTTCTAGCCTCCGAGGGAGCCGAGCGCATCCTCGTTCGCGGCGGCGACGTCCTCGGGCGTTTCCACGTAACCGACTGCCGATGCGTACTCGGCGGCGTTGGTGACCCAGAACGTGACGAAGTCGTCGACAACCGACTCACTCATGGCGTCGTTGGCGACGTAGAAGAACAGCGGTCGGGACAGCGGGTACTCGTTGCTCTTGACGGTGTCCGCAGACGGTGCCACGCAGCCGGACTCGCCGTTGTCCACCTCGAGTGCCTTGAGACCGTCCACGTTTTCCTCGTAGTACGCGAAACCGAAGTACCCGATCGAACCGCCCTCGCCCTCGACACCCTGCACGAGCACGTTGTCGTCGGCCGATTGCGTCATGTCGTCGCGGGTCGCCGGCTCGTCGGCGTCGGGATCGGCCACCTCCTCGGCGAAGTAGTCGTAGGTCCCCGAGTCGGGATCGGGTCCGAAGATCTTGATCTCCTCCCCGGGCCACTGCGGGTTCACATCGCTCCACTTCGACACGTTGCTCCCCGGTGCGTAGATCGCCTTGAGCTCGTCGAAGGTGATGCAGTCGAGGAAGTCGACGTCGGGGTTGGTCACGATGGCGAGGCCGTCGACCCCGATCTGGAACTCGGTGTAGTCGATGCCGGCTTCCTCGAGACATGCGACCTCGTCTTCCTCGATCGGCCGCGACGCGTTGGAGATCACGGTGTCGCCGGCGCAGAAGGCCTCGAAGCCACCACCGGTGCCGGCGAAGCCGACCGAGACCTGGGAGTCGGGGTTGTCGATCTGGAAGTCCTCGGCGACGGCTTGCGCGATCGGGAACACGGTGCTGGAGCCGTCGATCGCGATGGAACCGGAAACGCCGTCACCACCGCCGGAGCCGGTGCCGCCGGCGCTGTTCGCTTCGCCGCACGCGACGCCCACGATGGCAAGGACCAAGAGGGCCGCGGCGATCCTGCGG
>JBOGWY010000036.1:0-7088 GCA_050694015.1 Actinomycetota bacterium | reverse complement strand
TGAAAACGCGGCTATGTGCTCACAAATCGGTTAGCGGCGGAGGGCTCTTACTCGGATGACGCGGGAGCGGGCCGGGTCGCAGGGCGCGTTGCGCGGAGCGAACGCGCGGTAGTCCTTCGTCCTCCGCACCCTGACGCTGAACCTGAAGGCGCCGCTATCGTCGGTCCTGCGCGCGGCAACCTTCCGGAACCGGCTGCCCGGCCGCCGTGCTTGCAGGACGACTCTCTGTCCATCGGCGCATGCGTCGGTCGCGGTGATCTCACCCGTGAATCTGACGCGCCGCCCCTTGCGGACCCGGCGACGGTTGGACTCCATCGAGATCGAGCGATCCCCGACGGCTTGCCACGACACTTCACCCGCCTCGGTCGGCTCGGTGGGGGCCTGCGCGTCGTCGTCGGTGGAGTCGAGCCACACGGTGATCTCGGTACGGCCCTCTATCGGCGCGGTGACGCCGAAGACGAGCTCACCCTGGACGTTGGTCTCCCCTTCGTTGTGATGCATATCGCCGCCGTCGGAGTCCCCGGTGTGACCGCCCATGTCCGGCGGGCGCGTGCCGCTCCCCTCGGCGGGGCAGAACGCGACGCCGGTCGGTCCGGTGACGTGCACGTCCACGTTCGCGCCGACGATCGGCGACCCGTCCTGCAGCGCTTCTAGGACGACGCGTTCACACGAGCCCACCGCCGCGGTCGCGGCCCCCGGATCGATGATGATCTCCTGGGTCGGAGGCGGGGGCGATACGCCCCAGCCGATCCGCGCGGTGCCGGCGGCCTCACCCGAGTCGCGGGAGTCGTCGTCATCGTTGTCCGACCACATGGTCGCGAGCGTCCCGCCCATCGAGGTCGACCTCAGGAAGAACTTGAACTCGCCGTTCGCGTTCGTTCCGCCGGTGGATTCGATGTGCTTGATGTCGGCGCCGCCGGGGACGCCGTGCTCTGCCTGTTGACCCGTCGGATCGGTCGTATCGCACTGGACGGTCGCTTCACTTGCGCCGTGACCGTCGTTGGGTGCCTGGAACTCGCTGTTGTCGTTGCGAACAGTGGCGTAGCGCAGCTGGTCGTCGGGTCCCTGCGAGTGGATGTCCACGTTCGCGCTCGGGACGGGCACGTCGTTCTGGTCAACCAGCTGAGCGACGATCCCCTGACAGGTGCTCGGCTGGGGCGTGTAGCTGTTGTTCGCACCGTCGAAGCGCACCCTGGTCGGGCGCGCCGTGTACGGCACCACACGATGCGCGTCGCCGCTCGCATCGGCGGGAGCCACGGGGGTTCCCGGGAACGGGGTTCCGTTGGCCACCGCAGCGACCGCGCGCACGGCATTGGGATTGACGTTCTCGGGAAGCGTGCATCGTCCCACCCAGGACCCAACCTGGCCGACCGGTGCGCCGCCGCACTGCGTCCACGCCGGGTTGCTGCCGGGGTTCGAGGTCGAGAACAGCAGCCTGGCCTGAGCGGTAGTGGCGCTGGCAGTTCCCGACATGTGGGCGACGGGCAGCTTGTTGGGCGGGGTGAAGAACCCGATGCCGCCGCCGTTGGCGGGGGTCTGGATCGAAACCGCGTTGGCGGCCGGTCCCGGGGTTCCGCCGTTGATCGTCACCGTCCGTTGCACGGTGTCGACTTCCTCGCCGGTGCCCGGCCCGGTGAAGTTCTGAAAGAGGGAGGCGCGCAACGTGTACTGGCCGTCGACGATCGTGTCGTCGATCGCGAACTGTCCGCTCCACGTGTCGTCGCCGATCGCGACCCCGGCCACCGTCGCGACCTCGGTCTGCGTCTGCAGGGTGAGGATCTCGAACTCGACCAGCGGGCTGGACGGGGAATCGCCCACCCACGCCACCAACTCGTAGGTGTTGTCGGTCCCGTCCGGCGCCGAGGAGATCACTCGCTGCGGCGCCTGATCGCCGGTGTAGTCGGACGGGTTCAACAGCTCGACGGTCGGCGCCGCGAGCGCCTCCGTCGCCGGGAACAGAGACGCGACGAGCGCCCCCGCAAGCAGTACCGATCTTGTCGCTCTACGAAGATTCATTGTCGTTGCCTTTCGCAGCTCCTGAACCGATCCCGTCCACTGCCCCCGATGCAGCTATCGCGTCGAGGTCCACCGTTGTGCCTGTCGTTGCCGGCGCCGCCGCGCAGCGTGTCGCTGCCGCCGCCACCGTTGAGAAGGTCGGGCCCGGCCTTGCCGCTCAACCGGTCACCGCCGGCACCGCCGACCAGCGTGTCGGAGCCCCGACCGCCGATGCCGACGTCGCGGCCCGCGTTGCCGCGCAGCACGTCGTCGCCGCCGCCGCCGATGAGACGGTCGAAGCCGCCCTCACCGACGAGGATGTCATCACCGCCGAGGCCACAAAGAACGTCGTTGCCCTCGGTTCCGGTGAGGACGTCGTCGCCGCGCGTCCCGGTCTCGGTGCATCCGCCGCCGGTGTCCGACCATGTGAACGTCGCGTTCTCGCGCGCCTCGGTGTCGCTGCGGGCGTCTTCCTCGGTCGTGTCGAGCCACGCCGTCAGTCGCGACGTCCCGTCCCGGTTCGACAGGATCCCGACCACGAAACGCCCCGCGTCGCTCGTCGCACCTTCGGTGTGGCGCGTGTTGTTGTTCTGGTGGATGCCTTCGTCGCGCTCGCCGGACTCGGTCGTGTGGCTGCCCTCGTTCGGCGACGACCGGTCGCTGCCGCCCTGCACGTTGCAGAAGTGGACCTCGGCGGCCGGGCCGCGCAGGTGGAGATCGACGTTCGCACCGGCGATCGGACTGCCCTGCTGGTCCTGCGCGGAGACCACGATCCGCTGGCACTGGCCCGTGCGTCCCGAGCCGTCGGCGGGTTCGATCGTCACCACCGGCTCCGAATCGAGCCCGACGACGCGATGCGCGTCGCCGCTACCCGGCGAAGCGCTTCCGAGAGGTGGGTCGCACCCGGTGATCGGGTCGCACGTGAAGGTGAGGGCCGCGATCCCCGTCACCAGCGTCGGGGAATCACCCTCGGCGAGCGTGCACTCTCCGGAGAAGTCCTGCGTCCCTTCCTCGACCGTCGGCAACTCGACCGAGCCGCACTCCGTCCACTGCTCTTCGTCGCGCACATCGCGCGCCGCGGTCATCGTGTAATGGAAGGTGACGCCTTCCGCGTCCGCGCTCGTGGTACCGGACACCGTCGTCTTGCGTTCGACGAACGGAACCGTGTCGCCGACGCCGGGTTCGTCGATCTCGAGAGTCGCGACGGTGCTGTCGAGAGTGACCGAGCGATCTTCGACGTTCTCGGTGTTGAGGACGCGAGCCCGCAACGTGTACGTGTCGTCGGCGAAGTCCTCGGGGTTCCACTCGAACTCCCACGTGTCGGTCCCGGCCACGCGCGTCGCGTTGCCGAGCTTGGAGAAGTTCGCGTCGTCGGTCGAGATGAGGATCTCGACGCCGTCGACGAGGTCGGCGAAGTCGACCCTGGTCACGATGTGGACGAAGGGGTTGCCGTCGTCCTTGCCGGAGATCGTGTCGCCGCCGCCGCCGTAGCCGGATGGGTTGACGAAGCGAACCTTGGCGTCGTCGGCGCTCGAGCCCCAGCTCACCCCACCGGTGAAGGACGGCTCGCCTACCAACGGATCGTCGGGATCGTCGTCGTCGAAGACGTCGTTGTCGTCGGCGGGCATCCCGTCGATCCACGCGGTGAACTCGGTCTCGCCGTCCTCGGGAGAGGTGAGACCGATCGTGAACGTGCCGCTGTCGTCGGCGACGCCCTCGGTGTGCGTCGTATTCGACGTTTCTGGGTCGTCGTCGACGTGAACGGCTTCGTTGTCGTCCTCGCCCTGATGTTGTCCGCCCTCGGGTGCGTTGTGCGGCGACCCACCGGTCGGGGTGCAGAAGTCCAAGGCGTTGGTCGGGCCCGTCGCGTGGAAATCGATGTTGGCGCCCGGCAACGGGATCCGGCCGCCGCGCACACTCACGGTGAAGCTGTTGCATGTGTTGCTGATCGCCGAGTCACTGGGCGGCGACACGGACACGCGCGCAGGAGCACCGAGCCAGAACGCCTTGGCCCGTCCGGCGTTCTCCGCCTTCCCCTTCGTATCCGAGTCGGGGCCCCGGTTCTCGGCTTCGTCTTTGAGCGGGCGGTCGTCCACCCACGCGGTGATGTTGGTGATGCCGGGGTTCGGCGAGTAGATCGAGAACCTCCACGCGCCGGGCCCGATGCCGTCGGGACCGGACACGCCGGTTCCCTGGATCGGCTCGCGGTGAACGATGTCGTTGCCGTCGGCGACGACGTGGCGACCTTCGGTCCCGTCGCGATCGCCCGAGCCGCAGTCGTAGCCGGTACCGGGATCGTGGGATCCCTTGTCGGGAGCCTTGCCGGTGCTGCCCTCGGTGCCGAAGCTCATCTCGTCGTCGGGACCCTGGAGGTGCACGTCGACGTTCGCACCGGCGACGGGCCGGTCCATGCGATCGGTGACGACCGCGTCGAACTCGAGACAACCGGTGCCGGCCTGGCGGTGCCTACCGGTCGGGTACTCCGATGACGGATCGTCGGCGTGGAACGGCACGAGATCGACCGTCATCCGGTGCGGGTCCTGCACGAAGCCCTCGACGCGGTGGATGTCGGCGGACTCCTGGGTCTCGAAGAGCCCCGCGGGATCATCCGGCGCGACGACTACCGTCGCCAGGCCCGTCACCTTCGAGGGAGTGTCGTTGTCTTCCTCGGTCGGGTTCAGGCCGCAGATGAAGGTGAACGGGATCGGGTTCTCACCATCACCGGATAGCCCGAGGCTGGCAGAACCCTCGTCGTTGACGTTGCACTCCTTCCACATCGGGGCATCGCCGAGCGGCGTGACGGTGTAGTACGCGTAGACGCTCGTAGCTCCCGCGCTCGCGGTCCCGTCGACAACGGTGCGCCACTCGCCCTGTCCCGCCGGCTTGTGGAACCCGAGGGGTCCGCCGTTGGTCGGCCACGTGATCTCGACCGTCTCTTCCTCGACGTTGACCTCGACCGCGGCCTCGTCCATGCCGCGCTGTGTGCCCGCCCCGTTGAAGAGCTTCACGCGGACCACGCCGGTGCCACCCTCGAGATCGTCGGGGATGTTCCAGAACAGCTCCCACGTATCGCCGCTGTCGGCGACCTTGCGGAGCTGACCGATCGGCGACTCGCCTCCGCCGTCCGGATGCCAGAACGCCTGCACGCTCGCGTTGGCCGGCTCCTTGCGCGTGACCGCGACGATGTGGAACGTCTCGTCGGCGCCGTCGTTCAGGTCCGACACCTTGCGCGTGGGATCGACTGCATCGGCGTCGAGTTCCGGCGACGGCTGTTCGGCCGGGTTGAGAAGGCGGACCGCCGTACCGGTGCCCGGCGGAGGGGTCGTCTCCGTCGGTTGGGGCGACGGTGACTCGGTTTCGCTCCCGCTCGGCGACGGCGACTCCGTCTCGGTGGTCTGAAGCGGCAGGGGCTGGCCGAGGGCCAATCCCGAACCGAACGACGGAGCGACCAGCAGCAGCACGCCCGTCACCCAGGTCGCGATCACGATCAGGACGGTGCGCGCCACCCTCCTCCTAGCCTTGGCGTCGGCTTCCCCCACGGTCTCCTCCTTCAACGTCCTTCGCCCTAGTCACATGTCCCGCCTCCGAATCGCCGCGGAGACGGGACACGTTCGTCCTAATAGCCCTTCGGGGGCCGGGTTAACAGTCCTCTATCGTTCGCATCCCCGCTGCCGGTCGCGGCCCTTGCCACCACGGCAGAAGTCGCGGCCCCGGCCACCCTTGAGCGAGTCGGGCCCGCCTTCGCCGAACAGAGAATCGTTGCCCGTACCGGCACGCAGCACGTCGGCGGCGTTGCCACCTCGCAGTACGTCGTTGCCCGAGGAGGTCTTGATCACGTCGTCGGCCGGCCCGCCGTAACCGAAGTCGTTCCCACTCCCACTCCGGATGATGTCGCGGCCACTACCACCGCGCATCACGTCGGGCTCGCTCTGACCGACAAGAGTGTCGTTGCCGGAGCCACCGACGAGCTGATCGCCCCCGGAGTTGCCGTTGAGCCGATCGGCGCCGCCTTCACCGAACAGGCGATCGTCGTCGCCACCACCGTTGATGGTGTCGTCGTCGCCGCCGCCGGACGCGACGTCCCTGCCGGCATCGCCGTAGATGACGTCCTCGCCGCCGAGGCCCCGGATCGTGTCGTCGCCACCGTTACCGCAGATGACGTCGTTGCCCTCGGTGCCCTCGAGTTCGTTATCTCCGTCGTCGCCCTCGAGCGTGCAGTTGCGCGGGTCGTCGGTCGGTTCGGGCGACGGACTCTCGGTGCCCGGAAGTGGCGGGTCCGGGATCGGGCAGTCGGTCTTAACCGGAGTCTCCGCGCCGGCGGTGGGGGCCGGCTGGTCCCAACCGATCGTCGCCGCGATCGACGGCTCCTGGCTACAGAACAGGTCGTCGTCGTCCTCGTCGGCCCAGAACGTGATGAACGTCTCGCCGGCGCGGTCCGAGTGCATGCCGATGCCGAAGGTGCCGAAGTTCCCCGTGCTGCTCTCGCCGTGCTTGAGGTCCGGCGCCCCTGGACGGTTGTGCTCGCCTTGCGCGCCGGCGAACGTCTGACCGGATCTACCGCCGACGCTTGGGTCTTCCTCACATACATAGTTGGGCTCGGGTTCCCCGTGACCGTTGTCCGGCGGAAGGGGATCGCTGGATGGCGGCGATTGCGCGGCGAGCAGCCCGCCCCCCTGGAACTTCAATTGATCCGACGGACCAACCGCATGGATGTCGATGCTCATGCCCGCGATCGCGTTCCCGTTCTGGTCCAGGATGGTGGCAGTCTGCCCCTCGCTGCACGAGTCACGGAAGCCGGTCTCCGGATCCGAATCCTCACGCACCGACACGTTGTCGATTTCCATCGAGACCGCGTCCTGCTCGTACGGCAGCACTCGTATCGCGTCGCCGCTCTGGTTCAGGTTGGGATCGAATCGAGCCGGGGTGAATGACGGCCCGGCGGGACTCTCGTTCGCCACCGCAGCGATCGCGGTCACGGACTGACCGCCCTGGTCGACGTTCGCCAGGACGCATCGGATGCGTCCTTGACCGGGCCCGCTACCCGACTGCGCGATGCGCGCCAGGGCGCATTGCTTCCACGAAGGGTCTGAGCC
>JBOGWY010000035.1:0-5361 GCA_050694015.1 Actinomycetota bacterium | reverse complement strand
CGGCTCTACATCACCGACCGTCAGAACAACAGAAATCCAGATCTACGGCCTCGACGGCGCGTTCCTGCGTTCGGTCTCCGACGGTCTCCGCCTCCCCAGCGCACTGGCGGTGCTCGGCGAACAGCTGATCGTTGCCGAGCTCACCGCCCGGGTCGCGGTCCTGGACGGAGAGGACCGCGTCGTGTGCTACCTCGGCGTCAACGACGCGGCCCCGGCGCGCGCGGGATGGCCGAACTCGCTCGATGACGAAGGACGCCCCATCGCGCCCCGCGATCTACGGCCTGGTTACTTCAACAGCCCGCACGGGCTCGCCGTCGACACGCGGGGCGACCTCTACGTCGCGGAATGGATGATCGGTGGGCGGCTCACTCGGTTGCTGCGCACCTAGAACGTCACTCGGCTACATACGAAGGGTTCCCGGCGGCGGCCGATGCGACCTTCCACAGGTAGCCGTCGGGGTCGGCGAAGTAACCGAAGGCGCCGCCCCACTGCGACTTCTCGGCGGGCTTGACGACGTCTGCGCCTGCGCCCTCGGCTTCGGCGATCACCTCGGCGACGCGGTCCTCGGACGAGACGACGTACGACAGCGTCATCCCGCGGAAGCCCTCGCCGTCGGGAGCGACCCCGGCATCGTCGGCCAGCGCGTCCCACGGATAGAGGCCGAGGAGCGTCGAGCCGTCGCCGAGCGGGAACGTGACCCACTGCTCGTAGTCCTGCTCGATCGGCCAGCCCAAGCCGGCATAGAAGTTCTTTGCGCGCGCCATGTCCCGCACGCCGAGGGTGATGACGCTTACGTGTGGCTTCATCTCACGACCTCCTCACTTCGTAGACGAGATGCGTCGCGTTCGCCGAGACCTGTACCTCGCGCTGCACGAGCTCGTGTCGTCCGATGCCCTCGAACAACGGGGTGCCCTCACCGAGCACGATCGGGGACAGATGTATGCGTAGCTCGTCGGCGAGACCGGCATCCACCGCCTGACGGATGACGTCGCCGCCGCCCATCACGAAGACGTCCTTGTCACCGGCCGCGGCGCGCGCTCGCTCGATCGCCTCTGCGAGTCCGTTCACGAACGTGAAGTCCAGGGTGCTGAGCCGGATCACGTCGGGCTTCGAGTGGGACACGACGAAGAACGATGGTTTGCCGACGTTGCCGGCGCCGTAGCCCATCTCGTCGCTCCAGCCCTGAGGACCGTCGATGATGTCGAAAAGATTGCGTCCCATCACGACCGACCCGCTGCGCTCGGTGCTGTCTTTCAGGATCTTGTTGTCGATGTCGTCGGCCTCCATCACCCAGTCGTGGATCGGCTCCCCGCCGTGGCCGAGGCCGTGATCGAGGTCGGGATCGGGGCCGGTGACGAAACCGTCGAGCGACATCGATATGTCCGCGATCACCTTGGTCATGGAGTCCTCCTCTACGTTCGGGTGTTGCAGGTATGACGTGTCTCGCCGCCCTAACTCATCGGAGTTTCGATCCACAGACAGAACGGATGCCCGGCGGGGTCGAAGTAGACACGCACGTCGTCGGCGAACTGATCCTCGGCGAGGACGGCGCCGGCCGCGAGCGCATGGGCGCCGGCGGTCTCCAGATCGTCGACCTTGATATCCAGGTGGATCATCATCTGCTGCTCGTCGGGCTGGGACGGCCACGTCGGGCGGACGAAATACGGCTCCGTCTGGAACGAGAGCCCCGTTCCACCGGCGGGCGGGACGATCTTGATCCAGTCGTCCTCCGAGCGCTCCACCTCCCACCCGAGGAGCCGCCGATAGAAGGCGCCGAGGGCGTGCGCGTCCGGGCAATCGAGCACCACGGTGGACAAGGTCAGGCGTGGGCGGTCGGTCATGGCGCCTCCGACGATGAGTTTCGGGCCGCTACTCGGTCTAATGATCGAAGCAACCGTACTTACTTAGGGAGGTTGTGATGGCCAAAACCGAGACCGTGCGGGCCGCGACGGGCAAGACCCAGGAGCAGTGGTACGCGCTGCTCGACAAGTGGGGTGCCCCAGGTCGTCCCTATAAAGAGATCGCCGAGTTCCTCACGACCAAGCACGACGTCAGCCGGTGGTGGGCGCAGAAGCTGATCGTCGAGTACGAGCAGGACCGCGGCGTGCGCGACCCCGGCGTCCGGCGGAACGGAACCTTCGAGGTCGGTGCGAGCAAGACCGTGGCGGTCCCCGTCGACGTCTTGTTCGACGCGTTCACGGACTCGCGCAAGCGGAACCGTTGGCTGATCTCCGGGAAGATGAAGCTGCGCGCCTCCGACGCACCGACAACGGCGCGCTTCGATTGGGGCTACGACGCGAGCCGGGTCACGGCGACGTTCGAGAGCAAAGGTCCGGGCAAGTCCGCGGTCGCCGTACAGCACCAGAAGCTCGACAAGAGCGCCGAACCCCAGAAGATCAAGACGATGTGGCGCGACGCGCTCGACGAGTTGAAGGACTACCTCGATTCGTAGTCGTTTTTCGCAAGGGGGGGGGTCGAGGCAGCAATCGCGTGTTCACGGGGTACAGGGGTTCCCGGGGTACAAATTGCACCCCGTGTACCCCGGAACCCCGTGCATCCGCACTTCTGGCTCAGACCACCCCTTTTCGGAACCCGGGACCAGCTCGTCCGGGGCCGCGATCACCCCCGACGTTAATCGCCGCCTCCGAGTCTCCGGATGCGGGACGGATCGTCGATCAACTTCTGCAGCTTGTCGGTCGCCTTGTCGAAGAGCTCGTCGAAGTTCTGACGGCCGCGCTTGCGCTTGAACGGATCGATGTGGGAGATCAGCTGGTACTGGAAGTACTGGTGGAAGGCCCCCATCTCCTTGGCCTGTCCGATGACCTGTTGTACGAGGGCGTTCGTGTCGAGGACGCGGATGGCACGTTCCTCGCGAGCCGGGAAGGCGTTGGTGATCGTGCGTCGCATGAAGAAGTCACACTTCTTCAGCAGAGGCTCGAACGCGCTGCCGGCGAGACGGCCCTTGCCTTCGTAGGCGAGACCCAGGGTCACGTAGTAGGCACGTTCGATCGACTCCTCGACCTCGTCGTCGTTCTCTTTGATCTCGGGTTGCGTGTCCATAAAGGCGCGGTAGATGCCCAGCGAAACGACGGCCTTCTCGCGGATGTTCAGGTCCTTCTCGACATTGAGGTTCATCATCCGCGGCGCGAGCCGTCGCGGAACGACGAGGACGGGAAGCTTGCGGATCCCAACCTCGCGCGCCGCCTCCAGACGGTGTTGGCCGTCGATCACGAGATGCTGCGACTTGCCGTCGGACGTTTCCTCGACCGCGACCAGAGGCACGATGAACCCGATCGCCTCGATCGACGAGACGAGGTTCGCGACGTGCGAGGGCCGGGTCTTGCGCTGGTGCTCGACGACCTCGAGCTTGTCGGTGGGAAGTGTCTTGAGGACGACCGCTTGGCGCTTATGGGGATCCTTGAAGGAGAACTCGGTCTCGGCCACGGGGGAACCCTAGCGCGATGAGTTTCTGGCGCACCCAGGGTCTTAAGGGTGTCATCCGGCCGAGAGAAGAGGCCGTGCGGTAGCGACAGGGAGGAGAGGGCATGACAGATGTGACGGTCGACATCTCCATCTCGCTGGACGGCTTCGTCGCGGGACCGAACGCGACGCTCGAGGAGCCACTCGGCAGAGGCGGCGAACGCCTACACGAGTGGGTCGTGGCCAGCGCGGCATGGCGCGAGTCGCACGGACTCGAAGGCGGCGAGGGCGGTACCGACTCCGATCTCGTCGAAGAACACATCGCGAGCATCGGGGCTTCGATCATGGGCCGGCGCATGTTCAGCGGCGGCGAGGGTCCTTGGGACCAGGATCCCAACGCGAACGGATGGTGGGGCGACGAACCGCCGTTCCATCACCCCGTGTTCGTCTTGACGCATCACGAGCGCGCGCCGTTGGAGCTCACCGGAACTACGTTCAGGTTCGTGACCGACGGGATCGAGTCGGCTCTCGAGCAGGCGGGCTCCGCGGCAGGGGACAAGGACGTGCACATCGCCGGTGGGGGCGAGGCGGTGCAGGGATATCTCAACGCGGGCGTGGTCGACAAGATCCAGCTGCACGTGGCGCCGGTCCTTCTCGGTGACGGCGTGCGGCTCTTCGATGACCTGTCGACCGGCGAAGTCACGCTCGAGCCGACGCGAGTTATCCACTCGGGTGCAGCCACCCACCTCAGGTACCGGGTGGTTCGCTGACAAAGGACCCGCGCGCTTCTCATAGGCTGCCTGCCGTGGAACAGGCACTGATCGCCGCGGCCGGGCTCAGCAAGACCTTCGGCGACTTCGTCGCCGTGGACAGCATCCACTTCGAGGTCCGCAAGGGCGAGGTCTTCGGTTTCCTCGGCCCGAACGGAGCCGGCAAGACGTCGACGATGCGGATGATCGGGTGCACGTCGCATCGCACCGCGGGGTCCTTGCTGGTCATGGGCAGGGATCCGGGCACGGACGCGACCGCGATCAAGGCGCGGATCGGCGTCGTCCCGCAGACCGACAACCTCGACATCGAGCTCACGGTGCGTGAAAACCTCGAGATGTACTCGCGCTACTTCGACGTGCCGCGCGATCTCGCCAAGGAACGGATCGACGAGTTGTTGGATTTCGTGCAGCTGAGTGAACGAGCCAAGGACAAGGTGGAACCGTTGTCCGGCGGGATGAAGCGACGTCTGACGATCGCGCGCGCCCTCGTCAATCAGCCCGATCTGCTGCTGCTCGACGAGCCGACCACCGGCCTCGATCCGCAGGCCCGCCACCTCGTGTGGGATCGCCTCTACCGCCTGAAGCAACGCGGTGTCACGCTCGTCGTCACGACGCACTACATGGACGAGGCCGAGCAGCTCTGCGATCGACTCGTCGTCATGGACAAGGCGCGCATCGTTGCCGACGGCTCGCCCCGCGATCTCATCGCGCGCTACAGCACGCGCGAGGTGTTGGAGCTGCGTCTCTCCGACGAGGGTCGCGAGCGACTGAAGGGCTCGGTGGACGGGCTCGCGGAGCGGGTGGAATGGTTGCCCGACCGGGTCCTGCTCTACACCCAAACCGGAGAGGCGACGCTGACCAAGCTGACCGATGGAGGTCTTCATCCCGAGAGTGCACTCGTCCGCAGGGCGAGCCTCGAAGACGTCTTCCTCACGCTCACGGGGAGGTCTTTGATCGAATGAGTTCGGTCGACGTCGTCGTCCGCAACGGCCTCGTCTCGTGGCGAAGTTGGAAGGCGTCGCTCGTCCTGTCCGTCCTCGCACCGGTCATGTTCCTCAGCGCGATGGGCCTCGGTCTCGGCAGCCTGATCCAGGAAGGCCAGAGCTTCGGGGGCATCGACTATCTCGCGTTCTTCGGCACGGGGATGTTGGCCGCGAACGCGATGCAGAAC
>JBOGWY010000034.1:0-2102 GCA_050694015.1 Actinomycetota bacterium | reverse complement strand
ATCCAGGACGACTCGAACAGGACATGATTGACGTTCACCGCGGCCGTCTGCTCGTCGATGCGTGCGGCGACGTCGTCGGCGTCGATGCGGATCTTGTCGGGCGACGCGACGACGTCGAGCTTCGCCCCGCGCCGTTCCTGAGCCCGCCACACGTAGTGGTTCGTGGGGAAGTCCATCTCGGTGAGAACGACCTTGGGACGCGACTCGATATCGAACGCGGTCGCGAGCTGTGACATCCCGGCCGACACGGACGGGACGACGGCGATCTCGTCGGCGTGCGCGCCGATGATGCGCGCGAACCGCTCCCGTACCTCCTGGAGCCGCTGCATCCCGTGCTCGAACCACAGCTCCTCGGGCCCGAGGCGTTGCCACAGGTCGAGGTGCTCCTCGGCGAGAGCCCGGCTCCGGCGGGACAGGGGGCCGAGTGAGGCCGAGATCAGGTAGGTCCGGTCGTTGACGACAGGGAACTCGTCCCTATATGCGGCGAAGTCGACCATCACCGGAGGTTACGCCGTAAGCGCCCCCTGCCGAGCGGCAACTGAGTCGCGTCTCACGCGACTGATTTGCCACTCGGCAGCTGGGCGCACAGGCCAGCCTTGGCGTCAGGGATCGAAGCGGAGGACCGGTCCGAACAGGACGCGGTTGGCGAGCACTCCCGGTTGGGTCCAGATCCACGCGTCCCGTAAGCCCGTTGCGAGACGACTGTCGAGCAGTTGAAGCCGGCTCGTCAGCGCCGAGAGTCGGTGGATCCACCGAACCCGGCGCCGGCGGTCCCGTTCGTAGCTACGCAGCGCGTCCTCGATGCCCGTCGCCGCTTCCAACCGAGCGGCGAGCACGACCGCGTCTTCTATCGCGGTGCACGCGCCTTGGCCCATGTTCGGCAACATCGCATGAGCGGCATCTCCCAGCAGTGTGATGCGCCCGCGTCCCCACGTGTTCCGGAAAGGAAGTTCGAACAAGCGGTTGCGGACGATCTGGTTAGGTGGCGTTGCCTCGATCAACGCGGGGATCGGATCGAGCGCGTCGGCGAAAGCGTCGATCACTTCCGACTTGCCGCCCCGTTCCGCGCTCGAGGGAGGTTCTTCGTCCCATACCAGAACAGACGCCCACCGCGCAGTGGCTCTACCGCGAAATGCTTTCCTCGCCCGTAGTAGTTCGGAACGATCCCGGCCGGCCATGCGGGATGGTCGAAGTCCGCGATGCCGCGCCACGCGATGTGCCCTGCGTACGCGGGCTCCCAGCCTCGGAACAGTTCTCCCCGTACCGTCGAGAAGATCCCATCGGCACCCACCAGGAAGTCACCCTCGGCGGAGCCGCCGTCGGCGAGGTGGGCCGTCGCGTGGTCTCCGTCGTCCGAGACGCTCACACATCTCGCGTCCGTGCGAACGACCGTTCCGTTCAGCCGCATAGTGAGGGGATCGAATACTTCGGCGCGCGTGAGCGCGATGTTGCGCCCGAGTCGTCCGACCGGGATCGTCTGTAGCCGACGGCCGCGCCAGCTGCTGATTACGAGCGTCTCTACGGGGGCCCCCGCCGCGAGCACGTCCTCTCCGGTGCCGAGCACCTCCAAGGCGCGGACGCCGTTCTCCCACACCGTCTTCCCCGCCCCTATGTCGCGAAGCTCGGGTGCCCGCTCGCAGATCTCGACGTCGATCCCAACGCGGCCTAGAGCGACGCCGCACGCGATCCCGCCTATCCCGCCTCCGACCACGACCGCCTTCACGGTGGCTCCCCTCGTCGATCTCGGCCGAAACTACGCCTTTCGGAACGCCTCGAGGGCGCGAATTCCCAGGTGGGGAATGTGAATCACAAGCACGTCGTTTACTCTCATCTTGATGCCAGAAAGCCGCGTAGGAGGGGCGTCCGGGCGGCTGGTGGTCCACGGCGCCCGTGAGCACAACCTCAAAGACATCCACCTCGAGCTGCCTCGGGACTCCCTGATCGTGTTCACGGGGATCTCCGGCTCGGGCAAGTCGTCGTTGGCGTTCGACACGATCTACGCCGAGGGGCAGCGCCGTTACGTGGAGTCGCTGTCGTCCTACGCCCGCCAGTTCCTCGGCCAGATGGACAAGCCCGAGGTCGATTTCATCGAGGGCTTGTCC
>JBOGWY010000033.1:0-3017 GCA_050694015.1 Actinomycetota bacterium | reverse complement strand
CACTCGAATTCACATGCCTCCCTGCTTACGGGAAGAGCTGCGCTCTGTAGTAGTCCGGTAACCGAAAGGCCCGGGCAACGAGCCCGGGCCTTTTCAGTTGTGAACCGCGCGTGTCAGAACGGCCTCGCGACGACTCAAGCAAACGTTCCGACCCGCCCGCCCGAAAACCATCTGACTGGCGTGCGCGTCACCGCCGCTAAGTTCGGTCAGCGGGCGGCGGTGAAGCGGGAGTCGACCTCGTTCCAGTTGATCGTGTTCCACCACGCCTGGATGTAGTCGGGCCTCTTGTTCTGGTACTTCAGGTAGTACGCGTGCTCCCAGACGTCGATGCCGA
This sequence comes from Actinomycetota bacterium, assembly GCA_050694015.1. Taxonomy (GTDB): domain Bacteria; phylum Actinomycetota; class CADDZG01; order CADDZG01; family WHSQ01; genus JBOGWY01. The sequence goes on along the minus strand of JBOGWY010000033.1, from coordinate 2,683 downwards.
GGATCGGGTCGTAACCGTCCATGTACGGCGAGTCCTGGTTCACGCACGTGATGACGCTCAAGCTGCCGCTCTTCGCGACGAGCCAGGCCCAGCCGCTGCCGAAGTGGTTCGTGGCCTCACCCGAGAACGCGTCCTGGAACTCCTTGAAGGAGCCGAACGCGCTGTCGATCGCGGTCGCGATCTCGCCGCTCGGGTCGCCACCGCCATCGGGGCCCATCGTCTCCCAGAAGATCGTGTGGTTGCTGTGTCCGCCGCCGTGGTTCCGGACCATCTTCTTCTTGTCCTCGGCGACGTCGTTGAAGTTGCGGAGCAGGTCGTGCACATCGGGGTACTTGTCGTCGAGACCCGTCCCCTCGATCGCCGCGTTGAGCTTGTCGACGTAGGTCTGGTGGTGCTTGGTGTGGTGGATCTCCATCGTCTTCGCGTCGATGTGGGGCTCGAGCGCGCTGTAGTCGTACGGAAGATCAGGCAGGGAGTAAGCCATCTCTCCTCCTTTCGGAGCGATTCGCGGTCTTTCATCCACCCTAACGCCGAGGCGTGGCAAGGGTTTCCGGAGCGGCTCCTAGTCGGAGGAGTCGCGCTTCTCGGCGCGCCGGCGGAGGCACGACTCGACCAGTTCGATCAGAGCCGACATCTCGTAGGGCTTGAGGAGGAAGTCGCTCGCACCGAGCTCGGTCGCACGGCGGCGGACCTCGGGGGAGACGTCGCCCGAGAGCATCACGATCGGCAGGAACTCGTCGTCCGGTACGAGGTTGTTGATGTCACGGATGATGTCGAGGCCGTCGACGTGGGGCATGTGGTGGTCGACTAGCACCATGTCGGGCCGGTTCTGGGCGAACTTCTCGACCGCGTGGCGCCCGTCGGAGACCTCCACGACGTTCGTGTAGCCGCTGGTGCGGAACGTCAGCTCCAGGAGTTGCCGGTTATCACGATCGTCCTCGACGATCATGATGCAGGCATCGGTCAGTTCCGTATCCATCTGGAATCACAGCTCCCGCGCAGGCGCTTTTCGCGCCAGTTATATAGGACCTACGTGCGAGCCCCCCGCAACGGATTCTCAACCATCGTGGCTAGCCGAGGATTCCGAACTCCTCGAGAAGGTCCCTCGGCACGGGCCGCAGCGAACACGATAGGTGCAGATCCGAGCCCGCGCTGCGAACCGAGGCGTCACAGGGGAGCAAACCCTCTACGACTCCGCCCGCCTCGACCTCGCCGGCTTCGGCGGCCGCCGCCAGCGGGCCCTCGGCCGCTACCCGGGCCGTCAACGTCCCGCGACGGATCGAGCGGGCGCCCGGCTCCCCGCGGATCACCGCGAGCCGGTTGACCTTCACGCCCGTGAGGGTGAGGCGCAGGCGATCGAAGTGGATCCCGTTGCGATCGAAGTCGGTGAGCGTCAGCGACACGCGATCGACCCGGCCCCCGAGCAGGACGGAGGTGACCAACGGGAACGAGTCGATCTCGACGTCGACCCCTGCCGGGTCGAGCGGCGACTCGCGCACCTGTTCCTCCACGCGGTTCTGCAGGAACGATGTCACGACCAGCTCTGCGCCGACGAATGCGACCGCGAGAACTACTAACAGCCCGACGAGTTTGCGCAGTTAGATCGCGCCCTCGTCCGGTGCCATGTACGGATAGCGGTAATCGGTCGGGGGAGCGAACGTCTCCTTGATCGTGCGCGGGCTCACCCACCGGATCAGGTTCCACATCGATCCCGCCTTGTCGTTCGTGCCGGAGCGACGCGCGCCCCCGAACGGCTGTTGGCCGACCACCGCGCCGGTGGGCTTGTCGTTGACGTAGAAGTTGCCGGCCGCGAAGCGCAGCCGCTGTTTGGCGGCGACGATCGCGTCCTCGTCGCGCGAGAAGACCGCTCCCGTAAGGCCGTATGGGCTTGTCGAATCGACGAGATCCAGCGTCTCGTTCCAGGCCGAGTCGTCGTACACGAACGTCGTCACGATCGGGCCGAAGAGCTCGTCGCGCATCAGGCGCGCCTGTGGGTCTTCGGCGCGTACGACCGTCGGGTGCACGAAATAGCCGTCGCTGTTGTCGACGTCGCCGCCGGCCACGATCTCGAGACCCGGCGAGCTCTTCGCCTCGGCGAGCGCGTCTTGATGCTTCGCGAAGGCGCGATCGTCGATGACGGCCCCCATGAAGTTCTGGAAATCGGTGATGTCACCCATCTTGATCTCCGGCACTTCGTCGGCGAGGCGCTCGCGCAGCGGGTTCCACAGGGACCGGGGGATGTAGGCGCGCGATGCTGCCGAGCACTTCTGGCCCTGGTACTCGAACGACCCCCGCAGGATCGCCGTCGCCACCGCGTCGACGTCGGCCGACGGGTGGGCGACGATGAAGTCCTTGCCCCCCGTCTCGCCGACGAGCCGCGGGTACCAGCGATAGTTCGAGATGTTCTCGCCGGCCCTCCTCCACATCCACTCGAAGGTCGGAGTCGATCCGGTGAAGTGGACGCCGGCGAGCTCCGGATGATCGAACGCGGCCTCGCCGATCTCCGGGCCGGGGCCGTGGACCATGTTGATCACGCCGTCGGGCAGGCCCGCGGCACGGAAGAGCTGCATCAGGTAGTGCGCGGAGAAGCTCTGCGTCAGCGACGGCTTCCACACGACGGTGTTCCCCATCAGCGCGGGCGCGGTCGGCAGGTTTCCGGCGATCGAGGTGAAGTTGAACGGCG
>JBOGWY010000032.1:0-18772 GCA_050694015.1 Actinomycetota bacterium | reverse complement strand
GTCGAACGCGTACCTCGGGGGGGTCCGCTTCTCGGACATCGCATGGGTGACCAACCAGAGATCGCGGTGGGGTTCGTGTTCGTTCGACGATCGCAGTATCCGGCTGTCGCTCGAGCTCAGCGACTATCCCAACTGGGTGCGCGATTACGTCATCGTGCACGAGCTCGCACATCTGATCGTTCCCGATCACTCGCCTGCCTTCTGGGAGCTCGTCGACCGCTACCCGATGACCGAACGCGCGCGTGGGTTCCTGATCGCGAAGGGGATGGAAGAGGGCTAGGCGCGCGTCTTCCAGACGACGATGTCTGAGTGCCCGGCTCGTTCCAGGAGGCCGACCGCCAGCGCGGCGCGGATGGCGTAACCGGCCGCGACCACGATGCGATCACCGGCGACCTCGTCCCGGCGGGACCACAAACGCTCCACCGGTATCCGCAGCGCGTCGGTAACGCCGACCGTCCCGGGGTCGCCGACATCGAGCAGCAGCCCATCCGGCGTGTCCCCACCGCGCACGAGTTCGGTCGACGCGGGCGTGGTTCCTCGCGCGCGTGCCCACGCGTTGATCCCGTCGGCGACGCTGCCGACCACGTCGAAGCCTTTCCCACGGAGGCCTGCGGCCGTGTGCGCCGCGTCGCCGGTTCCGAGGTCGAGCAGCACCAGGGGCCACTCGAGAGGGATGCAATCGCGCGCCCTAGAGGGCAGACCCGGCCCGGCTTCGTAGAACAGTTCGAGCGAGGCGGGGATGTGGACGTCGAGGTACGACTCGACGTCCCTCAGGTCGACGAAGGCTGCACCCTCGTCCACGTGGGTGGCGGCGTCCTCGAACGAGAGCGACCTGAGAGTCGTGGTGGACATGCGCGTACTTTTATCAGATTCCCTCGCTCATACTTCGAAGATGATGCCGCTCCTCATAGTTCTGTTGATCGCCGTGCCGTTCCTCGAGCTGTTCGTGATCGTTCAGGTGGCCGAGGGCATCGGGATCTTCCCGACGATCGTATTGCTCCTTGTCGTTTCGATCGCCGGCGGTTGGCTGCTCAAGCAGCAGGGTACGGCGACGTGGAGACGGATGCGCGCGACCATGCAACGCGGCGAGATGCCCACCGACGAGGCGACCGATGGCGCGCTGATCCTCCTGGGTGGAGCTCTGCTGCTGACGCCCGGCTTCGTCACGGACTTCGTGGGTCTGGCGTTCCTCGTGCCGCCGAGTCGGCGGATCGTGAAACGCGGTGCACGCCGCACGTTGGGCGCGATCGCGAGACGGAGATCCGCGTCGCGGTCGCGACGCGGATCCGATACGTCGCGGTCGCGACGAGCGGTCTACGACGCGAGCGTGACGAACGTGCGCCGCAAACCGAGCGACCCTAGCGGGGGTTCGTCCCGCCCTCCTGTGCCTCCGCAGACACTTCCTTCTTCGGAACGTCGAGTTGGCGAGGACGATTCTCCGGATACGGGATGACCGGACCGACCGCGCCCTGCTCGGGGTACGCGTGGCGGTCGAAGTCCTCGGAAGGCCGCTGGTAAGAGTTGATCTTCACGCGCAGCTCTTCGGGGTACTCGCCGACGTGCACCGGGACCCCGAGCGACTCCGCGACCTCGGTGGCTTCTTCGACGGAGTGGTAGACCCAGCGCTGCCACGCCCCTTTCCCATCGACCAGCACGAGCTGGGCGTCGTGGCCCCCGATCCGTACGACGACGGCCTCGGTGCCGTCGCGCGCAGCGATGAACTGCTGCGGCTTTCGGATCGCTTCGGTGTCTTCCTGGCCCTCGAACGGCCACGCCCTCGACATGGCCGCGGAGCGTAGCACCGCAGGGGGCTCGCGATCTGAGACGCGCCTAGATGACGAGGCCTCCATCGACGCAGAGCACCTGCCCCGTCATGTAGTTCGACTCGTCCGACGCCAGGAACACGAACGCGTGCGCGATCTCATCGGGATCTCCGTACCGGCCCAGCGGGAAACGCGCGAGCCGCTTCTTCGCCGCTTCCGCGTCTTGCAGTAAGGGTTCGGTCATCGCCGTAAGCGCCGTCGGCGACACCGCGTTGACGTTTATCGAGAGGCCGCCGAGTTCCTTGGCCCACGTCTTCGTCAGACCGACGATGCCCATCTTGGCGGCCGAATAATTGGACTGGCCGACCGATCCGATCAGTCCCGACGGTGACGTGACGTTGATGATCTTGTGGTGCCGCGCCCGGCCCTCGGCGGCGTCCTGCTTGGCGGCGTCACGCCACAGACGGACCACCTCCCGCCCGCACGCCCACGTGCCTTTCAGGTGCACCTGGATCACGATGTCGAACTCTTCCTCCGACATCTTGTGCAACATCCGGTCGCGAAGGATGCCGGCGTTGTTCACGAGCACGTCGATCTCGCCGAACGCGTCGAGTCCGGCCTTGATCAGCGACTCGGCCGCGGTGACGGTCCCGATCGGCTCCGAGTGCGTTGCCCCGCGGCCCCCGAGTTCTTCGATCTCCTTGACCACGGATGACGCGGCTTCGGCGTCGACGTCGTTCACCACGACGCCTGCTCCCTCACGTGCGAACGCCAGCGCCACCGCGCGACCGATGCCGCGTCCGGCGCCGGTGACGATGCAAGCCTTGCCCGCCATCCTGTCTGCCATGCGGCGCATCTTACGCACCCATGCGACGGCGCTCGGGAGCGGTCGGTCCTGCAGGATGAACTAGTCTCAGGAGGATGACCGATGAGAAGAAGGTGCCGCTAACTCCCAGCGCGTACAAACGCCTCAAGGAAGAGCTGGCGTTCCTGGAGGGTGAGGACAGGCAGCGCATCATCGGCGACATCGCGACCGCCCGCGCTCATGGGGATCTCAGCGAGAACGCCGAGTACCACGCGGCGAAGGACGAGCAGGGCCAGAAGGAGGCTCGCATCCGGCAGGTCCGCCAGATGCTCGAGAACGCGGACATCATCGAAGGCGACGACTCCGATGATGTGATCAAGCCGGGCAAGGTGGTGACGTTCCGCCACGACGGCGAGGAGCCCGAGACCTACCTGCTCGGCTTGCGCGAGGAGCGCGGTGGCGACTACGACATCCTGACTCCCGACTCGCCGCTCGGGCAAGCGCTGATCGGTCACGCTCCCGGCGAGACCGTCGTCGCCAAGGTTCCCGCAGGCGAACTGAAGGTCGAGGTGCTCGAGGTTCGCGCCCTCTAGGCGCGGGTCGGTACGCGGTTTCCTTCTCTCACGACCAGCCGCACGTCGGTTAGGCGCGTCGCGTCGTCCAACGCATCCCTTGGGACCGCGACGAGGTCGGCGGTGAAGCCTTCCTCGATCCGCCCGCGGTCGTCGAGACCGAGCCATCGCGCCGCACCGATCGTCGCCGCCGCCACGATGTCGAGCGGCGACATCCCCGCCTCCACAAGGCCGTCGATCTCGCGCGCATCGATGCCGGGCTCAGGGCCTTCATTGCCGAGATCGGTGCCGTAGACGACCCGCCCCCCGGCGTCGATGAACCGGGCGAGGTTGTCGACCGCGATAGCGCGCCCGGCACCGAAGAAAACCGACAACGTCGGCACGACCGTCATCCCTGCTTCCACCATGCGATCGATCACGGCTCGCGGTATCTCTTCGGGGCTCATCAGCATGTGGGCCATCTCGTCCACGCCGGCATCGAGCGCTTTCTTCAGCTCCTCGAGACCGTGGATGTGCGCGGTGACGCGCCGCTCCTGCCCGTGGGCGGCATCGACGAGTGCACGCAGACTCCAGTGATCGAGACTCGGACCGACCGCCGGGTTGAGCGCGACCTTGATCCAGTCCACCCCGCCACGAGTCAGCTCGTCCACCGCGTGTCGTGCCTCGTCGGGTGAACCGACCTCGTGCCCCGTCCCGGCCGGAGCCCATGCGGCGCGCGTCGGGTAGCCCCCCGGTGCGGTCAACATCGGGCCCGCCCACAACAGCTTCGGCCCGACGTAGTCGCGGCCCCGCGACAGCTGGATCATCCGGTGCATCTCATCGCGCGGCCAGCCCAGATCGCGGGCGCAGGTGACCCCACGCGCGACCACCTCGGCGGGGTCGGCGAAGCCGATGTGCACGTGGGCATCGATGAAACCGGGCAGCACCAGGAGACCGTCCGCCTCGACGACCTCGGCCCCCTCCGGGATCGGGGTGGTCGCACGCGGTCCGACCGCTGCGATACGGCGTCCGGACACGACCACGACCACGTCGTCCTCGGCGCGGAGCTGCTCTCCCATGAGGGCGGCCGCGCCCACGACGGCGAAGGACTGCTCGGACATCGGACCAGGGTCTCCGGTGAACGCGGTCGGTGCAAGCGCCCGGGCCGTGATCCGACGGATTAGGGTGCTCGCTCCTGTACCTTTGGAAGAGCCGTCACGAGGCGGTTATGGGTCGATCGATACGAGGTGCGTGTGGAACCGGGCGATGTGATCTGGGAAGGCAAGATCGGCGATACGACGCTGCGCGTCGGGGTGCCCCATGCCGCCATGATCATCGCCGAATGGGACTCGCCCCGGGGATCCAGACACAAGGTCGCGGACTCTTTCGAGGAGTTCGAGCGCGCGGTCTTGTTCCAGTTGCTACTCGGTGCCGGCGAGACCGACGAGACGGCCACCCAGGAGGTGTCGAAGGCGGTTCGCCAGGCCCAGGCCGAGCGCCCCGCGCCCAGCACCGAGGGCAGTTCCCAACGCAGACGCAAGAATCCCAAGGCCCGGATGCACCGCCGCTCTCGCCGTCCCCCGCGCAGGCGCTGAATGGCCACGGACGCTCGCGCACCCCGCCGCGTCCTCGCAGCGGTCGCGCGTGGCGCCCTCGGAGATAGGTATCAGCCCGAGGTAGCCGAGCGCATGGCGCGGGTGATCGAGGGACTGTGGTCGCAGAGCGAACGCGACAGCTTCATCCGGATCCTCAAGCTCCTCGACACGAAACCGGGCGCGCTGGTGCTGACCGGTCGCGCGGTTCCGGTGTCGTGGCTGAGCGCGAGCGAAGCCGAGGCTCTGCTGCAGCGGTGGAAGGGGAGCCGGATCGAGGCGACGCGCGACCTCGTGGCAACGTTGATCACGTTCAGCATGACGCAGTCGTATGGATATCGGAGCCCGATGTGGGATCGGATCGGATATCCCGGCCCGCCCGCGGTCGACACGGCGAAGCCGGCGAAGATCAGACCGCTCCGGATCGAGGCCGACGAAGAGATGACGTGTGACGTCGTCATCGTCGGTTCCGGTGCCGGCGGTGGATGCGTGGCGGGCGAGCTGGCGCAGCGCGGCCTCGATGTGATCGTCGTCGAGAAGGGCGACTACAGGACCGAGGACTCGTTCCACCAGGAGTCGGCGCAGTCGTTCCACGACATGTACCTGTATCGGGGTCAGTTCGCGACGGCCGATCACGGCATCCGCCTTCTCGCCGGCTCGACCCTCGGCGGCGGGACCGTCGTCAACTGGTCGACGTCGTGGAAGACGCCGCGGCCCGTGCTGGAGGAGTGGCGGCGCGTGTCGGGTATCGATGCGTTCACGTCGGGAGAGATCGAGGAGTCTCTCGATGCCGTCGCCGCGCGCCTCAATGTCTCGACCGATGCGAGTGCGGCCGGCAAGCGCGACGAGCTCCTCGAGGAGGGTCTGAAACGGCTCGGCTGGCACGTCGATGCGATGCCGCGTGCCGTCCGGGGATGCGCCCAGGACGAACGCTGCGGCTTCTGCCCCTACGGATGCCGCATCGGTGCGAAGCAATCGACGACGCGGACCTACCTAGAGGATGCCGCCGCGCGCGGCGCTCGCATGATCGTCGGTGCCGACGTCCGACGCGTGACGATCGAGGATGGACGCGCCAAGGGCATCGAGGCGGTGTGCGGTGGACATCGCCTGACGATAAGGGCGCGCGCGGTCGTCATTGCCTGCGGGTCGGTCGAGACTCCGGCGCTATTACTGCGTTCCAAGCTGAAGGGCCGCGTCGGCCACAACCTCAGCCTCCATCCCGGCAATGCGATCGGCGCCGTCTTCGACGACGACGTCCGCATGTGGGAAGGCACGATGCAGGCGCGCTACACGAACGAGCTGGGCGCGGCATGGTCCGGAGGCTACGGCGCGACCCTCGAGACCGGCCCGCTTCATCCGTACGAATGGTCGGCCGCGACCCCATGGACTTCGGCGGCGGACCACGCGCGGCGGATGGACGATTACGTCAAGACGTCACTCGTCGCGGTGCTCTCGCGCGACACCGCGCGAGGTCGCGTGAAGATCGACAAGCACGGCGTGCCGATCGTCGAGTACAAGGTCTCGCGCGAGGACGAGGAACGGATCGCCGACGGCGTGATCGCCGCAGGGGCCGCTATGGAGGCGGCCGGGGCGCGCGAGATCTACACGACCCACCGCAGCGGGGCGATCGCGTACCGGCCCAACGGCCCCGGCGCGCACGAGGTGTGGGCCGACGAGGTCAGGAAGGCCGGGTTCGTCAATGGGAAAGTGATCTTCGCCTCGATGCATCAGATGGGCAGCTGTGCGATGGGCCAGGACCCCGCGACATCCGTGGTCGGTGCGGAGAACGAGTCTCATGAGGTGCGCGGGCTGTTCGTGGCCGACGCGTCGACGTTCCCGACCCCCAGCGGTGTCAATCCGATGCTGTCGGTGTACGGGATCGCGCATCGTGCCGCGCAGAAGATCGCGACGCGGCTGAGCTGACTTAGAGCGTTGGAGCAGCACCTCCGCGAGCTCGTTGAGGCGGGCGATCTCAACGGATTGCTCCGTGCCGTCGACGTGCTGTGCGGCCACCGCGACTGGGAAAACTTGCTCGACCTTGCGGAGGCATGCGAGGACGCCGTCGAGCGCGGCAAACAGCTCTGGCCCATCACCGCGCACATCGACTATCGCATCGCGCTGGAGGCTCCGGGGGAGTACGCCGCCGATGTCCTGGAGTCCGATCTAGGACGCTTCGCCCTCGGTCCCCTTACCGAGGTCGCCGCGTCGACCCATTCGTGGGCCGAGCTCGTGCCGCACATCGAGGCGTCCCAAACCGCGGCGTACGTCGCGCAGGAACGCGTGCTGCGCGGTGAGGTGATCGACGATGAGCGCGCGCATCCCGACGTCTTGCATCTCCCGTTGCGTCTCGAGGACTGGGAACCGACCTACGCGCTCGCGACCTACCGGTCCAACGTCGTCGAGGTGTCCGAACCGTGGGATCCACGCGAACCGATGGGGGCCGTCGAGGCGCGTCCGGCCGACGTCCTAGACGAGCCCGAGCTCGTCGACGGCCTGCTGGAGCTCGTCCAGCCGTGGGTGGCGGAATCGAACGGCGCCGCCCGCGCAGTGGTCGTCGAAGGCGACGCGATCGGCGCGGCATCGAACCTCACGTTCGGAACGCTCGGCGTAGGCGCGCTCGGCGTCGAGGAAGCGTTGCAACGGCTCGCATGGGCCGCGGCAAGCGGGGGCGCGCATGGCCGCCGACGGGGGGCCGCGTTCGGACGCTTCATGGCCTGGTACACGGTCTGCCTCCTCGGCGACATCCGGTGGCCCGGCACCCCCGACCAGGTACGCGATCGCGCCCGGCAGCTCCGCTGGTACCGGTGGGATGAGGGTGAGGTCGAGGAAGGGTGGGTCCTGCGCATCGCGGTGGAGGAACCCACGGATGGGTGGAGCGTGGCGCTGGTCGCGACCGATCTCCTCGAGGACGAAGAAGAGGCATAGCGCCACCGTGGCTTACGTAGCAGGATGACGTCCGGAGAAGGAAACTGAGATGGATCATCTGATCGTTGCCGGCGGCCTCGGGGCCGGGGTCGCGGGGGCTGCGTTCGTCTACGGGCTCCGGCACGGTTTCGATCTCGATCACCTCGCCGCGATCACCGACATCACCGGCGCGCAGCGCGACAAACGCCGTTCGCTGCTGCTCGCGACGATCTACGCGCTCGGGCATGCCGCGGTCGTCGTGGTCCTCGGCGCTCTGGCCATCGCTGCGGGCACGTACATCCCCGACACCGTGGACGTCGTGATGGGCCGGGTGATCGGGCTCACGCTCGTGATCCTCGGCGGTTACCTGCTCTACTCGGTGTTCCGATACGGCGCCGACGTGCGCCTGCGGAGTCGATGGATGATCGTGCTCGACGCCATCAAGTCCCTGTTCCGCCGAGGGACCTACGAGGTCGTGATCGAGCACGAGCACGAACACGCGCACGATCCCACGCATTCACACGAGCACCGCGACGTCGAACTCGGACCGGTCGCGCGGGCCCCGGGGGCCGTTGCGACGACGCATCGTCACGTTCATCACCACCGGGCGACGATGCCTCGCGATCCGTTCGCCGGCTACAGCGCGCCGGCGGCCCTCGGCATCGGGATGGTTCATGGGATCGGGGCCGAGACGCCCAGCCAGGTCCTGTTGTTCGTGACTGCGGCGGGTGTCGGCAGCAGCGCGCTCGGGATCGGTGTGCTCGCGCTGTTCGTTGCAGGCCTCCTGATGGCCAACACGGTGATCGCGATCGCGTCGACGTTCGGATTCTCCGAGAGCGCGCGGAGTCGTCGCCTCTACGTCGCCCTCGCGGTCGTCACCGCGGCCTTCAGCCTCGTTCTCGGGGGTGCCTATCTGTTCGGACGCGACGACCTTCTCGCGCGTCTCGTCGGCTAGGACACTTCAGCCGAGGGTCTTGCCGGGCTCCAGGTCGACGACCTCGAGACCATCGACGTCCTTCGCCTCCTGACGCAGTTGCTCGGGGGTGCCGGTCAGGATCGGGAAGGTGCCGAAGTGCATCGGCACGACGGTCTTCACGCCCAACAGTCGTATCGCTTCCGCCGCCGAGCGGGGGCCCATCGTGTAGTGGTCGCCGATCGGGAGCAGCGCGATGTCGGGCTCGAGGAGCTTGCCGATCAGTTGCATGTCGCTGAACACCGCGGTATCGCCCGAGTGGTAGAGCTTGAACCCGTTGTCGAACTCGATTACGAACCCGGCGGCCTCGCCGCCGTAGATGATGGCGCCGGTGTCCTCGTCGGTGATCCCGCACGAGTGCACCGCGTGCGTCATGTGGACACGCACGCCGGTCGTCTCGACGGTCCCGCCTTTGTTCATGTCGATGACGTTGTCGAGACCTTTCGATCCCAACCATCCGGCGGTCTCGGCGATCGCCACGATCTGAGCACCGGTCTCACGACCGACGCGGACGGCATCGCCGATGTGGTCGAAGTGGGCGTGAGTGATGAGCATCGCGTCGATGTCCCCGACGTCCTTCATGTCGTCCGGACACGCCGGGTTGTCCCTCAGCCACGGGTCGATCAACAGCCGCTTGCCTCCCGGCGTCGTCACCATGAACGTCGAATGCCCGAGCCAAGTGAGCGAGATGCCATCGGGAAGTTGTGCCATGACCGGTCCTTTCTGTCCGCGGCGGTACCTGACGCCCGAACCCTACCCACTACGCGGCCCGGGGTAGCTTGACCGTAGGCTTGGCTCATTGCTATCACGGGCGTTAACAACCGGAAAGGGCGGGGGAGGAGCGGGAATGGCGCGTCTGGCCTTCGCGATCCCGGTGACGGCAGGCGCGGTCGAGGACATCCGTAGGACCGCCGCGGAGCTGCGAGACGACGCGTTCGACGAGTACGGCCGCAGCCGCAAGGAGGTCGGCTTCACCTCCGTCGAGATCTGGTTGCAGGAGACGTCGCGCGGTCATCTCGTCGTGATCTATGCGGAGGGCGATATCGAGCGCGCGTTCCCGCGCATCGCGACCGACAGCGGGTTCGACGAGTGGGCGCGCCAGAAGCTGCTCCAGTGGGCCGAGTCGGCCGAGGACGTGCAGCGCGCGTACTCCTATCCGCAGAGCGAAGAGCTGCTCGTGTGGAGACTCGAGAACTGACGCCTCCTCAGAGGCCCATCGTCTTGGCGATGATGTATCTCTGGATCTCGCTCGTGCCCTCGACCAAAGTGAAGATGCGCACGAAACGGTAGAGACGCTCGAGGGGCACCTCACGCATCCAACCCATCCCCCCGTAGACCTGGATCATCCGGTCGACGACGTGGTTGACCATCTCGGTCGCGTGAAGTTTGACGATCGACGATTCCTGTATCACCGGGTCGCCGTGGTCGTAGCGCCACGCGCACTCGTACGTCATCAGTTTCGACGACTTGATCTGGATCAGGGAGTCGACGAGGTAGCCCTGGATGTACTGGTTCTTGCCGATCGGGCGGTCGAACGCCTTCCGCTCTTTCGCGTACTCCAGTCCGAGATCGAGCGCGTACTCGGCGATCCCGTTGCATCCGGCGCCGATCGAGAGCCGTCCCATCGCGAGGAACTGCATCGCGGAGTAGAAGCCCATGCCGACGTTCTGGGGCCCGCCGAGGATCTGCTCTTCCGACACGCGGCAGTCCTCGAAGATCAACTCGAACTGACCTTCGCCCTGCACCATGCCGGTCTGCCCGCGACCGACGGAGAACCCGGGCGTGTCTCGCTCCACGATGAACGCCGTTATCCCGCCCTGCGCCTTCTTCGAGCGGTCGTTGGCCGCGAAGACGAGGGCGAAGTCCGCGTGCTTGCCGTTGGTGATGAAGTGCTTGCGCCCGTTGAGGATCCAGTCGGTGCCGTCCTTGACGGCCGAAGTCGAGATGTTCTGCGCGTCCGAGCCGGCATCGGGTTCGGTGAGGGCGAAGCACATCGACTTCTCGGCCGAGATGAGGGGGACGAGGTAGGTCTTCTTCTGCTCGTCCGTGCCGGACAAGAGGAGCCCGGTGGGACCTTCGGGCCCGTAGGTGGTGAACCCGGCGAGACGGCAGCCGGTGTGGGCGGCGGCCTCGCGCAAGAGCACCATCCCGAGCTGGGGCAGGCCGCTCCCGCCCAGGTCCTCGGGGAAATCGGCGGCATAGAAGCCGAGTTCGGCGGAGCGCCGCCTGACCCGATCGCGTAGTTCGACCGGGATCTCGTCGTTCTCCGGCTCGAGCTGCTCTTCTTCGAGCGGACGAAGCTCGCGATCGACGAAATCCACCAGGTTGCGCTGCAGTTCCGAGTACTCGGGGGGGATCTCGAAATCCATCGTTCGCCTTTCGCACGGGTGGTTCGTAGCTTAAGGGCCGGACCTTACCGCCAGCGTTTCGCGCTCTCGGGGCCTATCATCGTCTTTCGGCTGGTCCCAGGCGACCGACGGAGTTCACTAAATGAGCGGTCTTTCGCGACGGCAGATGTACCTCTTCTGGGGGGCCGTCGCGGGCGGTATCGGCGTGATCGTCTGGTTCATGGTCGGCGCGATCGCCTACGGCGACTTGCGCTACATCCTGGGCGACGCGGCGCTGTTAGCCCTCTTCGTGTGGGCTGCGTTCCTCTATCTCAAGAAGACCCTGGCGGTGAACGCTCTGCGCGCCGGGGAGTTGCGCTACCGCCTGCTGATGGAGGGGGCGAGTGACGCGATCTCCGTGACCGACGCCGACGGCCGGTACCTCGACGTTAACGACAGTGCCTGCGCGCTCACGGGTTACAGCCGGGACGAGCTTCTGGGGATGTCGGTTGCGGACCTCATCCCACTCGATGAGATCGAAAGGATGCGCCGCAACCTCGAGCGCCTCGCCGAGGGGGAGCCGGTCTCGATGGAGCGCAAGATCCGCCGTAAGGACGGATCGGTTATCACGGTGGACCTTCGAGCGAACCGTCTGGCCGATGGACGCAACCAGGCGATGATGCGCGACATCACCGACCAGCGTGCGATGGAGGAAGCGCTGCGCCGGCGCGAGGAGCTCTTCCGGGCCATCTCGGAACTCACCTCGGATTACGTCTACAGCATGCGGGTCAATCCGGACGGAACGCTCGATCCCGAGTGGTTCACAGACGCGTTCGAGCGCGTTACCGGCTACACGGTCGAGGAGGCCCACGCGCGCGGTGGATGGACGCAGATCGTCCCCAAGGAAGACCTGCCGGAACTGGCAGAGAATTTCCAGAAGATGCTCCTCGATCGGAACGCGAGCGAGTCTGACTTCCGCATCATCGCTAAATCCGGCGAGATCAAGTTCCTGCGCTCCTGGGTGAAACCTGTGTGGAGCGAGGAGGAGGGCCGCGTCTTTCGCATCTACGGCGCGGTGTCGGACATGACCGAAGCCACCCTGCTGGAACGGAGCCTGCGCGAGAGCGAAGAGCGCTACCGGAATCTCTACGAGCGACTCCCCATCGGGATCTACCTACGCTCGTGGGAGGGGGGCGTGGGGATCGACGCGAACCCGGCGGCGGTCGAGATGTTCCGGTATCCGGACAAGGATTCGTTCCTCGCGGCGCCCTCGACCGCGTTCTACGTCCGGCCCGAGGACCATCAGCGGTGGCGCGACACGCTCGAACAACAAGAGGTCGTTTCAAACTTCGTCGTGGAGACACGCCGTTACGACGGGACGACGATGTGGGTGCGGAACAGCGGTCGCGTCGTCAAGAACGAGGCCGGTGAGATCTCCTTCTACGAAGGCGCGATCCAGGACGTGACCCAGCAGAAGCACTTCGAGGAGGAGCTGCAGCGCGCTCTCGCGGCGGTGCAGAAGACCGACGACGAGCGCCGCCGTCTGCTGACGCATCTCGTCAAGGCGAAGGAAGACGAACGCAACCGCGTCGCGTCCGACATCCATGATGACTCGGTGCAGGTGATGACATCGGCCGCGATCAGTCTCGAACGCGTCGCCCGTCAGATCTCGGACACCACCGCGCGCGCCGAGCTGGCGCAGGTGGAGGACGCCGTGCGGGCCGCGATCGGGCGGTTGCGCACCATGGTGTTCGAGCTCCGTCCTCCGACGCTCGACGAGGATGGTCTCTCGTCCGCGCTACGTCTGTATCTCGAAGAGTTCAGGCTCGAGGCGGGCATCGACTTCACGTTCAAGAACGAACTCGACGAGGAGCCCTCGGCGCCGTTGCGCGTCGTGCTCTACCGCATCGCTCAAGAGGCCCTCATTAACGTGCGCAAGCATGCTGCGGCGCATCGGGTCGAGGTGCTGCTCCGCCGCGAAGGGCACGAGGTCGTGCTCGAGGTGAGAGACGACGGGATGGGTTTCTGTCCCGAGGCCCTTGCCGAACGCGTTCCCGGTCACATCGGGCTCGCCGAGATGCGCGAGCGCGCAGAGATGGGTGGCGGCCGTCTCGAGGTTCACTCCGAGCTCGAGGTCGGGACGACCGTACGCGCGCGGGTCCCGTCCTTAACAGAGCAGGTGGCATCGTGAACGCGGACGACAAGCGGATCGGGGTGTTCCTCCTCGACGATCACGAACTGGTGCGGCGCGGCCTTCGTGAGTTCCTCGAAGAAGAGGGCGACATCGAGATCGTAGCCGAGGCGGCGACCGCGCGGGAAGCTTTGGAGAAGGTCGAGGCCGCGGCCCCCGACGTCGCGGTACTCGACGTCCGCCTCCCCGATGGAAGCGGCATCGAGGTGTGCCGCGAGATCCGATCGCGTCTGCCCGACACGCGCTGTCTCATCTTGACCTCGTACGCCGACGATCGTGCGATGTTCG
The DNA here is from genome assembly GCA_050694015.1 of Actinomycetota bacterium. Lineage (GTDB taxonomy): Bacteria > Actinomycetota > CADDZG01 > CADDZG01 > WHSQ01 > JBOGWY01. The sequence continues at coordinate 5,378 of JBOGWY010000032.1, read as the reverse complement.
AGGCGATCGTCGCGGGAGCAGCCGCCTACGTCCTCAAGGAGACGCGTGCCTCGGATCTCGTCGAGGACATCCGGCGTCTGGCACGGGGCGAGACGCTCCTGGACACCGGCGCCGCACAAGAGGTTCTCGAGCGGGTGCGCGCGAGCGGCATGAGCGAACCAACGGCGCCGCTCAGCCCTCAGGAGGAGAAGATCCTCGACCTGATCGGGGAGGGATTGTCCAACCGCGAGATCGCGCAGCGGCTGCACCTCGCCGAGCAGACGGTGAAGAACTACGTGTCCCGGCTCATGGCGAAGCTGGGCTTCGAGCGCCGCGTCCAGGCCGCCCTGTACGCGACCAACCGACCGCGATAGCGCCGCAAACGGGGTGAAGTCCGGCGCGATCCACGGGAAATCGCGAAAAGTTGAGCGGGAACGAATAGCCTGACGCCGTGAGCCCTACGGAAGGGAACTTCGCCGCGCTCGCCGACGATCTGCCGCTGTTGGTCGTCGACGACGAGGAACAGATCAGGCGCATCCTGAAGCGGACCCTCGAGAAGCAGGGGTTCCGGTGCCACCTCGCGAAGTCCGCGGATGAGGCCAAGGAGACGCTGGCAGCGACGCCGTTCGCCCTCGTCCTGTCGGACGTGAACATGCCGGGAGAGTCCGGGATCGAGCTCATCAAGGCGATCGTCCGCGACTACCCCGACACGGCAACCTTGATGTGCACCGGTATCGACGACCCGAATATCGCGAACGTGGCGCTCGAGATCGGCGCGTACGGGTACGTCGTCAAACCGTTCGAGGCGAACGAGATCCTCATCGCGGTGATGAACGCGCTCCGCCGGCGAAGTCTCGAGATCGAGAACCGCGACCATCGCGACCACCTCGAACAGATGGTGAAAGCGCGCACGACCGATCTGTGGACGGCGATCTCAGAGCTCGAGCACGCGCAGAAGGAGATCCGGCTGTCGCGCGAGGAAACGATCCAGCGACTGTCGATCGCGGCCGAGTTCCGCGATCAGGAGACGGCCTCGCACATCAAGCGCATGAGTCTCTACTGCGCGCTCGTGGCGGAGCGGCTTGGGACGGAGCCGCAACGATGCGAGATGATCCGCTTGTCGAGCGTGATGCACGACGTGGGGAAGATCGGGATCCCCGACCACATCCTGCTGAAGCCCGGCCCCCTCGATCCGGAAGAGTGGAAGATCATGCGCACGCACCCGGAGATCGGCTACCGCATCCTCTCGAACTCTCGTTCCGAACTGATGAACGAGGCCGCGATGATCGCGCTGACACACCACGAGCGCATCGACGGAACCGGCTACCCCCGGGGGCTCGTCGAGGACGACATCCCGCTGGTCGGAAGGATCGCGGCGGTGGCAGACGTGTTCGACGCACTCACCACCAACCGCGTCTACCGCAAGGCATACTCGCTGGGCGAGGCGCTCGAGATCATGCGTGAGGGCCGTGGGCAGCATTTCGATCCAGAGATCCTCGACCTCTTCATGTCCTCGATGGATCGTGTGCTCGGCATCAAGGAGAAGCACGCCGACGGAGAGCAGAGCCTGACCGGCGCCTAGCTGTGCCAGGACCTAGATCCGCTTCAGCAGCTCTTGTTTCTTCTCTTCGAATTCGAGGTCCGAGAGGATCCCCTGCTTGTTCAACCGCGCGAGAGCTTCGATCTGCTCGGGGATCGACGGCTCGCGTTGCACCTCGCGGCCCCCGGCACCGAGGCCCGAGTACATGCGGTTCTGGTTCTTCTCCGATTCCTTGTAGATCGCAAGCTGAACCTGTTCCGGATTACGCACGTTGTAGATGCGATTCTGACCGGTCTCACCGGCCGATTCGATCAGCAGATCGCCGGCACCCAGGATGCGCTCCACGAACGTCTGGTGGAACGCGACGTCGTTGATCCGTTCGAGCGGGATCTCCTTCGACGTCTTTGCGAACACTCCGCTGCGCGTGATCAGGCGGTCGGTGGTGAGGACGAACAAGGTGAACTGCCACCTCAGGAACGGAGGCACCGCGAGGATCAGCCAGCCAACCACCGCGGCACCGGCGATGATGTATGCGAACGGCGCCTCTGTGAAGACGTAACCGACGACGATGAGCGCCACCGCCACGATCGTCCAGAAGATGGACGGCAGCAGAGCGACGAAGTGCGGTTTCAGATCGAACACGACAGTTTCGTGCTCGGCAAGGAGATCTTTGGGGAAGGCCATGCTGTGCACGCTAGCAAGCGCGCCGCCGTCTCCGCCATAGGATTGCGCCATGTCCCTCGACCGAAGCGCCGTGGATCACGTCGCGCGCCTGGCTCGGTTAGACCTGACCGAGGAGGAGCGCGAGCGCATGCAGGTCGAGCTCACGAACATCCTCGAGCACGCCGAGAAGATCCAGGCCCTCGACCTGGACGACGTGGAGCCGACGTCTCACTCGCTGCCGCTCAAGAACGTGATGCGCCCCGATGAGGTCAAGGAGTCGCTGAGCCCCGAAGAAGCCCTCGCCAACGCTCCCGAGTCGGAAGACGGTCGCTTCAAGGTGCCCCGCATCATCGAGGACGCATAGGACGCATAGATGGACTCTTTGATCTGGTCGTCGGCCGTCGAGCTCGCGGCGGCCCTCGAGAACGGTGACGTTTCGGCCGAGGAAGTCACGCAGGTGCTGATAGCGCGCGCCGATGCGGTGGACGAACGTCTCAACGCGTATCTGACGCGGACCGACGACGCCGCGCTCGAGGCGGCGCGCGCCGCCGATGCCCGGCGAAGTTCGGGCGAGTCGCGGTCGGCGTTCGACGGGGTCCCGATCGCATACAAGGACATCTTCGTGACGACCGGCGTTCGCACGACCGCGGGATCGAAGATCCTCGACGATTTCGTGCCGCCGTACGACGCGACCGTGGTCGCGCGCGGTGATGGGGCGGGACTGCCGAGCCTCGGCAAGCTCAACATGGACGAGTTCGCGATGGGTTCGTCGACGGAGAACTCGGGTTACGGCCCCGCCAAGAACCCGTGGGATACCGAGCGCGTACCGGGAGGTTCCAGCGGTGGCTCCACCGCGCTCGTGGCCGCGGGCGGCGCGCCGTGGGCATGGGGCACCGACACCGGGGGTTCCGTGCGCCAACCGGCATCGCTGTGCGGCCTCGTCGGCGTCAAGCCCACCTACGGGCTCGTGTCGCGCTACGGGATCATCGCGTTCGCGTCGTCGCTCGACCAGGCCGGGCCGATCACGCGCACGGTGAAGGACGCGGCCGTGCTGCTCCAGATCGCGGCGGGTCACGACGACATGGACTCGACGTCGCTCGACGCGCAAGTGCCCGACTACCTCGACGGGATCGACGCGGGGATCGCGGGGATGCGCATCGGCATCGTCAAGGAGTTCCAGGGCGAGGGCGCCGAGGTCGGCGTGCGCGCGCAGGTGGACGAGGCATATAGACGTCTTGAGAAGCTCGGAGCCACGCTCGAGGAGATCTCGCTCCCGTCCTTCGAGCACGGGATCTCGGCCTATTACCTGATCGCGCCGGCGGAGGCGTCGGCGAACCTGGCGCGCTACGACGGCGTCCGCTACGGGCATCGCACGCGCCACGCGGAGGACATCGTCGCGATGACGTCGCGGACGCGCGAGGAGGGCTTCGGTGCGGAGGTGAAGCGCCGCGTGATGCTCGGCACCTACGCGCTGTCGGCCGGTTACTACGACGCCTATTACGGCAAAGCCCAGAAGGTGCGCACCCTGATCATGCGCGACCTCGAGCGCGCGTACTCGTCGGTCGACCTGATCGCGTCGCCGACCTCCCCGACCACCGCGTTCAAGATCGGGGAACGTACGTCGGATCCGCTGGCGATGTACCTCTCGGACATCTACACGGTGCCCGTGAACCTCGCCGGCAACGCCGCGATCAGCGTCCCATGTGGGTTGTCTCCGGACGACGGGCTGCCGGTCGGGTTGCAGCTGATCGCGAAGTCGCTCGACGAGAAGACGATGTTCCGCGCCGCGTACGCGTTCGAGCAGGACCTCGGCTGGACGGGCTCCCCGGAGAGCAGGCCGAAGATATGAGCACCGCGACCACCGAGCTTTACGAGACGACGATCGGGCTGGAGATCCACGTCGAGCTCGCCACGAATTCGAAGATGTTCTGCGGCTGCGCGGTCGCGTTCGCCGGCGAGCCGAACACGCGCACGTGCCCGGTGTGCCTCGGGATGCCCGGCTCCCTTCCGGTGGCGAACGAAAAGGCGGTCGAGTACACGATGAAGATCGGCCTCGCACTGAACTGCGACATCGCCGAGTGGTCCCTGTTCCACCGCAAGAACTACTTCTATCCGGACATGCCGAAGAACTATCAGATCTCGCAGTACGACCACCCGTTATGCGAGCGGGGTTTCGTCGAGATCTCCGGCGACTTCGGCACGACGAAGATCGGCATCACTCGCGTGCACCTCGAGGAGGACACGGGCAAGTCGATCCACGTCGGGGGTTCGGGGCGCATCGCCGACTCGGATCACTCGCTCGAAGATTTCAACCGGGCGGGAACGCCGCTGGTCGAGATCGTGAGTGAGCCCGACATCCACTCCGCCGAAGAGGCTCGCGTATTCGTCTCCGAGTTGCGCGCGCTGCTGGAATCGCTCGACGTTTCCGACGTGCGCATGGAGGAGGGCTCGATGCGCGTCGACGCGAACGTCTCGGTCCGGCGCACCGGCGAGAAGGAGTTCGGCGCCAAGGTCGAGGTCAAGAACATGAACTCGATCCGTTCCGTCGGCCGCGCGCTCGAGTACGAGGAGCGTCGCCAGCGCGACGCGCTCGAAGCCGGCGAGACGCTGATCCAGGAGACGCGCCACTTCGACGAGAAGACCGGCACGACGTCGTCGCTCCGGACCAAAGAGTTCGCGTTCGACTACCGCTACTTCCCGGAGCCCGATCTCGTCCCGTTCGAGCCGAGCCGCGACTGGGTCGACCGGATCCGCGGCGAGCTACCCGAGTTCCCGGTCCAGCGCCGGGAGCGGTTCGCGTCGCAGTACGGGCTGGGGGAGAAGGACATCCAGGTGCTCGCCGCGACGCGCGGCATCGCGCAGTGGTTCGAGCGCGCCGCCGCCGCATACGACGGCGATGCCAAAAAGGTCGTGAACTGGATAATCGCCGACCTCTTCGGCCTCCTGAACGAAGCCGGCATCGAGCTGACGGAGAGCAAGATCGCGCCCGAACAGCTCGCCGGCCTCGTGAAGCTGGTCGATTCCGGCGCGGTCTCGGGCAAGCAGGCGAAGCTCGTCCTACAGGGGATGTTCGAGTCCGGCGACGACGCCGACAAGGTCGCCGCCGACAAGGGCCTGCAGCAGGTCTCCGACACGGGCGCGATCGAAGCGGTCGTCGACGAGGTGATCGCCGAGCAACCGGAGGCCGCCGACAAGG
>JBOGWY010000031.1:0-5961 GCA_050694015.1 Actinomycetota bacterium | reverse complement strand
GCCCACCCCCCCGCGTCGAACGATCGCCACCCTCGTGCTGTCGACTCCGGCCCAGGTCGTGGTCAACGCGCGCCAGGGCGTGACGAGCGTGCTGTTCCTCGTCGCGATGGCGGTGGGCGCGATCGCTCTCGTCTTGGCGTGGTTCTCTGGACGTCGCATCACGCGCCCGATCCAGTTGCTCACGCAGACGGCGGAAGAGGTGCGCGAGGGGAACCTGAGGGCCGAGGCTCCGGTCGGAGGTGAGGACGAGGTCGGTCGCCTCGGCGAGACGTTCAACGAGATGACGACGTCGCTCTTCAAGATGACGAACGACTTGCGCGACGCGGCACGTGAGGAACACGACCTACGCGCGCGCATCGAAACCATCATCCAGTCGATGGCCGACGGTCTGGTCGCCGTCGATGCCGACGGGAACGTGCTCGCGTTCAACCGCGAGGCGGAACGCCAGACCGGGATCAAGGCCGCGGAGGCGATCGGGAAGCCGGTGCGCGAGATCCTGCAGACGAAGGACTCACACGGCAACGACGTGCCGTTGCCGATCTACGACCTTGCCGCCGGTTCCGTCGACAACATCTTCGTAGAGCCGCGCGACGGCAGGCCCATCCCCGTCACGATCGTCAGCGCGCCACTGGCCGACGAAGAGGGCGAAGCGGCGGGCGGCGTGCTCGTCATGCGCGACATGACGCGCGAGCGCGAGGTCGAACGCATGAAAACCGAGTTCCTGTCCAACATCTCACACGAGCTCCGTACTCCACTCACGCCGATCAAGGGCTACGCGGAGATCCTCGGGCGCAAGGACGTGCCGCCGGACAAGGCACAGAAGTTCGTGGCCGGCATCCTCGAGTCCACCACGCGGCTCGAGCGCATCGTGCATCTGCTGGTGGACTTCTCGGCGATGGAAGCGGGCCGCTTGTCGCCGAAGACAACGGCGGTCGATATCTCGATGATGGTCGAGGAGCTCGCGAACGAATGGTCGAAGCGGAGCGATCGTCACTCCGTTGTGACCGACATACACCAGCAGGTCCCGCAGGTCGTCGGGGACGAGCGTCTGTTGCGGAGGTCGCTCGAGGAAGTCCTCGACAACGCCATGAAGTTCAGTCCCTACGGTGGGACGATCAGGCTCGAGGTGAAGGGGGCCCCCGCCGGCGATGGCGATCTGCTCCGACGGCTGGTAGAGGTCAGCATCTCGGACGAGGGCATCGGGATCCCGGCCGACGACATCCCGCTGATCTTCTCGGATTTCCATCAATTGGATGGGTCCGAGACCCGCACTTTCGGGGGCCTGGGGCTAGGCTTGGCCTTCGTACAGCGCATCGTCCAGGCGCACGACGGCTCGGTGACGGTCGAGAGCCGGCCGGAGCACGGCACCAGGCTCACGATCGCCATCCCGGCGGCTGATGGTGAATGACTAGTTATCCACGGCTACGAAAGTGGTTCCCATGGACTATTCACCTACGTAGAGAGCTTCTAGAGACTTAGGTGAAAGCGGATGCAACCGGGCAGATAGGACACTCACTCAGCATGACTTTCCGTCACTCCCTTCTCGGCGTCATTCTCGTCGTCGCGCTCTTCGGAGGCGCGTGCTCGTCGGACGACGACATCGGGCCGATGACGATACGTGCGCTGGGTGGGGAGGTCACCCTTCATCGCGGCAGCGAGGTGATCAAGGTAACCGACACCCACGACCTCCAGCCTCAGGACGTCGTGGTGGTGAAGGGCCGCGACGGGGTTGCCGAACTCGAGCTCGAGGCACATCGCGAGGTCTCGCTCAACTCGCTCAAGGGCACCGCGCGCGTTCGCATCCGTTCCACCAGCACGATCGAAGGCCAGAGTGGAAGCCTGCTCGCGAACGCTCCCGGCGAGGACATGAAGGTTCTGTTCGACGATGCCACCGCGTCATTCTCAGACGGCAGGTTCCGGCTCGATCGCGGCTTCGGTGCGTCGCGCGCTGCGAGCTACAGCGCGAACGTGACGCTGTCGGCTCCGGGTGAAGGTCGTATCGCGATGCGCCCCCTTTACGAGGTCGACATCGCGGCGGGGGATCTTCCGGACGCCGCGTCACCGTACGAGCTCACGTACGACGGGTGGGACGAGGAGTACATCGGTGAGGTCGTCAACCTGACGGAGGATCTCGATCGTCTCGCGATCGGTTTCTCGCGGCAGCTCGACGGCTCGCGACCCCCCCTCGATTACTTCGCCGATCTCGCCGGTGCCGCGAAGGTCGATTTCATGCGTCCGTTCCTGCGACGTGCCCCCGCCGATCTGCTCGTCGGGTTCACGATCGCAACCAACGACAGGGACCGCTCGCTCGAGCGTTCGTTCAAGCAAGCGTTCGACCTCTACGACGCCGGTGCCCGATGGGGTGTCGCGGCGACGATCCTCGAAGTGCGTGCAACTCCATTGCTCGCGCAACTCTCGGATCTGATCCTCGGTACGCAGGTCCTGGCCGGCGGAGGCGGGGGTAGCCCGGAGTTCGTGATCGCCGTGTCCGAGGGCTCGTCCGGATCGGCCCCCGGCACCGGCGGTGACGACGAGACCGTCATCACCGGCAGTACCGGTGGCGGCAACGGCGACGGGGACGGGAACGGGAACGGCGGCGGTGAGTCCGACGACTGCGCCGACTTCGCGAGCTGTACGGTCGAGGATATCGAGGACGAGCTCCCACCGGGACCCAACAGCGAGCCCGAGCCGGAGCCGTCGCCCACGAGCCGCGACCTCGACATCCTGGACCCACCTGGCATCGAACTGATAAAGGGCGTTTAACCTGCGTGGCATGAAGCCACGCCCGGCGCCGGAACCGCGCCGCAGGCGGGGTGCCATCGTCATCGGCATCCTCGTCTTCCTCGTCCTCACCGCGAACTTCTTCGCCTACTTCTACACGGACGTCCTGTGGTTCCAGGAGGTCGGATTCGTTTCGGTGCTGTGGACGAGCCTGAGGACCCAGTTCGGCGTCGGGATCATCGCCGGGCTGGTGACGGCTTTGCTCGTGTGGGGGAACCTCGTCCTCGCGGCGCGCCTGGCGCCTCGCTACAACACTCGTCCGACGGGGCGTCCCGATCCTTTCGATCGGTACCGGGACGCGATCCGTCCCTATCTGCGATGGGCGCGGATCGGGCTCGCCTTGTTGGTCGGGCTCCTCACCGGGCTCGTCGTCAGCGCCCAGTGGGAGACGGTGCTCTTGTGGGCGAACCGCGTGTCCTTCGGTGTCGACGATCCGCAGTTCGGTCGCGACGCGGGCTTCTACGTCTTCGAGTTCCCGTTCTACGACCTCGTCCTCGCGCAGTTGCGTTCCGCCCTCATCACCACGCTGATCTTCAGCCTCGTTGCGCACTACTTCCACGGCGCGATCCGCCCGGAACGCCGGTTAGCCGGGCTCTCGAGCGGCGCGCTGGCCCACGTGTCGGTGCTCCTCGGCGCCCTGGCGCTGACCCGCGCGGCGCAGTACTGGCTGGGACAGTTCGAACTGAATTTCTCGACCCGCGGCGTCGTGACGGGCGCGAGCTACACCGACGTGAACGCCCAACTGCCGGCGCTGAAGCTCCTCGCGATCATCTCGGTGATCTCCGCACTGTTGTTCGTCGCGAACATCTGGGTGCGCCGTTTGTCGTTGCCTCTCGCCGCGGTGGGGATCTGGATCCTCTTCGCGTTCCTCGCCGGTGGCGTGTGGCCGTGGGCGATACAACGGTTCTCGGTCGAGCCGAACGAGCTCCCGCGCGAGCGCGACTACATCGCGCGCAACATCGAGGCGACTCGCTTCGGGTTCGGACTCGACGATGTCGAGACCCAGGGCTATCCCGCGTCGGACCAGCTCACATCGGAGCGCCTTGAGGCCAACCAGGCGCTGCTGCAGAACGTACGGCTGTGGGACCCGAACGTCCTGAAGAACGCATACGAGCAACTACAGGCGATCAGGCCCTACTACACCTTCCCCGACGTCGACATCGATCGCTACGAGATCGACGGGCAGACGCGGCAGGTACTTATCTCGAGTCGTGAGCTCGAACTTGACAACCTGCCGGAGCAGTCGCAGAAGTGGTCGAACCTGCACCTGCAGTACACGCACGGCTACGGGATCGTCTCGAGCCTAGCCAACGAGGCGACCGCGTCCGGACAACCGAGCTTCCTCGTGCGCGATGTCCCGGGCACGATCGCGGCGGGAGCCGATGAGCTGGGGGCCGAGCAGCCCAGCATCTATTACGGCGAGGAGTTCGATCCCGACGAGTACTCCATCGTCAACACCGACCAGGAGGAGATCGACTACCCGCAGCAGGAGGGCGTCGCCCGGAGCCAGTACGAGGGCGAGGGGGGCGTCGGCGTCGGCGGCTTCCTGCGGCAGTTGGCGTTCGCCGTCCGGGAGTCGGACACCAACCTGATCCTGTCGAACCTGATCACCGATGAGTCCAAGATCCTCTTGTACCGGAACGTCCGGGATCGCGTTCGCCGAGCGGCGCCGTTCCTCTCGCTCGATCACGATCCCTACATCGCGGTCGTCGACGGGGACCTCGTATGGATCATGGACGCGTACACCTCGACGTCTCTGTACCCGTACTCGGAGCTATACGACGCGTCGACGATCACGGGCACCGACGAGTCGGGACTGCTCGGCGGGGACATCAACTACGTCCGCAACTCGGTGAAGGTCGTCGTAGATGCCTACGACGGGACGATGAAGTTCTACATCGTGGATGACGACGACGCGATGATCCAGGCGTGGCGCAACGCGTTCCCGGCCCTGTTCACCGAAGAAGAGCCGTCGGACGAGCTCAAGGCACACTTCCGCTATCCCGAAGACCTCTTCGAGCTGCAGACCGAGGTCTTCCTCTCGTACCACATCAACGACGCCGAGGGCCTGTACGCGCGCGAGGATGAGTGGGCGATCCCGAGCAGCGCCAACGGCGCGCAACTCGAGGGTGTCCTCACTACGGAGCCGACGTCGGATCGGGTCGATTCGACCTACCTGCTGATCCAGCTCCCCGGCGAAACGGAACAGGAGTTCATGCTCGTGCGTCCGGTAACCCCGCGCAACAAGAACAACATGGTGGCCATGCTGGCGGCGCATTCCGATCCCGACAAGTACGGCGAGTTCCTCACGCTGCAGTTCCCCCGTCAGACGGTCGTCGAGGGTCCATCGCAGGTGCGCAACCTCATCAACCAGGATGCCGAGTTCTCGCGCGACCGGACCCTGCTCGGCCAGGAGGGGTCGCAGCTCATCTTCGGCTCGCTGGTCATCCTTCCGATCGAGGAGTCGATCCTGTACGTGCAGCCGGTATTCCTCGAAGCCGAGGACGGAGGGATCCCCGAGCTCAAGCGCGTCGTGCTCGTGTTTGGCCAGGAGGTCGCGTTGGGCGACTCGTTCGAGGGGGCGCTCGCGGACCTGTTCGGCGTGACACCTGGGGTCGAAGAACCGGAAGAGCCCACCGAGCCCGACGAGCCTTCGGAACCGGAGGAGCCCACCGGCGACGTCGACCGGGAGCTGCGCCGGATCGTCGCGCAGGCCGGTAAGGTCTACGCCCAAGCTCAAGAAGCACTCGCCCGCGGCGACTTCGAAACCTACGGACGCCTCATCGAACGTCTGGGCCAACTCCTACAGCGAGCCGAGCAACTCTCCCGCTGAACTTTGCGGAGTCGGTGATCACGCCCATCAGACGGTTTTCGGGCGGGCGGGTCGGAACGTTTGCTCGAGTCGTCGCGAGGCGCGTCCTGAGCGGGGTCAGTTCGCCGCGTGATCCCTTCTCCGCACGTCCCGTTATCATGGCGGGGCAGGGTGGAGCAGTCTGGTAGCTCGCCGGGCTCATAACCCGGAGGTCGCGGGTTCAAATCCCGCCCCTGCAACTCAGAAGTTCGCAGGACAGAGGCCCTGAACAGACGTTCGGGGCCTCTGTCTTGAGGGCTTCGGTAGCCCGTGGGTAGCCCCCCGGCGTCCGAGCAAACCTGTGAAGTCTCGGCACCTCTGTCTCACAT